>JAKIYP010000019.1 GCA_022708505.1 Bacteroidota bacterium
TAACTTACATCTTTGATTTACAGCCATAAAGATATAAAATATCATACAAATAAGCAAATTAATTGATGCCATTTTTTGAAAAATAAAACAATAAAAAAGAGGCTGTCTACCTTTTGAGACAGCCTCTGAAAGTAGGCAATGCCCAATCGGCATGAAATCCTGAAATTACAAGTTTTCCGGATTCTATTTCAGTAAAAACATATTTAACAAATCGTATCAGATACTTAAATATAAAATAAATAACAATGATGGTAAATAATTCAGGCAAATAATTCCAGACTGAAAGCATCATAGCTTTAAATGGTCCCCACACAAAACCAAACAAAGTGGCTGCCCATCCCCTGGAAAATGGGAAGATACTGAATATCATTGGCAGCAACAAATAGATTAGAATGATTATTACTGCCCACTTAAGAACTTTCAACAACCAGAAAACAACACTAAGTTCCTGCTCTGCTGTAAGAAAAGTATAGTCTTTATATGAAAGGTTCTTTAACCACTTGTCTTTATTTACTGTAATTCTGTCAACAACATACAAATGACCTCTTTTAATTAAGAATATCATTAACCAGATACCGGCAAGAACTAACAGCACGAGTCCGATACGGATTATTATGGTAACAAAACTCCGGTCTTTTCTGGCTTTATCAATGGCAGTCTGAATTTGCTGAATGTATTCTTCTGCCAGCTCCATACTACCAACACCCTTACTCAGCGCATCATTCTCTGACACACTCATAATGATGGTCTCACCACAAATAATATCAACATAACTACCGTTTTGAGATGTGATGATCTTATTGGTACTGTAAGTATTCTCATCAAATATTTTTTCGAGTCTGACTGATATCTTCTCCGCTCTTTCCTCCGCTGTCAGGGACGCAAGTCTGGAGTCAATAAAAAATAAAGTGTCTGTATAGAAAACCACCGGATAAGCTTTCCTGACTTCCTCAGTCGTTTCAGAAACAACAACTTTATCAGCAGATGGGGATTGTGCATTGGCGTTCATAAAAAACAACGAGCACAAAAAGAACAGCAGGTACAGGATTTTATTCATGACAGTCTGAGTTTGATTACCTGACAAAAATAACTATTTTTTTAGATTATCCAACAAAACTTCTACGGCAGTGCCAATTTGATGCTGTTCGCCGAGGGTTTTGATGAAAGCCGAACCTATAATTGCTCCTGAGGCATGTTGATTGACCATTTCGAGGGTTGCTTTATTAGAAACCCCAAAACCAATCAACCTTGGATTTTTCAATCCCATGGCATTGATGCGATTGAAATAGGCAATGCGACTGTCGAACGATTGTTGAGTGCCGGTCACGGCTGCCGAAGAAACCATGTAGATAAATCCGTTTGTATGTTCATCGATTTCACGGATTCTCTCCTCTGATGTCTCGGGCGTAATCAGGAAGATGAATTTCAGATCATACTTATCAGCTATGGCCTTATACTCATGCAGATAATCCGACATAGGGAGATCTGGTATAATCATACCATCCACACCAACCCGACTGCATTCCCGGCAAAAATTCTCAAACCCGAATTGCATCACGGGATTGAGATAACCCATCATCACCAATGGAATTTGGATTTCCTGACGTATATCGGTCAACTGACTAAACAACTTGCGAATGCTCATACCATTTTGCAGGGCTTCATGGCTCGACTGCTGAATAACAGGTCCGTCGGCCATCGGATCGGAGAACGGAATCCCTATTTCGACCAAATCAACACCATTTGCCTGTAATGCTTTTAGTACCGGCACTGTATCTTCTAATTGTGGGAAACCGGCTGTAAAATAAACTGAAAGAATATTTTTCTGTTTTTTTTCGAACAATTGATTGATTCTATTCATAACTCGTTAAGCTGTTTGATAAATTGTTGTAATAATTCATAATCTTTGATTGCCGGAGCAGTTTCGAATCTGCTGTTTAAATCAACTCCCCTGAAATATGGATGATTAATCTTTTGTATCTCGCAGGCATCATCCGGACCAATTCCCCCACTGAGGAAAAAAGGGGTATCTCCATGATAAGCATCAAGTAAACTCCAGTCAAACTTGGAGCCTGATCCCCCATAAGAAGCTGTCTTCGTATCAAACAAGAAATAATCGACCTGACGATTATAACGCACTGCATTTTTAAAGTCTTCAGCTGAATGTATCTGAAAAGCTTTCAACACTATTAAACCTCTACTTTTCAGGGAACTGCAAAGTTCGGCTGACTCATTTCCATGTAACTGTACTGCCTGCAAATCGTATAATTCCACCTTTTGCATGATATCTTCTTCGGAAGCATTGACAAAAACCCCGGTTTTTGTCGTGTTCTGACCAAATCTGATATGCTTTAGCGCTTCAGGTGATGCTACATACCTCGGAGATTTGGGATAGAAAATGAATCCCATAAAATCAGGAGTAAGTGTCAACACTTCACGTATGTTGTCAGCATCGCGCATGCCACATATTTTAATTAAAACATTCATTATTTGAAGGGGTGAGTAGTCAATGGTCAATGGTTAGTTTGTTTTTTTAATTCCTGAACAAAACTGTTTAATGCTTTTGCAGGGTTTAGTTCTTTCATAAAATTCTCGCCCATCAGAAAACCCTGATATCCTGTATTTTTAAGCGCATTAACCGTTTCAGGAGAAGAAATACCACTTTCACTGATTTTAACAAATTGATCCGGAATCAATTCTGCCAGTTCAAACGAAACATCCGTGCTGACTTCAAACGTTTTTAAATTACGGTTGTTCACACCTACCATATCCACAAAATCATTGATATGCACAAGTTCTTCCCTGTTATGAATTTCGAGTAACACTTCCAGCGACAGCGCTTTTGCCTGCTGGGCAAGCTCGAGCGTATCATCTACTGTTAACGCCGCTGCAACCAGTAAAATCACATCAGCTCCCATCGCTTTTGCTTCAAATAACTGAAAAACATCGATGATAAAATCCTTACGCAGGATGGGACAATGCACATGCGGACGGGCTGCTGTCAGGTCTTCGGGTACGCCGCCGAAATACTTACTGTCGGTCAAAACAGAAATGCCGGCTGCCCCTGCTTCATCATATCCCGAAGTAATCTCCACCACGTCCGCCTCTTCATGTATCCAGCCTTTCGAAGGTGATTTTCTTTTAAACTCAGCTATAATGCCTGAAGATGATGCAATCAACCTGTCTTTCAGAGAAATACATTTTCTACTGAAATAGGGTGCAGTTCGTAAATCATCAATCGTTATCAATTTTTTACGATTTGCGACTTCTGTTTTTTTATCAGCAATTATCTTATCTAATATTGTCATGCCTCCTTAATTATACATTATTTGGGCGCAAGCGTTGCGCCCCTACGTTTTCTGTTAATTGTATATTTCAATAAATTTCCGAAACGCATTGATTGCCGATCCACTTTGCAGCGATTCCATGGCTTCTGTTTTACAATCTTCGATTGATTTAAGCGGACAACGGGTCTGGATTGCCAAAGCGGCATTGATAATCACCGCATCTCTTTGTGCAGTTGAAGCTTTATTCTCAAGCACATTCAGGAAAATTGCTGCAGCATCCTGTACAGTTGCACCGCCCCATAAAACCTGTTGTTCAATCTTATTAAAGCCTAATTCTTCCGGAGTAAAAATAAATTCGCCTGTATTGTTTACTACCTTAGTGGTATCTGTCAGCGATATTTCATCATAACCATCCAAGCTGTGTACGATGCTATACTGAGCACCTAAACGTTGATAGATATAGCTATACAACCGCATCATCTTCAGGTTATAAACACCCAAACACTGATATTTGGGTTGCGCCGGATTGATAAGGGGTCCGAGCACATTGAAGAATGTTCGCACACCCAGATTTTTCCTCACCGGCGCCACATGTTTCATCGCAGGATTGAAAATAGGTGCATGCAAATAAGCAAAACCCGAACCATCCAAAGATGTTTTCAAGACTGACTCATCCGTAGTAAATTTTGCACCAAAATATTCGAGTACATTGGAGGAACCACTCACTGATGTTGCTCCATAGTTGCCGTGCTTGGCGACTTTATAACCGGCGCCTGCCACCACAAAACAAGCAGCAGTTGAGATATTGAAAGTGTTTTTTCCATCACCTCCTGTCCCTACAATATCCATAATCCCGAAGTCCGACAAATCAACCTTCACAGCCATGGAAAGCAAAGCATCCCTGAACCCGATGATTTCATCCAATTCAATGCTACGCATCAGGTACACCGAGATAAAAGCAGCAATCTGCGCCTCGTTGTATAATCCTGCTGCCATATTGGTCATCACCTCTGTGGCCTCATTCCTCGATAAGGATTGATGATCGAATAATCTGTTTAAAATTTGTTTCATACTATATTAACACTTTTCAAAACACACAAGTATTTCTAAATAAGTTTCCCCCGGGTTAAAACCCGGGGCAATTGAATATTCGCCAAAATTAATATTCCAACCAATTTCTCAACATCTCCTCCCCTTCCGGTGTCAGCACCGATTCCGGATGAAATTGTACACCCCGCACATCAAATTGCTTATGCGCCAATGCCATGATCATGCCAGACTCATCGACTGCAGTCACCTTCAAACAATCGGGCAAAGATCCCTTCTCAACAGCCCAGGAATGATATCGGCCTACGGTCATTTTTCCCGGCAAATTGTTGAACAACACATCATTCTCAAGTACTTGTATTTCAGACGTTACACCATGATGCACCTCCGGCAGGTTTATCAGCTTACCTCCAAATGCTTCAGCGATGGCCTGTTCGCCCAAACAAACACCCAATATACTTTTAGAAGCGGCATAAGTCCTTATCAAATCCAATAGAATCCCCGACTCGGAGGGTACTCCCGGCCCCGGTGACAAGATAATCTTATCAAAACGCGCAATTTCAGCTAAAGCAATCTGATCATTGCGGTGTACTTCAACATCATTATATCCGAGCTTTTTCAGCGCATGCACGATGTTGTAGGTAAAAGAATCGTAATTGTCGAATACTAATATTTTCATGTTTTTTTTAAAATCTAATGTCAAACGACTAATCTTATGCATCGATAACCCCCCGCCAGCTAACTGGCGGGCTACAAAAATTTGCTTCCTCCGGAAGCCACTGTACCGTTATTCGTTATAAGCTAAGCTACTCCTTTCCGTTCTCCGTCATTCACTATTCGCTATTCGCTATTCGCTAACTGAATCGCCCGCTTCAACGCCGCCAACTTATTATTTACTTCCTGCAATTCACTTTCTTCATCAGATTTCGCTACCACACCTGCTCCGGCCTGATAATACAGGGTATTTTGTTTGCTTACAAAGGAACGGATGGTGATGGCCTGGTTGAAACTGCCATCGAAACCAATATAACCCAAACAACCTCCGTAGGGTCCCCGGTCATGCGGTTCAATCTCATCAATCAGCTGCATTGCCCTGATTTTTGGTGCGCCCGACAATGTTCCGGCCGGAAATGTATCGGCAAAAAGCTTGATGACTTTAGTCTCAGGTCTGAGTTTTCCGCTGACACTTGAGACCAGATGCAACACATGCGAATAATATTGCACTTCCCTGAAAACTTCCACTTCCACATTTTCAGTATTGCGACTCAGGTCGTTGCGCGCCAAATCAACCAACATCACATGTTCGGCATTTTCTTTTTTATCCTTGCTTAACTTTTCTGCCAGCTCCAGGTCTTTTTCATCATCACCGGTGCGACGGAAAGTCCCGGCTATAGGTTTAATAAATGCTTTCTGTTTTTTTCCATCCACCACTAAATGTGCCTCCGGCGATGAGCCGAAAATCCGGAAATCTCCGAAATTAAAATAAAACAAGTAGGGAGAAGGATTGACGGAGCGAAGTGTGCGGTACAACATAAAATCATCTCCCCTGAACTGCTGATAAAACCTTCTTGAAAGCACAATCTGAAAAACATTACCCTTGAAACATTCTTCTTTGCCACGTGCAACCATTTTTCTAAAATCATCATCAGAAATATCGCATCTCTCCTCACCTACCGGTTGAAAATCGAATGTGGCAATGTTATTATTCAACAGCACTTTCTCAATCACATCAATTTCAGATTTCTCTGCTTCCTGCAGGTTCTCAATGATGGTCAACTCATTATTAAAATGATTAATCGCGATAATGTACTTAAACAGCACATAATGCAAACCCGGCATCGAACCCGGGACCGTTTCACGCGCATGCAGTTTGACATCTTCAAAATACTGTACCGACTCGTAAGAGGTATATCCCAGCAAACCATTAATCAGTCCTTTTTCTGTTGGCTGATTAATCAATTCAAATGATTTGAGAAAAACATCAAAACGATCCGCCACCGTCATTTTATCCGCAACTTTCGTTTCAATTTGCTTTCCATCCGGATATTCTTCTTTGATCAGAAATCGGTTCACCGAAATACCACCCACGGGTGCAAAACCTATATACGAAAAACTGTTTTCGATCCCGTGATAATCAGAGCTCTCCAGCAGCACCGAGTTGGTATACAAATCCCGTATTTTCAGATATATACCCACAGGTGTCTGCATATCTGCCAGCATTTTTTTTGTATGTACGTATAATTTCATATAAAATATTTTTTCTTCAGATTGAACGCAATTATCCCCCGGATTAAAACCCGGGGCTATAGATTATTCGTTATTCGCTATTCGCTTAACATACGTTTCCATATCCTTATCACCCCTGCCTGAAACCGTCAATACAACAACATCATCGGGTTTAAAGTTTGGCTGCTCCTTTTTCAGCACACCCAGCGCATGAGCCGATTCAATGGCCGGAATGATTCCTTCCATTTTCGTAAGTTCAAATGCAGCCACAAGGGCCTCATCATCGTTAATGGCATGAACTTTTGTTCGTCCAATTTGCGCAAAATGAGCATGTGCAGGTCCAACTCCCGGATAGTCCAGTCCGGCCGAAATAGAATAAGGCTCAATAATCTGCCCATCCTCATCCTGCATCAGCAACGTTCTGAAACCGTGGATTATTCCTATGGTTCCAACATGTATAGTAGCAGCAGTTTCTCCCGATTCAATACCCAAACCACCTGCTTCCGCCGAAATAATCTTCACCCGTTCATCATTCAGATAATGAAAATATGTACCCATAGCATTGCTGCCACCGCCCACACAAGCAATCAGGTAATCCGGATAATTCCGGTTTATTTGTTCCTGTAATTGTGACTTAATTTCTTCTGATATAACCGACTGAAAATAGGCCACCATATCCGGATAAGGATGCGGTCCGACCGTGGAACCAATGATGTAAAACGAATCGGGATTAGAGCACCAGTAACGAATAGCTTCATTTGTAGCATCCTTCAGGGTCATATTGCCACTGGTCACCGGCTCGACTTTGGCTCCCAGCATGTTCATTTTCTGCACATTCAGGAACTGTCTGTCCACATCCGTTTTACCCATAAACACGATACATTCCAAGCCCATGAGGGCACAGGCAGTGGCAGTAGCCACACCATGTTGTCCGGCGCCGGTTTCAGCAATAATTCGTGTTTTCCCCATGCGTTTGGCCAACAATATCTGACCCAGTGCATTGTTGATTTTATGCGACCCGGTGTGATTCAGGTCTTCTCTTTTCAGGTAGATGTTGGTTCCGTATAAAGCCGACAGCCTTTTAGCATGATACAATGGAGAAGGTCTCCCTGCATAGTGTTTCAGCAAATCATAATATTCAGCTTTAAAAGCCGGATCAGCTTTTGCTTCATCGAAAGCAGCTTTTAAACGTTCAACTGAGCCATGTAGAATTTCAGGGATGTAAGCTCCTCCGAATGTCCCGTAATATCCTTTATTATCCGGTTGATTCATTTTATATTGAATTTAGAAATGATTTTTATCTTTTGCGCACCCATCCGGGTTATCATTATTATTTAAAACAAAAAAGGCTTATCGTGAGTTCCGACAAGCCTTTTCAAATATAATTCATTTGATAAATACATGTTAATAACACTCACGAACCGAAATTCTGCAAGCGCCACCACCAAGCTGTATTTATTAAATTCTGTTTCATTTTCATATTAATTTGACGACAAAGATATGAATGTAATTTTATATATGCAAATCTAATTACAATTTTTTATCACAAAGTCTTTTTAACTTCGGTTTCTTCAAAACTTTCAATCATGTCACCAACGCGGATGTCGTTGTAATTTTTGATATTCAAACCACATTCGTAATTGGTTCCGACTTCTTTCACATCTTCTTTGAAACGTTTCAGGGATTCCAGTTCGCCGGTATAAATTACAATGCCGTCGCGGATAATGTGCACTTTGTTCGTTCTCTTAATTTTACCTTCGCGAACGAGACAACCTGCAACCGTACCAACCTTTGTAATCTTGAATACTTCACGAACCTCAACTGTGGCTGTAACCTCTTCCTTGATTTCAGGAGAAAGCATACCTTCCATTGCCGATTTAATTTCTTCAATTGCATCGTAGATGATAGAATACAAGCGCACGTCGATTTCCTCTTTTTCAGCCATCTTACGGGCAGAAGCTGTCGGACGAACCTGGAAGCCGCAAATAATTGCATTGGATGCAGCTGCCAGCAAAATATCAGAATCTGAAATCGCCCCAACAGCCTTATGAATGACATTTATCTGAATATTTTCTGTTGAAAGTTTGAGTAAGGAGTCTGCAAGCGCTTCCACAGAACCATCCACATCCCCTTTTACAATGATATTCAGCTCTTTGAAATCTCCTAAAGCGATACGACGACCCAATTCGTCCAGGGTAAAGTGTTTCTTGGTGCGCAAACTTTGCTCACGTTGCAGCTGTTCACGTTTATTGGCAATTTCACGTGCTTCCTGTTCGGTTGCCATCACATTGAAATTGTCGCCGGCCTGTGGGGCCCCATTCAAACCAAGAATCAACACCGGTTCAGCAGGTTTTGCCTCCTGAATACGTTGATTTCTTTCATTAAACATGGCTTTCACCCTGCCGTGATAAATTCCGGCCAACACCACATCTCCCATTTTCAGGGTACCATTTTCAACCAATATGGTTGAAATATAACCCCGACCTTTATCAAGCGATGATTCAATCACTGAACCTACAGCTCTTTTATTCGGATTGGCTTTCAGTTCAAGCATTTCAGCTTCAAGCAATACTTTTTCAAGCAGTTCTGCTATACCCATACCCTGTTTGGCTGATATATCCTGCGATTGGTATTTACCCCCCCAGTCTTCAACCAAATAATTCATGTTAGCAAGCGTTTCCTTGATTTTTTCAGGATTTGCTCCCGGCTTATCAACCTTGTTGATGGCAAAAATCATCGGTACTCCCGCAGCAGATGCGTGGTTGATCGCTTCAATCGTCTGGGGCATCACATTATCGTCAGCAGCCACGATGATAATCGCGATATCTGTCACTTTTGCACCACGGGCACGCATGGCAGTAAATGCTTCGTGACCTGGAGTATCAAGGAAAGTAATACGCTGACCATTATCTAATTTCACATTATAGGCACCGATATGCTGGGTAATACCACCGGCTTCACCCGCAATCACATTGGTTTTGCGTATATAGTCAAGCAAAGAAGTCTTACCATGGTCAACGTGACCCATCACCGTTACAATCGGGGCACGCGGCTGCAGATCAGCTTCATCATCCGGTTCGCTTTCACCAATAGCTTCTACCACATCCGCACTCACAAACTCGGTTGTAAATCCGAACTCATCAGCAACAATATTAATTGTTTCTGCATCGAGACGCTGGTTGATCGAAACCATCATACCAATACTCATACAAGTGGCTATTACCTGATTGACAGAAACATCCATCATTACAGCCAATTCACTTACCGTCACAAACTCAGTGAGTTTCAACACCTTTTCCTGTTCGCGTTCCTGCATTTCCAACTCACTCTGGCGAGCAGAAAAGCTATCACGTTTTTCTCTGCGGTACTTAGCGCCCTTACCTTTTTTGTTGGTACCGGCCATCCTTGCTAAAGTCTCTTTGATCTGACGTTGTACTTCTTCCTCATCAACAACTGTTTTCAAAGGTTTCTTAAACTTATCTTTAGCCAGTTTAGCCTGCATGCCGCCAGCCTGAGCCGGCTTTTTAGAATGGTCAACCGGGAAATGTTCGATATCCACTTTTTGATTTGAGAAACGTTCCCGTTTCTTTTTCTTTTTGATATCTTCTTCTGTTTCTACATGATTCTTTTTCTTTTCATCAATCGCATTTTTGGCTTTTTCCTCCCTTTCCTTTTTCTTTTGTTCTTTTGTTTTGGGTTTGGGACGGGTAGTTTGATTCAGTGCATCCAGGTCAATACGACCCAACACAACCGGTTTAATTTCAACCACAGGTCTGGCAATGGAGAACACTTCATCTTCATCATCTTTTTCTGATTCGACTTCAGGCTCTTGCTCTTTTTCTACAACCACTTGTTTTTCTTCTTCCTGCGAATCAACTTCTTTAGAAACAACTGGTTCGATTTGAGGAGTAATTTCAGGTTGCTCCGAAACTTCCACTTCCTGATTGATTTCCGGTATAACTTCTACTGAGTGTTCTTCAGCAACTGCTTTCTGAACAATTTCAACTGGTTCTTGAACCAGCTCATTAACAACAGGAATCTCAACTTCTTCTTTTTCAACCACTTTAAGTTCCTCAACAGGTTCTGTTGTTTTTACCGGTTTTTGCACAACCGGTTCGGGTTTTATCGGTTCAGGCTTTTTGTTGATAGCATCCAAATCAATTTTACCAACCTGTTTGATTGAAGGCAACTGATCAACCGGCACCTCAACGGGGATGATATTTTCTGCTTTCTCTGCTGTTTTCTTAGCGCCATAACCTTCCAACGCAACGGTTGATGCCTTTTCTTTCTGGTGGCGCTCCTGACTGATGCGTTCCGACTCCATTTTCAGAGCCATGTCTTTATTGAACTCTTTTACCAATAACAAGTGAAGTTCATCCGACAATTTCAGGTTGGGATCAACGGCAATCTTGTTTCCTTTTTTGGCTAAAAAGTCAACTGCTGTGGTTATACCGATATTTAATTCTTTACAAGCTTTACTTAATCTGATGGGCATGTTATAATCTATAATTTTTTAAGTAAGTTATACGAAATGGAAACAGAAAGCGATACGCAAAATATCATTTTTTACGAAATGCCTACATTTCTGTTTCTTCTTCAAATTCAGCGCGTAAAATAGCAAGCACTTCATCTATAGTTTCTTCCTCAAGGTCTGTCCTTCTGATCAAATCCTGACGTGGAACAGCAAGCACACTCTTAGCTGTATCATAACCGACATTCTTGAAGGCATCAATTACCCACTGTTCTATTTCATCATTGAATTCATCTAAGTAGATATCTTCGGTTTCTTCTTCATCATCCAACTCACGATAAACATCCAGGGTATAACCTGTCAGCATACTGGCCAGCTTAATATTCAACCCTCCTTTACCAATTGCCTGCGAAACTTCTTCCGGCTTCATGTAGATTTCGGCTTTTTTATCCGCTTCGCTTAAACGGATTGAAGAAATCTTGGCCGGACTCAATGAACGCTGGATAAAAAGACTGATGTTGTTGGTGAAATTAATTACGTCGATATTTTCATTCCGCAATTCACGTACAATACCATGGATACGGGAACCCTTAACCCCCACACAGGCGCCAACCGGATCAATGCGGTCATCATAGGACTCAACAGCCACTTTGGCTCTTTCACCAGGCATACGGGCAATTTTCTTGATGGTTATCAATCCTTCGTTGATCTCGGGAACTTCGAGTTCAAACAATCTTTCCAGGAAAACCGGGGATACCCTCGAAAGAATAATTTTAGGATTGTTGTTTTTATTTTCCACCATGGCTACGACTGCACGAACTGTATCACCCTTGCGATAAAAATCTGATGGAATCTGCTCTGACTTTGGCAAATACAATTCATTACCCTCATCATCAATCAGCAACATTTCCTTCTTCCATATCTGATATAATTCAGCGCTGACAATCTGCCCCACTTTTTCACTGTATTTGGCAAATACATTTTCTTTCTGAAGCTCCAGTATCTTGGACGATAAGGTTTGTCTGAGATTCAAAATCGCCCTGCGACCAAAACTCATGAAGTCAACCGTATCGGTCACTTCTTCACCTACCTCATAATCTTCATCAATTTTTTTCGCATCAGAAAGTTTGATTTCCAGGTTGTCATCTTCAAATTCATCATCCTCAACCACTGTACGGTTGCGATAAATTTCGAAGTCACCCTTATCCGGATTGATAATCACGTCGTAATTATCGTCACTTCCGAACATTTTCGCGATTACACTTCTGAAAGACTCTTCCATAACGGAAATCAGCGTGGTTCTGTCGATACTTTTCAACTCCTTGAATTCCGAAAAGGTATCGATCAAGTTAATCGTTTCTTTTTTGCTCATGGCTTATTTGAATCTAATGATCAGTTTTGTTGTTTTTATATTTTTGAATGATAATGTAATTTCTTCCTGAATGGTTTTTTTACGTTTTGCACCTTCCTCCTTAATTGCTTTTTCAACTGTCAATACAACAGCATCAGTCGACACAGAACTCAATACTCCTGCCAGCTTCTTTCCCTCTGTAGTCAGCACCTCTACTTCTTTTCCGATATTTTTCTCGTATTGCTTTAATACTTTAAAAGGCGAACTTAAACCGGCAGAGCTGACTTCAAGTTCAAAGTCCTCTACCTCACGATCCAGTTTTGATTCCAAAAAACGGTTCAACGCCACGCAATCGTCCAACGAAACGCCATTGAAAGAATCAATTTCCACCTGAATCCGGTTATCCTGATTCACTTTTAAATCTACGAGATAGTGCTCACTCTCCCGAAGATAGGACTCAACTATCTGACTAACAATACTTTTATCTAACATCTTTTGACTTATTTCAACAATAAAGGGGACTGCCGTCCCCTCCACATTTCAAATATCGCATGCAAAGATAGTCTTTTTTTCTTAAATAACAAATTTTCATTATTATCTTTCTACATATTGTTGCTGATAATAAGACTGATATTGCCCGCTTGTAACATTATCCATCCACTCCTGATTAGCCAGATACCAGTCGACTGTTTTTTCCAGTCCTTCTTCAAACTGAAGTGAAGGTTTCCATCCCAGTTCACGTTGCAATTTAGATGAATCAATGGCATATCGCAAATCGTGACCGGCACGGTCTTTTACAAAAGTAATGAGTTTAGCCGACTCTCCCGCCTCGCGCCCCAGCTTCCGGTCCATGATTTCACAAAGTTTTCTGATCAGGTCTATGTTCGTCCATTCGTTATTTCCACCGATATTATAAGTCTCACCAACTACACCGTCATGGAAAATCACATCAATAGCCCGGGCATGATCATTCACCCACAACCAGTCACGCACATTTTCTCCTTTTCCGTAAATGGGAATCGGTCTGTTATTTTTTATATTATTGATTGACAACGGAATCAGCTTCTCAGGAAAATGATTAGCTCCGTAATTATTGGAGCAATTGGAAATCACAACCGGCAAACCATAAGTATGATGGTATGCCCGGACAAAATGGTCGGAAGAGGCTTTCGCAGCAGAATAAGGACTTCTCGGATCATAAGCTGTCTCTTCCGTAAAAAAACCCGTATCACCTAACGAGCCATACACTTCATCAGTAGAAATGTGGTAAAAACGCTTTCCCTCCATGTTGCCTTTCCAGCTTTCTTTAGCTGCATTCAACAAATTAGCAGTACCAAAGACATTCGTTCTGATAAAAGCAAACGGATCGGTAATAGACCTGTCGACATGCGACTCGGCAGCCAGGTGAATCACGCCGTCAAACTGATACTTAGCAAACAGTTCCGGAATAAAACTTTCATCCGTAATATCTCCTTTGACAAAAGTATAATTGGACAATCCATCAATATCTTTCAGGTTTTCCAGATTACCTGCATAAGTCAACGCATCCAGATTTACCACCTGATATTCAGGATATTTAGTCACAAACAAACGAACAACGTGCGAGCCTATAAATCCGGCCCCACCGGTAATTAATAATGTTTTCAATGTTGTCTATATTTTAAAATTTGGTTAGCGCTTGCAAAAATACACAGAAATTCCAGGTTTAAAAAATTATTGGATTTTTTTCAACAAAAAGTAGCTTTTCCAGAATCTTTATTTTATTTTTGTGTCGTGGAAACAATTTTCAGGAACATAGAAAAACTGTTAGCGACTAATGATCACGCAGTTGTTCCGGGTTTGGGTGGATTTGTTGTACAGCAGCAACCGGCCCGGATCTCGGGTAAATACATCGTTGCACCCAGGGCAACCATCAGCTTCAATCCACTGATCAGTCAAAACGACGGCATGCTGGCCATAGAAATTTCCCGGCAAAAAGGAATCAGCTATCGTGAAGCGACGGCCATCGTTGAAAAAGAAACCAGGGAATTTCTAACGAAACTGAAAGCTGTTCGTAAAATGGCGTATGGACGTTTGGGAACTTTTTTCTTAGAAAATGACTCGCACCTGATTTTCACTCCGGCAACCGATTTGTCATTCTTACCTGCTAATGTTGGATTACAGGATTTATTGTTACCAACAATAAATCAGACATCAAAAGACATTGTATTTACCATTTCGGCAAGGAAGATGATGAAATATGCCGCCATTTTCATCACTTTTATAGCACTGCTTTTTTCACCGCGTCTCAACGAATCCACGAATATCACGAGAGCAGATTTCAGTCAGCTAAACCGGGTTGAACTACCCGAGATTACAGTTTCACCCATGATTGAAACAACAATACAGGAGATTCAACCTCAGGAACCGGCAAAAGAGTCGGCAAAAGAGTCGACTGAAGACATTTTGCTTCAAGACAAAAACAACTATAAAGTAATTGTTGCTGCCTTCGACTTGCCGGAAAAAGCCATGCTTTTACGCGACAAACTCAAGAAGGAAGATTATCCCGAATCTGAAATCATCGTAACCAGCAACAACACCCGGGTTGCTATCCGCTCGTTCAGCAACATCATTTCCGCAGTGAACTACATGGAAGAGGTTCGCAATGAAGACCCGCGGTTTGCCGACGCGTGGGTGATGAAGAGTGAATAGTGGTCAATGGTTAGTGGTTAGTGGTTAGTGGTTAGTGGTTAGTAAGTTTAGGGATTTATTGAAATCTTTCTTTTTTAATTCTAAATTTTTAATTCTAAATTCTTTTTCCTATCTTTGCAGCCGCTTTTCGAGAAAAAGCAACAGGTATAATCATTTAATAAAGACAAAAATGCCAGTAAAAATCAGATTACAACGTCATGGTCGCAAAGGATATGCTTATTATCATATCGTAATTGCCGACAGTCGTGCGCCACGTGATGGCAAATTCATTGAACGAATCGGTTCATACAACCCGAACACCGATCCTGCTACAGTAAACCTGAAGTTCGACAGAGCTTTGTATTGGATGCAGGTAGGCGCTCAACCTACGGACACAACCCGTAATATCCTTTCTGCTGAAGGGGTACTCATGAAAAAACACTTGTTGGAAGGTGTAAAAAAAGGTGCTTTCGATGAAGCAGAAGCCGAAAAACGTTTTGCTGCATGGCAAACAAGCAAAGAAAGCAAAGTAAACAAAACAAAAGAACAAATTGCTGCTGAGAAAGCTGCAGCTGCTAAAGCCCGTCTTGCCGCTGAGGTAGAGGTAAACAAAGCTAAAGCCGCTGAACTTGCCAAGAAATTAGCTGATGCGAAGGCTGCTGAAGCTGAAGCACAAGTAGAAGCTGCACAGGCTGAGGCTCCGGCTGAAGTTGAAGCTCCGATAGAAGAAAAAGAAGCTCCGGCTGCAGAATAAATTTCAATTATAATTATCAAAACAGGTCAATTTCCGGACTTAAGCTGGAAGTTGGCCTGTTTTGTTTTATCAAAACTATCCTGTAAATTTGCCGGAAATAATTTCGATGAAGTTAATTCAAAATCTTATTTCTCATCATCATGGACGAATTGATCAAAATACTGCCTGAAGAGCTGGTAACATTTGTTCTCACCACTCTTTTTTCTCTACTGATAGGATTATCCCAACTGAAATTTCAGCTTAAACACGATGAGGACAAAGGAGGCGTTACATCGTTCGGTACCGACCGGACTTTTACTTTCATCGGGATTCTTGGCTACATACTGTATATGCTTGAACCGAAAAATTTTACTTTGTTTATAGGTGGCGGACTTGCTTTGATTGTATTATTGGGATTAAACTATGTCACGAAAGCATGGAAACATGCAGATTTCGGCATGACAACCATTTCCATCGCCCTCATTACTTATTGCTTGGCTCCGGTCATCGTAACACAACCCCTTTGGTTCTCACTAACTATCGTGGTACTGATTCTTATGCTGACGGAGATGAAACCTACCTTCAAACGCTTCGCCAATAAAATGAGAAACGACGAATTAATCATTCTCGCCAAGTTTCTTGCTATCAGTGGCATTATCTTGCCTATCTTACCTGATAATATCTTAATTGAGGGCACAAAACTTACTCCTTATTCAATCTGGCTGGCTACAGTTGTAGTATCGGGCATCTCTTATGCTTCATACCTGCTTAAAAGATATGTTTTTAAATCATCGGGAATATTCATTTCCGGACTGATTGGAGGTTTATACAGCAGTACTGCCACCATCACACTTTTAGCCAAAGATGCGAAAACTGCCCCAGAAGCTAAATTATCAAAATATGCCGGCTCAATGGTCATCGCAAAAAGTATGATGTTCCTGAAATTCATGATTTTAATCTATATATTCAGTAAGGAAATATTCATGCTAATTTACCCTTATCTTATTTTTTTAACGCTGGCATCCGCCTTTATTTCCTGGCTTATTTACCGTAAATCCATTAACAACGAGGCAAAAACCACCGAAGGAGAACACGATGATAAGGATTACAAAAATCCATTGGAATTTAAAGTGGCACTAATATTCGCGGCGTTATTTGTTTTCTTCACAATAATAACCACATACACGATTCGATATACAGGAAACAGTGGGCTAACGATATTGTCATTATTAAGCGGACTAAGCGACATTACGCCTTTCGTACTTAACTTATTACAGAACGTTGCAGAAATACCAAGGCAAATAGTGGTTATTGCAGTTTTATTGGCCATGCTCAGCAATACAGCCGTTTCCATGTTTTACATCTATTTTTTCTCCGGACAACGGATGGATTTACAGAAGAAAGTCTTATGGGTATTTCTGGCAATCGTCATCCTGACAGGCATTGCCGCCGGAATTATGTATTTGTTTACCACCTGATAAATACATCGATTCTTTTAATAATTTTTTCGTACATTTGTACATTATTTTTATTCATATAAAATGCAAAACACCGTCAACATCGCCCTGCAGATCCTGCCGGCATCCAAAGATAAACACCCGTACACCCTTGTGGATGAAGCCATCAGCATCATCGAAAACTCCGGATTGAAATACCGCGTAACGCCTTTTGAAACCGTGATGGAAGGAAGTTATGATGAAATCATGGAAGTGGTAAAAAAAGCGCAGGAAGCTTGCTATGCCGCTGGAGCAGACAGCCTGATGACTTACCTGAAAATCCAGAGTGCAAAAACTGATGTATGTATCGAGGATAAAATGGAAAAATACGATATCTGATTACATCTAAGCTGCTTACCATGCTGCATGTTTCTATCGTCATATATAAACATCTGTACAGCGAAACTGAATCGCTGATTCATGTTTTACGGGAATCGGAAGTCGTTGAAAAAATTTACATCATCGACAACTCACCTGTTCCTTCCTGTGATTTTAAGCAGGAGGGACTCACCTATATCTTCACAGGAAAAAATATCGGCTATGGTGCGGCACATAACATCGCGCTACGGAAAACGATAGCTGCCGGCGTTCCCTATCATTTGGTTGTAAATCCCGATATTACCATGGATGCGCATATCCTGAAAGAAATGGTGGAATACCTGGAACAAAACACGGACATCGGCCACCTGATGCCAAAAATTGTTTATCCCTCGGGCGAAACACAATACTTATGCAAACTTATCCCGGCTCCTTCAGATTTGATTTTCAGAAGGTTTCTCCCAAAGAAGTGGACTGAAAAACGCATGTACCGGTTCGAAATGCGTAATACAGGATACGATAAAATCATGGATATTCCTTATCTTTCGGGTTGTTTCATGCTGCTCAGAACAGAAGCCCTTAAAAAGGCCGGTTTATTTGATGAACGTTTTTTCCTGTATCCGGAAGATATCGATTTAACACGCAGGATTGGAATTCATTACAGAACCGTTTTTTATCCCCGGGTTTCAGTCGTTCATCATCATGCGCAGGAATCCTATAAAAGTCTTTACATGATGCTTGTTCATAGCTGGAATTTGACGAAATATTTCAACAAATGGGGATGGTTTTTTGATAAACAAAGAAAAGAAATCAATCAGCAATACATTAAAAAATACAACTTATGAACTTCAGTTTTGTGGAAATTACAAGTGCTTTCATGGTACTCTTTGCCATTATCGACATTTTGGGTTCAATCCCCATTATTCTGAATATCAAAAAGAAGGACAAAAATATTTATGCATTCTGGGCCAGTTTAATCGCCCTCGTTATTTTAATTTTGTTTTTATTCACCGGAGAAGGTATCCTGAAATTGTTCAGTGTTGACATCCAGTCATTCGCTGTTGCAGGAGCGTTAATCATATTCATCTTCGCCATTGAAATGATTTTAGATATCGAGATTTTCCGCAACAACGGGCCCAAAAACACTTCTTCTTTTATTCCGTTGGCTTTTCCATTGATTGCGGGCCCGGGGTCATTTACTACCTTGCTGTCACTACGTGCCGAATATCAGATTGAAAATATTATTGTTGCCTTGGTATTGAACTTAGCCTTCGTGTACCTGGTGCTAAAATCGACCAATCGCATTGAAAGATTATTCGGAGAGGCCGGCATTTACATTCTACGTAAATTCTTCGGTATCATCCTGTTGGCAATCGCAGTAAAACTGTTTACCACAAATTTGAATCACCTGCTTCAATAGTGGAATGTTCCAAACGGACTTTCGATGATCAGCTCTTTTTGTCCGGATTGCTCTACATATCCGACAATTTGAGCCTCAATATTGAATGAACGGGAGATTTCGATGACCTGGCTTGCCTGTTCCGCTGGCAGGTAAATTTCCATGCGATGTCCCATATTGAACACTTTATACATCTCTTTCCAGTCGGTTTTGGATTCCTGCTGAATTAGCTGGAACAAAGGCGGAACAGGAAAGAGATTGTTTTTCACCACCCTGAGTTGATCGACAAAATGCAGAATTTTGGTTTGTGCTCCTCCTGAACAATGCACCATGCCATGAATAAACGGACGTAATTCGGCCAGTATTTTTTTGATGACCGGCGCATAGGTGCGTGTAGGCGAAAGCACTAATTTACCGGCATCCAAACCGGTTTCAGCAATCATATCAGTTAATTTACACGAACCTGAATACGCTAAATCTCCCGGAATATCAGGATTGTAGCTCTCCGGGTATTTTTCAGTCAGGTAATTGGCGAATACATCATGACGGGCCGAGGTCAGTCCGTTGCTCCCCATCCCCCCGTTGTATTCCTTTTCATAAGTTGCTTGTCCCGATGAAGATAAACCGACAATCACGTCACCCGGACGGATATTCGCATTGTCAATCACATCAGCACGTTTCATGCGACAAGTAACGGTGCTGTCGACAATGATGGTACGCACCAAATCGCCCACATCGGCCGTTTCACCTCCGGTGGGATAGATATTTACCCCCATGGCGGCAAGTTCCCCGACCAATTCATTGGTTCCATTGATAATGGCTGATATCACTTCTCCCGGAATGAGGTTTTTATTGCGACCAATGGTCGATGAAAGCAAGATATTATCCGTAGCCCCCACACAAAGCAAATCATCAATATTCATAATCAGCGCATCCTGTGCAATGCCCTTCCACACATTCAAATCTCCGGTCTCCTTCCAATAAATATAGGCTAATGAAGATTTTGTGCCAGCCCCATCAGCATGCATGATATTGCAATACGCAGGATCATTACCCAGAAAATCAGGGACTATCTTGCAGAAAGCCTTAGGATAAAGTCCTTTATCAATGTTTTTGATTGCATTGTGTACATCTTCTTTCGATGCTGAAACTCCACGCTGATTGTATCTTTGATCACTCATATATAATTATTTAATAATTTTAAACCACAAAAGGCACAAAAGGAGGCAAAAGAAAAAAAATATTTATTCGTTAGACTACCAATTTATCCGCTCTCAGTTTTCCGCTTTCAGTTTTCCGCTTTATTCGCTCTTCCACTATCTTCAATCACCTTCCTGATTCTTTCATTCAAGGAATTCAGTTTCAGCAAGTCCTCCAAACTGATATGCATACGGTAACACCAGAAGTTCCGGGGGTTAGCAGGCACATTAATCCGTTCTGCTTCCGGATTTTCATGGGCATATCTGCCATCAATAGCTAACCAATCCTGCCATGGTAAAATTACCAACATAGCATTCGATTCCAAATGCTGATTAATAATTCTCTCTGCAATCCACGGCTCACATTGCTCGGGAGCGACACCCTGTATTCCGAGCGCTTTGTTGTAAAAACGCTGTGTTATGTTTCTATCCTCAAGCCACCAGGCCCTGATTGGATTCATGTCGTGTGTCGAAGTTGTACAAACCGACCGGTACGGTGCATCCTGAGGCATGGCAAATTCATGGTGTGGTTTTTTCGGCATACGTTGAATCTCCAGGCTCAGAATTTCCAGTTTGTTCATCACATCTGGCACAGAATCGGGCACCATACCCAGATCCTCGCCGCAGACCAACATATCGGTTGAAGCAATCAATGCCGGTAATTTTTTCATTGCCTGTTCTTTCCAGAAAGCATTGTGCCGGTGGTAATAATAATCAACATAAATACCGTCCAGCAGACGACGGGTTTCGTCGGGTAAATCACGGAAAGTGGCCGAACTGTGCATCGATATCCGCGGATGGAATTTATCCGGCTGCCGGGTATCTCGTATGAAAAGAACTTCACAATGAAGCATATACAAACCATCCCTGATCATCACCTCTTTGGTCCCGAAATTATAACCCAGCGAAGCAAAATAGGCTTCAACCTTTTTCTGGGTATCAAATGCCGGTTTGAATTTGTAGTTTTGCCAGCCGTCCTGATCAAAGTACTCCCGAAGGACATCGGCTGTATATTTTCCGAAAGTTGCATGCAACACATGTTCTCTCAGGTAAGGCTTCAGAAAACGATTTTCGTCCCAGTACAAACCCTTCTTCTGTAACTCTTCCACCGTAAACGGAAGAGAAGGACTGAAACTGCCCGTCAATCCCCATACATCCTGTTGAGGGATTTCCCATATCCTGAAAAATCCGAGTATATGGTCAATCCGGTAAGCATCAAAATACTCCGCCAGTTTCTGAAAACGTTTAATCCACCAGCGGTAATTATCTTTTTCCATGAGTTCCCAGTTATAGGTAGGGAAACCCCAGTTCTGACCAGTTGCTGAAAAGTCATCCGGCGGTGCTCCGGCCTGCATACTGGTATTGAACATCTCCGGCTCCATCCAGGCGTCTACACTTCGCGGACTCACACCAATCGGTATATCACCTTTAATGGTAATTCCCTGACTGCGGGCGTAATCATGCACTTCAGTCAGTTGTTTATTGAGATGAAACTGAACAAAATAAAACAGGGCAATTTCGTCATAAAAATCACTCCCGGGAGCAGCCAACTCTTCAATTTCAGCCGCATTGTATTGACTCTTTTCTGGCCATTTAGAAAACTCTGGAGTTCCATATTTATCCCTCAGATAAGAAAAAACGGCATACGGAACAAGCCAGGATTTATTTTGCTGAAAAAAGAGTTTGTATTCTTCCGAACTGAAAAGCTTTTTAGATGAATCCTGATAAACTTCTTTACAGAATTCCCATTTCACATTCATCACATTCTGATAATCCGAAAAGGATTTGGCATTCAGCGCTTTTTTTTGTTCAGCATAATAAGCCTTGCGAACCGGATCCTTTATTTTCCCAACAGCATCCAGATGCAAATAAATGGGATGCAAGGCATACACCGAAACCGCATTATAAGGATAAGAATCATAATTACTGTGATACAGGATGGTATCGTTGATGGGAAGCGTTTGTATCATTTGCTGGCCAGTAAGTTTTGCCCAGTCAATCATCAGTTTCAGATCATAAAACTCACCGGTTCCGAAACTTTTTTTACTTCTCAGCGAAAAAACCGGGATAGCGACCCCGGCTCCTCTCCAGGAAGGAATGGTACGCATAAAATTTTCATCGGTCACAACATGAAAACCTTCTCCCGAAAGTTTGTCAACTTTCCGGTTTGGTCCCCCACCCCATGCCAAGACTTCATCCGTAGCTGTATCAACAATAAGATATTTGTATTCCAACGGGAACTTTATCTTACCCGTTTCCATATAAACCGACCAAACCGGATAATTTGACTCATCAAGTCTGACTTTTCTGTTTACATCCCAGTTCCCCAGAAAATCCTGATTTCCAACAATGGCAAAATGCCTCCCCGGTTCCATCTGTTGACAAAATAGCTGCAAGCGAAAATTGCCCCTTTCAGGCTGATCTGACTTTAGGAGTTCGCGTTTAAAATAACAATCCCTGAATACTGTGGTGGAAAAAGGACTTTCTCCGAATGAATCCCGCCAGGAATCGTGTAAAAACACCTGTTTTTGTCCTGAAGGCAAGCGAACTTCCCTCATCTCACCCGATTCACGGATAAATTCACCGGAATTATCCAGTAGTTCGTATTGATAATGAAGGAAAGTAATCCGGTCATCAAGAGTCAGTTCTTTTTTCCAGTAAAAATGCTGATTGCAATGCATTTCATGGGAAACGACACGTATATCTCCGGATTCACCCGTTTCTTTCAGTAGTAATTGAATCTTACCACCCCATTGGGTTACAAAATGTATGTTGAATGTTATTAACATGTTATACTGTTTATTATGCCAGCAAAGTTACTAAAATAACAGGCATATTGACATGTATGTAAACCTAAAACCACTGAAACATCCGAAAACGTTTGCTTTAAAAACATCATCTTAAACGATGAAGGATGTCTAAAAGCCTGCGACTTAATAGACATCCTTCTTTGAGGTACTTGGCGGATTCGAACCGCCGTAGACGGTTTTGCAGACCGGTGCCTAACCACTCGGCCAAAGTACCCTTTGTTTTTGGTTTGCAAAGATAATGTAATTTTTTTATGTGACAAATAGAAAAATCCACTGTTTGATGTTTTACGGGGTGCAAAACAACAATAATACCGGTAATGAATTCAGAATCAATTACCGGTATTATTATCTCAACATTACAAAACTTATTTATTGCTGTTGTTTTGGTCCACGATGCTGACCCGGAACCTTTTGCATTAATTCTCTCTTGTATGATTTTTCGGCCAAAAGTAAACGGTTGATAGTTTGTGCCGGTAATATTTTCTTTAATTTTATGTAATATTTTTGTTGAATCCGGGCATTATCCAACTCGAAATTTACCATGGCATCGTTAATTGCTTCGTAATTTGTGCCTGATATTTCAGATTTTCGGCGATTATCCCTGAAAACATCCCTGTATTTTTCAAGCAAATCCCACAATTCAAGTTCTGTTTCCATAAACACTGGCTCAACCTTTTGTATATCAGCATCCGACAATCTCGATTTTTCAATTACAAAAGTCCATTTTTTATTGATGACATCATCCTTAGAAAAGCGTGGACCTCTTTCCTGTCCAACTAATCCGCCAAAAAATAAAACCAAAACGCTTAACAATATTATTTTCTTTTCCATACAATCATGATTTTTTTTCAGATTATTCATTATCATCCGACTCAACCGGATAGTAGTCCAACATGACTGTTTGGTCTATCTGAGACATCACATACATTTCATACAAATCAGCATCCATCTTCCTGTTATTTTGATAAACAACATAGAACACATTGCCCATGAGAAACAAGCCGACGAACATGGCTGCCAGATAGAACCAGGGCTTCAATAACTTTTTCGCTGAAAGTCTGTCTTTAGCAATCTTCGTGTCTATTTCAGCAGCAAAACTTTCGAAATAGTTTTCCGGCACTGTAAAGGGATTTCTGTTGCCGGTTTCTTTCAATATTTTATGTAATTCTTTATCCATCATAATTTTAATACGTACATTTAGACTTTTAATATATCAAAAGGTTTAATTTCTGAAACGTTAAAGTGATTCATCTGCCGGATAATTGTTTAAGTTACTTTCTCTTCGGTCAGATATTTCTCTATTTTTTTTACGGCATGATGATACGATGCTTTCAATGCACCTACTGATGTTTCGAGGATATTTTCCATTTCTTCGTAAGTGAGGTCATCAAAATATTTCATATTAAATACCAGTCTTTGTTTTTCCGGCAGTGTAAGAATTGCTTGCTGAAGTTTCATTTCGGCTTCATTACCCGAAAAATAGGTATCAGCCTGTAACTGACCAAGCAACAGACCTTCCACATCATCAATTCCGGAGATATTACGCATCCTTTTGTTGGTCAGGAAAGTCAAGGTTTCATTTGTAGCAATGCGATACAACCAGGTTGATATCTGCGACTCTCCCCTGAAACCGGCAAGGCCATTCCAGGCTTTCATAAATGTGTTCTGCAGTACATCATTGGCATCCTCGTGCGATAACACCATCTTTCTGATGTGCCAATACAAACGCTCCTGATACAAACGCACCAGTTTGGAAAAAGCTTGTGCATTTGTTTTCGGATTGACCAATTGGCTTAAAATATTATGCTCTTCTATATCTGCCATTTATGTATTTTAAATCACATCAGATTGCTTAGACTATATTGCTTTTGAAAAGTTTAATCAGACTTTAACTAATCACGGAATAATTCCCTTAATCATCCTGTTATTGCCTGCAATATCTTTTTTAATTTCAAGTTGCTGAAAGTTCATTTCCCGAAGCATCAGAAGACATGCATGCCCAAAATCACGATGAACTTCAAAAAACAGTTTTCCTCCTGCATGAAGATGACGTTTTGCAAATTCTGCTATTTTCCGGTAGAAAATCAAAGGATCGTCATCCGGGACAAACAAAGCAGCTTCCGGCTCAAAATTCTTTACATGGTCCGAAATTTCAGTTCGTTCGGCATAGGGAATATAGGGTGGATTGCTTACTATTACATCATACCGGTTATCAGTATTATGCTCTTCTAAAACATCCATATAAAAGAAATCAACCTGATTTTCATTAAGTTCTGCGTTTTTGCGGGCAGTTTGCAAACTTTCCAACGACACATCACAAGCATGCACATCTGCCTGTGGCATAAAATATTTAAGAGCGATGGCAATACAGCCACTACCAGTACCTATATCTAAAATCACACTATTCTCTGCTGATTCTTTTACAATCCATTCAACCAACTCCTCCGTTTCGGGACGTGGAATCAATACCGACGGATCTACTCTGAAAATCAACCCGCAAAACTCAGTTTCACCTAATACATACTGTACAGGCATACCGGTTTTAAGCTTTTCAAGATAAAAATTCAATAAATCCCACTGATATGCAGAAAAAATTGTATTTTTGTTAACTAAAATTTCCGTAAAACTGAATCCGGTGATTTTTGATATGAGTAGCCGGACGACCGATTGCAGCTCATTTTCTGTATAATAAGCTGATAATTCGGACCGGATGTGATTAATGGCATTTTGCATGCATGCAAAGATAGGAAAAATGAATTACGAAGAAAAATACATGTATCGTTGTTTGCAACTGGCAACTTATGGTGCCGGCCATGTTGCTCCCAATCCGATGGTTGGTGCCGTGTTGGTTCACAATGACCGCATTATCAGTGAAGGTTATCATCACCGGTTCGGAGAATCGCATGCCGAGCCAAATGCCATACATAGTGTAAAAGACACATCTTTGCTAAAAGAATCAACACTCTATGTCAATCTGGAGCCCTGTTCCCATTTCGGTAAAACACCACCCTGTGCTAATCTAATTGTGGAAAAAGGCATTCCAAGGGTTGTAATCGGAACCTTGGATCCAAATCCGAAAGTTTCGGGAAAAGGAATAGAAATACTCCGAAGCGCTGGTATAGAAGTTATAACTGGAGTTTTAGAAGATGCCTGTATGCAATTAAACAAACACTTTTTCATCTGGCAAAAAGAAAAAAGACCTTACGTTCTGCTTAAATGGGCACAAACCAGAGATGGTTACATTGACAGGATCAGAACGAATGCAGATACGCCGCCTTTACAGATTTCCGATAACATCACCAGGCAATTAACCCACAAAGTCAGATCAGAAAATCAGGCAATCATGGTTAGCACCAATACCGTTTTTCTCGATAATCCTTCCCTAACAGTGAGAAACTGGCCGGGCAAAAATCCGATTCGAATCATGCTCGATCGAACCGGCAGGATACCCCTGGATTATGTAATTTTTGATCAGACTGTTAAAACCCTTGTATTTACTGAAAACCCACGCGAGAATACAGATAAAATTAACTATATATTTCTGCGTTTTGATGACAAGATGCTTCATAACATGCTGAAAATAATTGCTTCACAGGGCATACATTCAGTTTTGGTTGAAGGTGGTTCAAGTTTATTAAACAGTTTTATTACAAGTGGGTTGTGGGATGAAGCACGTACAGAAGTTTCGGATACAACAATCGGTAACGGTGTCCCCGCCCCGGCAACTGGTACTGCCGCCGAAAACGTAAGCATAATCAACAAGCATTTGTATTTTATATATTATAACAGAAACAAAAAATTCTCTCATGAATAGCCTGCTGTTCATCATATTGGTTGTATTTTATTTCTATATGATTGTCAGCGCCATTTCGGTGTTGTTATTAGAAAACCGTAACCCTGTAAGATCCTTATCCTGGGTGCTGGTGTTGGTTTTGCTACCCGTAATTGGTATATTGCTGTATTTTTTGATAGGTCAGAATTACAGAAAACAAAAAATAATTTCCAAGAAAAGCATCAAACATGAAACCAAGTTGCCTTATAAAGAACTCAAACCTGATGCTTTCACGGAATTCATCACAAGCCCCAATCAACTGAATATGATTAATTTATTGTACAAAAACAGTGATGCATCTGTTTATGCTTACAATAAAATTGATGTACTGGCCGACGGGGAATCCACCTTCTCGGCAATGTTTGAAGCCATCAAAAACGCAGAAAACCATATTCACATAGAATTTTTTATTTTTGAAGACGACCGGATTTCAAACTATCTGAGAGAATTGCTCATAGAAAAAGCAAAAGCCGGAGTCAGGGTCAGGATGATTTACGATTACCTGGGTAGTTTCGACCTGTCACGGAAATACCTGCGGACGCTTAAAGAGGCAGGTGTTTATGTGAGACCATTTTTGCCATTAAGACTCAGGCTCAGAAGAAGTAAAATTAATTTCAGGAATCACCGGAAAATTTTGATTGTGGACGGAAAGTACGGCTTTACAGGCGGATTGAATTTCGCCGACCGGTATATCTTTGGAAATACGCTGGGAAAATGGCGTGACACATTTGTCCGTTTTGAAGGAGCTGCTGTACACGGATTGCAATCGCTTTTTCTCACTGACTGGTACTTCGTTGAGCGCAAGCTGATTACGGATATAAAATACTATCCAAAGCCAAAGAAATACGAGCAGAATCTCATTCAGATTGTCAGTAGCGGACCCGATTCCGACTGGGAATGTATCATGCAGGGCATTGCATCGGGAATCATGGCAGCTCATGATTATGTTTACCTCCATACACCCTATTTTGTACCCAATGATGTAATATTGAATGCTGTAATTATTGCTGCCCTGAGTGGAGTTAACATAAAACTGATGATCCCCAAAGAATCTGATTCAAAATTTTCAGATGCCTGTACTTTCAGTTATCTGGGCGAAATACTCGAAGCTGGCGTAAAGGTGTATCAATACGAAGAAGGTTTCCTACACAGCAAAGCAATTGTTATTGATGATTTCATTTCAATTGTGGGATCGGCCAATCTGGATGAAAGAAGTTTTAATCAGAACTTTGAGGCTAATGCTTTTATCTACGAAAAGAAAACTGCTCTTGAACTCAAAAAATTATTTGAGAACGACATGCAGAATTGCCGGGAGATTACACTTGACGACTGGCATAACCGAAAAAGAAGTCAAAAACTGAAGGAATCATTTGCACGCCTTTTCAGTCCGATTATATAATGATATTCAGTATTTATTTTGTACTTTTGCAAGCATCAAAATTCAGGTATTTATGCAGGAAAACATATTCAAATCCACCATGTTCAACGGGCTCATACTGGGCGTACTTTTCTCCGTTAACTTTTTGTTTACCAGTTCAAAAACGATTCCATTCGTATTGTTGTCCTATGTAATAATAGCTTTCATTATTGTTTTGATGTACCGGATGGCCAAACGATACCGGGACACCGAATGCGGAGGATACATTGGATACTGGCGGGTTTTTAATTATGTTGTACTGACTTTTTTGTTTGCAGGAATTATTTCAACTGCTTTTAAAATCATCTACACCAAATACATCAACCCTGATTTTCTTCCGGCACTTTTTGAAGAAAGTATGCGACAGGTTGAACAAAATCGTGGAATTTTTGAAAGTCTGAACCTGCCTTTAGACGACAAATACTACGAAGAGCTTGAAAGACAGATGAAACCTGTCAATTACTCTATTCAAACCATTTGGATAAATGTCTTTTTGGGAGCAATTTTAGGGTTGGTGCTGGCTGGTTTCGTAAAAAAACAAAAAGGAATTTTTGAGGAAGAGACACCCAATGAAGAACAAAAATTATAATTACCAATTCCATGAACATATCCATAGTTGTACCCCTTTATAACGAAGAAGAATCATTACCCAAACTCCATGAGTGGATTGAGAGGGTTATGCAAGAGAACCAATTTACTTACGAAATAATTTTTGTAAACGATGGAAGTACAGATCGTTCCTGGCAGGTAATTGAACAGCTGCAAGCTCAATCTCCGAATGTCAGGGGCATTAAATTTCGTAATAATTATGGAAAATCACCAGCCTTGTTTTGCGGATTTCAGGCAGCGAAAGGAGATGTGGTTATCACCATGGATGCTGATTTACAGGACAGTCCCGATGAAATCCCTGAATTATACAGGATGATAACTGAAGAGGAATACGATCTGGTTTCAGGGTGGAAAAAGAAACGTTATGATTCCAAACTAGCCAAAAACCTACCCTCAAAAATATACAATGCCACGGCGAGAAAGGTAACCGGATTGAAACTTCACGACATGAATTGTGGCTTAAAAGCCTATCGGAACGAGGTCATTAAAAACATCGAAGTATATGGAGAAATGCATCGTTACATTCCTTTTCTTGCAAAGAATGCAGGTTTTACCCGCATTGGAGAAAAAGTTGTAACGCACAGAAAACGTGAATTCGGCACCACCAAATTCGGTCTGAGCCGCTTTGTAAATGGGTACCTGGATTTAATGACACTCTGGTTTCTGTCAAAGTTCGGTAAAAAGCCAATGCATTTCTTTGGCCTATATGGCAGTTTGATGTTTTTGCTTGGTTTAATTTCAGTCGTGGTAGTTGGGGCTGTTAAACTACATGCGATCATCAATCAAACGAGAGCTGCCCTGATAACAGACAGCCCCTATTTTTACATCGCGCTGGTTGCCATGATCTTAGGCACTCAGCTGTTCATGACCGGATTTCTGGGTGAAATCGTGGCCAGAAATTCAACCGAAAGAAATAATTATAAAATTGAGAAAGAAATCTGATTCATTTTCAGGTTGCTTTACAAATAAACATTCGGCATATGGAAATTTTCAAATACATATTACCGGCATTTATCGTGATGATGACAGCTTATTTGCTGTTTGATAAAATGTTATCCAACGAGGAAAAAAGAAGAAAATTTGAACTCACCAAAAAAGACCGTGCCTCTTTCGTTCCTTTACAGCTAAGGGCTTACGAGCGATTGATGCTGTTGCTCGAACGCAGTAACCCGGCTAATATGGTGCTTCAGATTATCAAACCCGGGATGTCCTGCATGGAATTTCAATCTCAGTTGACCGATCATATCAGAAAAGAATTTGAACACAATTATGCCCAACAATTATATGTTAGTGATGAACTGTGGTCGGCCATAAAAAACACGCAGGACAATCTGATTAAACTGATAAACACAACCGCAATCCGTTTTAAAGTTGATGAACCTGCCACTCAACTGGCAGAGCAAATTATCCGCATATATGCTGAGACAGATGACAATCCGACACAAATTGCCATCGGAATTTTAAAAACAGAAGTAAGAAATCAGTTTCTCAGGTAAATATCCATGAAAATATTCATTACATCACTTACTTTCATCTTATTGTTTTTTTCCTCTTGCACACAAGAAGAAGCTTGCAGGGAAAATAAACAGGTATTATTCAGAACCGGGTTATACACTTTGGGAACAGGTAACAGCCTGAATGTTGATAGTATTACCGTATTTGGTCTGAATGATAATTCAATTGAGGTGGATTCATTATATAAAAATGTCAAAAATATCAATAAAATAGCTTTACCTTTGAACAATTCGACAGAAGAGAGCATTTTTGTTTTGAATATAAATGGAATACACGACACACTAAATATTCAGTATTCAAACAAAGAGTATTTTATTTCTTATTCCTGTGGGATGGTTATTACGCATCATGTTGATACGGTTATAAGTACCAATCACATGATAAAAGGTTATAAAATTGTAAATCGCGATATAAACACAACAGATGTACAACATTTACAGATATTACTTTAGTCTGCTGTTGGTGTGTTGCGTAACAACATTAACCGGGCAAAAGGTAAATACAGAAATAAACGACAGTATTAGGAAGTTTGAACTTAATAGCTTACGGGTTGAAGTTGACATGTCTCCTGTTATCACCACGTTTCTGAATCGAGGTGATGTTTATCAATACGAAGGTGCTATTCAGGCTGAAATCAACAAGCGGTTTTATCCGGTCTTTGAAATTGGTTATGCCGGGGCTGACAAACTTACAACATCAGAAATAAACTATCAGGGGAATGCACTTTTTTATCGGTTAGGAATGGATTTTAATCTGATAAAAAATCAAACGATTGAAAATAAGTTTACGAATTATTTTCTGATAGGTGCCCGGTTAGGTCATACGAACTTTGATTATAATCTGCAGAATATTACCTTTGAGAATGAATATTGGGATACTAATTTTCAAAAAGATTTCCGGGGAGAATCTTTAAATTTATGGTTTGAAATAACAGCAGGTATCAGGGTCGAAATCTATAAAAGAGTATATATCGGGTGGACAGCACGCATCAAAAACCTGATAAACAAACCTGACCCGGGAGAATATAAACCCTTTTATATTCCCGGATTCGGCATCAACGGTGATGGATCTGTGTGGGCATTTAATTACATGTTAGGATATAAATTTTAATCAAAAATAAATAATAATGAATTCAATTGCAACTTTAAATCGGGCAGCAGATAACATACGCATACTCGCTGCATCCATGGTTGAAAAAGCAAAATCGGGTCACCCCGGTGGCGCTATGGGAGGAGCAGACTTTATCAATGTGTTATATTCCGAATTTTTGGTATATGATCCTGAGAATCCAACCTGGGCTGGTCGTGACCGGTTTTTTCTGGACCCGGGACACATGTCACCTATGTTGTACTCAGCATTGGCTTGTACCGGAAAATACAACCTGGATGAGTTAGCACAATTCCGTCAGTGGGGATCTCCGACTCCGGGTCATCCTGAGGTAGATGTAAAACGTGGAGTTGAAAACACTTCCGGTCCGCTTGGTCAGGGACATGCCTATGCGGTTGGAGCTGCTATTGCGGCTAAATTTTTAAAAGCACGTTTCGGAGACGTGATGGGACAAACCATATACGCTTTCATCTCAGACGGAGGTATTCAGGAAGAGATTTCTCAGGGAACAGGACGAATTGCCGGTCACCTCGGACTTGACAACCTGGTTATGTTTTATGATTCAAACGACATCCAGCTATCAACTAATACTGATGCAGTTACAAGTGAAGATGTCGCGATGAAATACAAAGCCTGGAACTGGCATGTAATCGAAATCGATGGGAATAATGCAGAACAAATCAGAAAAGCCCTGACCGAAGCAAGAGCCGAAAACTCGCGTCCAACCCTCATCATTGGCAAGACGATCATGGGTAAAGGAGCAAGGAAAGCTGACGGATCAAGTTATGAGCGCATGTGTGCAACTCATGGCATGCCACTCGGAGAAGCCGGTGCATCATTTGAAGAAAGTATCAGGAATCTTGGGGGGAATCCTGAGAATCCATTTGTATTCTTTGAAGAAACCAAAGCCCTATATGCAAAACGCGCTGAAGAATTAGCAGTGATTATGGCTGAAAAATATGCAGAAGAAGAAAAATGGGCTAAATCAAATCCTGCTTTAGCCGAGAAATTGGCCTTGTTCTTCTCCGGTAAAACCAATATAAACTGGGAAGCGATTGCTCAAAAGCCCAATCAGTCGACCAGGGCTGCATCAGCAACAGTGCTTTCCGAATTGGCAGTACAGGTAGAAAATATGATTGTCGCTTCAGCCGACTTATCCAATTCTGACAAAACAGATGGATTTTTAAAGAAGACTACTGCTTTCACCAAAGGTGATTTCAGTGGCGCCTTTTTACAGGCAGGAGTTGCAGAGTTAACAATGGCCTGTTTAAGTATCGGGATGAGTTTACATGGAGGAGTGATACCTGCTTGTGCAACATTCTTCGTATTTTCGGATTATATGAAACCTGCCATACGTATGGCAGCGCTGATGGAACAACCTGTAAAGTTTATCTGGACGCATGATGCATTCAGGGTAGGAGAAGACGGTCCAACGCACGAACCGGTAGAACAGGAAGCCCAAATCCGTTTAATGGAGAAATTAAAGAACCACAACGGTCAGAATTCAATGCTGGTACTTCGTCCCGCTGATGTAGAGGAAACGACTGTGGCCTGGAGAATGGCCATAGAAAATACCCATACACCTACCGGTTTAATCCTTTCACGACAAAATATCAATGACCTTCCGGCTGTTAACTCACGTAAAGATGAAGCCAAACAAGCTGAAAAAGGAGCTTATGTGGTGAATTGTGATGGCAATCCCGATGTAATACTTTTAGCTTCCGGATCAGAAGTATCGACTTTGAATGAAGGTGCTGCTTTGTTGCGCGCTGAAGGCATTAAAGTGCGTTTAGTCTCAGTTCCATCTGAAGGTTTATTCAGGGCTCAACCCGTAGCATATCAGCAAAGCGTGTTACCCTCCGGCATCAGGATATTTGGACTGACGGCCGGTTTACCGGTAAATCTGGAAGGATTGGTTGGCGCTAACGGCAAAGTTTTTGGTCTGGAATCGTTCGGGTTCTCTGCCCCCTATAAAGTGCTCGACGAGAAGCTTGGTTTCACGGGTCAAAACGTATACAATCAGGTTAAATCCATGCTATCATAAATTATCTAAAACGAAGGGTGAGTTGAAGATTATCAATCTGACGCTCACCCTTTATTATTTTCACACATGAGAAAAATATATTTACTAATAATTTTTGTGACAGTAATAAACAGTCTGTCGGCACAAAACACAAAAGCAACTTTAGAACTATACGGTTTTGTAAGAAATGATTTCTATTATAATTCGCGACAATGCGAAGAAGGCATTGATGGAGTTTTTCATTTTTACCCTAAACCCATCAGATTAGATAATTCAGGGCAAGATGAAAATGCTGTTCCACAAGCCAACATGCTCAGTATTGCTACCCGGATCGGACTCAACATCAAGGGACAACCCATCTTAGGCGCACAATCATCTGCAAAAGTAGAAGCCGACTTTGCCGGATATGGAGTTGCAAATTATGTTGTCAGGATACGTCATGCGTACATGCAATTAAAATGGGAAGAATCAACACTGCAAATCGGCCAGAACTGGCATCCCATGTGGGGATCGGTTATCCCCGTCACGGTTTCTTTGAATGCAGGAATGCCGTTTCAACCCTTCAACAGAAGTCCTCAACTTCGTATTACACATAATCTAAAAGAAAATTTCGCTTTGACCGGAGCTGCTGTTTACCAAATGCAATATACCTCCTCCGGTCCAAAAGGTTTTTCGCCCAATTATTTAAGAAACTCATTGATACCAGAGCTTTTCGGTGGATTTGAATATAAAGGTGAGCATTGGGTTACCGGAGCCGGAGTTGACATGAAAGTAATCAAACCGGACGATAAAAATCTTTCTTCAATCGCTGCAATAGCATATTCCCAGTTTACACAAGACAAATTTACTGCAAAAGCGAGGTTAACTGTGGGACAAAACCTAAGTGATCAACTACTTGCAAACGGATACGGTAAGACATACAACAGTTCAACAGGAGCATACGGATACACCAACCAGAATATTATATCAAGCTGGGTAAATCTTGTTTACGGTAGAAAATGGCAAATCAGTTTATTTGGAGGGTATGCTCAGAATTTAGGTAGCAGCATGCCACTGCATAATGATAACGGACGAATAACCATTTACAGCAGGGGATTCTACACCGATACCCAGGAAATGATTAGCAGTATGTTCAGGGTCTCACCAACCCTTATTTATAATCTGTCCAATTTCAGTTTTGGGGTTGAATATAATCTGACAGGTGTTACATACGGTACGATTCAGACAAATGGCAAAACAACACAAAACTACACAGTTAATAACCATAGGATTATTGGCTCTGTAAGCTATTATTTCTAATAAACCCTCTTATTTTATGCCCTGTAGCAATACGGGGCATTTTCATTTTATATTTTCATCGCCCATACCACTGATTCGGCTTATTTAGTAGCAGAAGAAAGGTCACTTGACGACCAACTTGCTTTCCTCAACTTGCTTTTCAACTCAGACTTTC
>JAKIYP010000149.1 GCA_022708505.1 Bacteroidota bacterium
ATATCCAGTATCAGGATGAAAAAGGGAAATGGGTTCCTGTTCCGTCTTTTAAAAGCTATCCCCGGTTGCCGGAAACAGATATCGTGTTCTTTCAACCTCATTTTGTGGAATTTGTGTTTGAATTTGAGCCTGTGAAAACGAAAGCCATTCGCATTATAGGTGATACCAAGGTACAACAGCATTGGCATAAATACACCAAAAATGTTTCTGCCTTTACTTCTATAACAGAATTAAGTGTTTATAAAAAATAAATTGTTGATCATGAAGATGAAAATTATCAGTGTATTTTTATTTGCAATGTGTTTGGTTGCATGTAACAAAGTCAAAACAGATGCTCCGGAAAGCCTGTCGATGTCAAAGGACACTTTGATGGATAAAATTAAAGGAGGCTGGGCCGGTCAGACCATCGGAGTTGTTTTCGGAGCGCCCACAGAATTTAAATTTCAGGGAACTACCGTTCAGGATTATCAACCTGTTCCCTGGTCGGAAGGCTATGTGAAATACTGGTGGGATAAGAAACCGGGACTGTTTGATGACATCTACAATGACCTCACTTTTGTGCAGACATTCGAGGAAGCAGGACTGAACTGTCCGGTCGACACGCTTGCCAACCGCTTTGCATGGGCAGAATATCATTTGGCGCATGCCAACCAGGCTGCCCGTTACAACATCAGGAATGGAATTATGCCTCCTGCATCCGGACATTGGTTGAATAATCCGCATGCTGATGACCTTGATTTTCAGATAGAAGCTGATTTTATCGGGCTGATGTCACCAGGCATGATTAACCAGACCATGGAAATTGCCGGGAAAGTGGGTCACATTATGAATAGCGGTGATGGTTTTTATGGTGGCGCTTTCGTGTCTGCTCTATATTCAAACGCATTTCTCTCGAAAGATATTCCTTTTGTTGTTGCTCAGTCTCTTGCTGTAATCCCTGCTGAAAGTCAGTTCTACCAATGCATAGCTGATGTAATCAGGTGGCATAAACAATATCCGGAAGATTGGGAACAATGCTGGTTTGAGTTGCATAAGAAATGGAACAAAGATGTGGGTTGCCCGAAAGGAGTTTTCCTGAGTTTTAATATTGATGCCAAAATTAATGCTGCATATATTGCACTGGCTTTGTTGTACGGAGAAGGTGATTTCTCCCAATCACTTGATATTGCAACCCGTTGCGGACAGGATTCGGATTGTAACCCGGGGTCGGTTGGTGGAGTCCTGGGGGTAATGTATGGTTATTCAAACATCCCGGAATTCTGGTTGAAGCCATTGCAGGAGATTGAAAATCTGAATTTCGAAGGAACAACAGTTTCACTTCAAAAGGCTTATGAACTGAGTAACAAACACGCGCTGTCGCTTATTGAAAAGAACGGAGGCGTAGTAGCCGAAAATCAGATTGAAATCAAAACCCAGCAACCTGCCGTTTTGCCGCTCGAACAGAATTTTGACAAGACAATACCTGTTTTTCGTGAAAGGAAGGATTGCTTTGTAACCGATACCTATACTTTTGATTTCACCGGAAATGGATTCGTTGTCTATGGAAATCTGGTTTCAACAAAGAGTATCACGCCTGATTATATTCACCGTGTATCCATCCGTCATATTGGCTCGGAGGTTTTTGCTCTTGCTGAACTGACTGATGAATATATTGCTATGTTAGAAATCTGGA
>JAKIYP010000079.1 GCA_022708505.1 Bacteroidota bacterium
TGTATTGCTCCAATTTAGGTGTCTTGCTGATTAGCGGACAAAAATCGCGCGTTCCCGGCAGGTTGTTGATGATGCGGTGACGGGGAGAATTAACACCCTCAGGCAACGTATATTGTAAAGTGTCGTTCAGTAATTTTACATATTTAATTTTGGTGTCAGCATGCTCAATTTCTAATATCTTATTCATTAACCACTCATACAAAAACCATATCCGCCTGCTATACTGTCCTGTTGGGTCTGTTCTTACAAGTTCAACCACAATATTTTCAGGCAATACCTCAAAAAGTTTTTTAAAGAAAAGCAGATTTACGCCTTCGTATTTTAACGCAAACACAATATGCTTGAAAAGTGTATCTTCCGGTAGATAGCTGCTTGAAAAGACCTGCCAGTTTTCATTCTTGTATTTCGTGTTTTTATCGCAAACCAATGAAATTAAGTCAGGGAAAGGCATTTTTAATTCCCATTTACGAATCATCGCAGCATAACCTACAATATGTCCTTTCTCAGGCACAATGAGCCCATTAAAAATAGACGCTGAGTATGAAATTTCGTTGCTCATGCTGATAAATATAAAAAGTTGACGCTTAATGCATGCAAATATAATTCATATTTCTAATAAAAACGAACGGATTGCGAAAAAAACGAACGGGTTTTAATTAAATTAAAAAATATTAATCGCAACAACACATTATCACAGGACAAAAATACTTTTTCTTTTCAATGTATGAAACTGGTCATTGAATCAAATCTTCTGAATAGATATTAAATTGATGGTGGAAAAACTGTTTGTTTGAGCTTTATAATGGTATGGTTAGCCTGAAAATGTCAGATAAGAACAGGTGCATTAAACGTAGCTTAATGCACCTGTTAATTGTTAAATTATACTTTAATTTTCTTTGTATTTGCAACAACCGGGTAAGGCATCATACGCCTCCTGGTCAGCTTTGTCAAGATCCGTTTCATGTCCGACTTTGGCTATCGATTTACTGATTGTTTTCAGGTTGGTTTGATGAGCATCAAAATTCAGATGAAGTTCCCGGGTTTTCATATCCCACGTAGCTGATGAAACGCCGGCAATGCTTTTCGCTGTTTTCTCAATCCTGTCTTTACACATTTCACACAAACCCTGAACCTTCAGAATTTCATGCTTACCTTGCATTGAACCGGATTGTACATTCATACTGTGTTTTTCGTGTCCGGTAACCGGCTTGGCTGCTTCGGTATTCATCATACTGAGTTTGCCCTCGAGTTGTGCGGTCGCATCAATGGAAAATGCTCCGTTTGTAACAATTTCATCTCCTGCATGCAGGCCCGACAACACAACGTAGGATGCTCCGAGCGATGGACCAAGTTCTATTTCCTGCAGCATAAAAGCAGGTGTTTCAGTGTCCGGTTGTTTTACATAAACGATGGAACGTTTGCCTGTCCATAAAACGGCTGATTTGGGAATTACAATCTCATCGTTTTGCTGACGGAGTGATGCATTAACTTTGGCAACAGCATACATTTCGGGTTTCATGAGCATTCCCGGATTGGAAGTTACCACTCTGACCTTAGAAGTACGGGTAGTTTTGTCTAATAAGGGATCAATGAAGGAAATCTTTCCCGAAAATGTTCTCCCCGGAACGGCTTGCAGTGTAAATTCAAGTTTATCACCCACTTTTAAGAATGGCAAATCCATTTCATACGCATCAAACATAGCCCAAACCTGTGACAGATTGGCTACTTGCAGTAAAACACTTCCCTGATTGATATAATCGCCCTGACTTACATTTTTGTTTATAACTACACCGTTAGTGTTGGATTTAATGTCAATGACAGGATTAACTTTCCCTGATTTAATGATCACGTCAATCTGATTTTCTGTTAACTTCCATAACCTTAATTTCTCCTTCGATGCTTCAATCAACATGGGCTGTACAGGTTGCATTTTCAAAGCTTCCAATAACTCTTGTTGTGCATTCAGCAAGTCGGGTGAATAAACTGAGGCAATTGTTTGTCCCTGTTTGATGCTTTCACCTGTAAAGTTTACATAGAGTTTCTCGATACGTCCGTTTACATGAGATGTTTGAGATTGTGACAGGCGTTCATCCACCTGGATCGTGCCGTAAAGTTGAATTTCTTTTACAGCATGTTGTCTGCCAACCACGGTTGTCTGTATATTTGCCAATGCAATGGCTTCGTCCGACATCTGAATCGCATCCGGATTTATGGCTTCCCCTCCATTTCCCGATTTCTTAAGTGGAATTAAATCCATGGCACAGATAGGACATTTTCCGGGTTTCTCCATTTTTATCTGTGGGTGCATGGAACATGTCCAGACAGTATCATCTGTCAGCTCGTGGGCGTGAGCGTGTTCATCTTGATTTCCGGATGAATTGCCGAAGAATAACCATCCGAGAAATAAACCAATGGTCAATAACAGCCCGTATTTTACGTATTTATGACGAAGAATATTGCTGTTTAATACTTTTTTTATCTTGTTTTTCATATTGCTTTTTTTATTTAGTTTCATTAAATGAGATTAAGCGTTGCGCATTTGCTACCATTGTATTGAATGAAGCAATGGCTTCTGCTTTCCTTAGTTGATAATCCAGTAGCTGACGTTGCACCTGAATGACATTGGTCAGATCACTTTTCCCTGTTACAAATTCCTGAACCATCAGGTTGTATGCAGTATTTGCAAGTTTTGTTTGTTTTTCCAACAGCCTGATTTGTCTCGATGCATCGTCAAGCAGATGTTTTGTTTGAAATAATTCTGCTTCCAGTGCATTTATTGTGTTAGCATACTTTTCTTGGCTCGATTGCCACCTTAATTGTCCCTCTTTCTGTTGTGCTTTGTATTTATTGCGGTAAATGGGAATACTTACTGACAACATCGGCATTAGCATATCCATACCATTCATGGATGTAACAGGTATTTCCATTGCTGTCCGTTTTTTTAGCAGCGAATATTGAAGTCCAACACCCAACATCGGATAGCTCATTTTTTTATCCATTTCTTGTTTGGCTTTATAAGCAAGCGCTTCTTCGTTAAGCATTCCCAACATCGGATTTTGTGTTGCAATTCTTTCCATAGCTGATGGAATGTCCAGTATGAAAGGGATTTGCTCAAAAGTATCAGGCACTTCTACTTCGCTTTCTGCCGGCCGGTTGAGTAAAGTGTTAAACCTGGCTTTTTCTGACTTTATTTCGGAAAGAAGACGCTCAATATTGTTTTCCAGTTCAGCTGTTTCAAGCTGAATTCTTAATACATCCGACAGGCCGGATACACCTGAACCCATATTCCCCTGAGAACTTCCCATTGAAGACATCGTGTTGCTTCCTGATAGAGGCTGATTGCCGGTCGCGCCCATTCCTTTCATTCCGCCCATTCCATTACTTGTTGTAGCAGTAGAACCTGGTTGAGGTGTCGGAATTGAAACAGAATAACCCGGGGATGTACCGGTTGGCGATGCGTATTTCCGGACAGACAATGTTTCCAGTTGTTCGAGATATTGCTTGTGTTCCTGACTGTTAATCAGTTTTTGTTGCAAACTGCAAAGTATAAACCATTGGGAATAAACACTTAAATATAGATTATCTCTTGTTTCTCTGAACTTCTCAAATGCCATATTTGCCATGTGATTTGCTTCCGTTTGCGCGGATTTGCGCGTGCCGAACCACGGAAACATCTGCATAAGCGTAAAATCAGCAACCCGGCTTCCGTCGATAATATCCATAGGTTTCAGGAAAAATCCCATGTCAAGTTGTGGGTCAGGGATGGTTCCTGCCTGCGGTATTTTTTGTAATGATGCCTGATAGGCGAGGAAATCAGCTTTTAGGCCGGGATTGTTTTGTACGGCTGTTTCAAGATAATCAGTCAAACGCTCCGGTTGAGCAGACATCCCGAAACTTATCATTGCTAATATCATAAAAATGATTGTTTTTTTTAATTTAGTCATAACAGGATGATTTTATTCGTTCAATTTTTTTTCTTTCTTTATCACATTTTCGCGCCACATACTTTGCAGTACAGGCACAACGAAGATGGTCATCGACTGAATAAGCATGCCACCAAATGTTGGAATAGCCATAGGTATCATGATGTCCGAACCTCTTCCGGTAGAGGTTAAAATCGGTAATAAAGCAATCAGTGTAACCGCTGTGGTCATAGAAGCAGGTCTTACACGCCTCAATCCCGCGTAAACAACTGCTTCCCTTATCTCTGCAACAGTTTGCGGATTTCTCTCCAGGAATGTATCATGAATAAATGAACCCATTAAAACGCCGTCGCTAGTGGAGATACCAAACAGCGCGATAAATCCTACCCACACAGCGATGCTTAAATTAATGGGGTGAATCTGAAATAAATCCTGTAAGTTTAAATTACCGATAGTAATGTTCATAAACCAGGGCTCACCATATAACCACAACAGTATAAATCCACCTGCAAATGCCACAAATACGCCCGAAAAGTGGATAAACGAAGCGGTAACCGATTTGAACTGGAAATACAAAATGACTAAAATAAAAACCAGACAAAGCGGGATTAACAGTAGTAATCGAGCCGACGCTCTTTGTTGTTGTTCATAATTTCCAGCAAACTGATAGGATACGCCTTTGGGTAGTTGTATTTCTCCCGTGCTGATTTTTTCTTTCAGTATCTTACCGGCCTGCATAACCACATCCACTTCTGCCTTGTCGGCTACTTTGTCAAAAATCACGTACCCCAACAGGAAGGTGTTTTCACTTTGTATCATTTGTGCCCCCCGGGTATAACCGATATCAGCAACCTCACTCAATGGAATTTGCGCTCCGGTAGCGGTTGGAATGATGAGTTTACCCAGTTCTTCCGGATTCCCTCTCAATTCCCGGGGATATCTCAGCCGTACCGGGAAACGTTCACGTCCTTCCACTGTCGTACTCAACGGCATTCCGCCAACAGCCGAACTGATGATGTCCTGTAAATCGGCAATCGTGATTCCATAGCGAGCCAGGTTTTGCCTGTTAAGATTTATTTCGATGTAAGGAGCGCCTACAGCACGGTCGTAAAATACGGTTGAGGGTAAAATGGAAGGCACATTTTTCAGAGCGCTTTCAATGATCTTACCACCTTCTTCAATCGATTCCAGATCAGGCCCCGACACCTTAACACCCATAGGTGCACGCATACCTGTTGAGAGCATAATCAGACGTGCTTCAATAGGTTGAAGTTTTGGAGCAGAAGTTAGTCCTGGTAAATGTGAAACATTGACAATTTCCTGCCAGATGTCATTCTCGTTTTTGATTTCCGGTCTCCATTGCCGGTAGTAATCTCCACGCTTGTCAACGACTAAACTGTCAGCCGGTACTAATCTGAAGCCATTTTTTGGATTATAATACAACCCGTTTTTCAGGAGGTATTCTCCTTTTCTGTTTACCTTAAATCTAACCCTGTGTCCGTCTTTGTCCAGGATATATTCCGGTCGATAATTGATTACATTTTCAAACATTTGAGCAGGAGCCGGATCAAGCGCCGAATTTACTCGTCCCCATTTACCCACAGTCGTTTCTATCTCCGGAATATTCTTTATCCGTTTGTCGAGTGCTTCAATGAATTTCAGATTTTGCTCTATTCCGGTATGAGGCATGCTTGTTGGCATCAGCAGGAAAGAACCCTCATTCAAACTTGGCATAAACTCTTTACCAATACCCGGGAATTTCTCAGATATCGTACTCCATACTGTTGTCTGACGGAAACTTTTCCAGCCTGTTGTTTCGAATCCTTTGGCTATAAAACCAAATGTAGTGTCAAATCCGAGCCAGATGGTAAATCCAAATACCACAGTTAAAACGGGCAACATCATAAATTTCCACCGGTTGGCAAGACACCAACGTATAATTTTTTCGTAACGGGATATCAGGAATGTGAAAAATCCGAGTATCAGGGCGATACATACGGCAACTACCAAAAGATTGGCAATAAAACCCGCTTGTGGTCCTACCGGTAGCCATTCAGATGTGAGGAAAGAAACAGCTCCTGCAATCGCGATTCCGGCTGTAATATAAGATGCCGTTTTTTTATTTTTCCATTTATGTTCGTACAGATTGCTGACACCGAACAAAGGTAAAATCAGCGCGATGGCTACACCCGTAAATATAAATATCAGAATTCCTCCTGCAACTAAAGCAATATTCAGATACCTGCGTACTGTTTTAGAAGAAAGTTTAACGGAGAAAAAATAGTAAGTCAGTGTGGGGACAATTGTCATACTCAAAACGAGGGCGGATATCAATGTAATAGTTTTGGTATATGCCAGTGGCTTGAAAAGCTTGCCTTCCTGTGCCTCTAAAAAGAAAACAGGAATAAAGCTGATAATTGTTGTAAGCATGGCCACAATGGTTGGTGTGGAAACTTCACTTACAGCACGATAAATCAGATCTACAAATGCTTTTCCTTTTGTAATGCCCTTATTCTCTGGTTTTTCCATGTGCTGTATGGTGTTTTCTACGAAGACAACACCGATATCAACCATAACGCCGACTGCGATTGCTATGCCTGAAAGTGCGACAATATTGGCGTCGATTTTCAATAATCGCATGATGATAAAGGTAGCCAGCACAGCAATCGGAAGTAAAGCCGAGATTACAACGGATGCGCGCAGGTTGACAATGATGATGATAATCACGATGATACTGATAAGTATTTCGTGCGTTAAATCACTTTCCAGTGTGCCGATTGTTTCCTGGATTAATCCGGACCGATCGTAAAAAGGAATTACGGTTACTTTCGAAACGGTGCCGTCAGGAAGTGTTTTCTGTGGCAGACCGGTTTCAAGTTCCCTGATTTTATCTTTTACATTGTCGATAACCTGAAGCGGGTTAGAGCCATACCGGGCTACTACTACACCGCCAACAGCTTCCACACCCTCTTTATCCAGGCCTCCACGGCGAGTGGCTGGGCCTAAATTGACAAATGCGATGTCTTTTATTTTGACAGGAACTCCGTTACGAACTGTGACTACAGCTTCTTCCAGATCGGTAACATTTTTTATATAACCGAGACCACGGACAAGGTATTCCACCTGATTGATTTCTATGGTTTCAGCACCTATATCGATATTACTTTTCTGAACAGCGTTCATCACATCCATGATGGAAACGTTGAATGCTCGCATGGCGTCAGGATTGATTTCTACCTGATATTCCTTCACAAAACCACCAATCGAAGCTACTTCAGAAACTCCCCCGGCCGACGATAATGCATATCTGACTTGAAAGTCCTGTATGCTGCGGAGTTCATCATGATCCCATCCGCCGGTTGGAGAACCGGTTTCAGGATTTCTACCTTCCAGTGTGTACCAGAAAATCTGCCCCAGAGAGGTTGCATCCGGACCGAGACTTGGCTGAACACCATCGGGAAGTGTACCGGATGGTAGTGAGTTTAATTTTTCCAGTATGCGGGAGCGGCTCCAATAAAACTCTACATCCTCGTTAAAAATGATGTATATGAATGACATCCCGAACATAGAAGTGCTACGTATGGTTTTCACTCCGGGGATACCAAGTAATGAAGTTGTTAACGGATAAGTAATTTGTTCCTGAATGTCCTTTGGGGAGCGCCCCATCCACTCTGTGGCGATAATTTGTTGATTATCGCCAATGTCGGGAATAGCATCGACAGGTATGGGGTCTCTTGGCAGTACAGAGCCTTTCCAGTTAAACGGGGCTGTCGATATTCCCCACATAATTACTGCCAATAGAAATAAAATAGTGATAACCTTGTTATCAAGAAAATATCTGATAATTTTATTTAGCATATTGAGTTTATTTGATTGGTGAACATGTTTTTAGCATATAGATAAAATCAGGGCACTTACAAATTTAAAATAGATTTAAATTTATAAATGTCTGAAAATGTTCAATCAATAATCAACGTGGTTGATTATTGACCATCAAATAATCAAATACGGTAAATGCAGACGAAAGTGTTGATACTCACGTCTCTCAGGAAAAGTCCGTCCGGGGGGAAGGCATCTGACAGCAAAGGAGCATTACTTTCAGGATCAGATTGTTTAAATAAGTTTACGAGCGTCAACCAGGGAATGTCAAAAGCGCGTACGATTTGACTAAAACTAATCTGGTTTAGCTCACTTTGAAACTCATCCGTTTGAACCTGAATCGTATGCGTGTCACAACAACTTGATACGTCAACGGCATCACAGTTATTGACTTTAGCATGCATTTCGTGTCCTGTTGTTGCACAGCAC
>JAKIYP010000080.1 GCA_022708505.1 Bacteroidota bacterium
CTTCCGGGTGATTCATGGCTAAGTCGGCCAATACTTTACGGTTCATTTCAATGCCTGATTTGTGTAAAGCACCCATCAGTCTTGAATAAGAATAACCTTCCAGACGGGCAGCAGCGTTGATACGCTGAATCCATAAGGCGCGGAAGTTACGTTTCTTGTTTTTACGGTCGCGGTAAGCGTACTGCAAACCTTTTTCCCATGTGTTCTTGGCTACCGTCCATACATTGCGGCGACCACCGAAATAACCTCTGGTGAGGCTTAAAATTCTTTTTCTTCTTTTACGTGAAGCAACGTGGTTTACTGATCTTGGCATAATTAAAAATGATTTGTGAATGTCAGCGTTCCGTTTCCGGAATCTTTGAGCTGTGCATCCTGATTTTTAAATTGGATAATGTTTAAAAGCTTTTTGAAAAATTAAATACAAAGCATGTGTTTCACGTTTTTCTCGTCGCAGCTTGCTACCAAACCGGTTTGAGTCAGATTGCGTTTTTGCTTTGTGGTTTTTTTAGTCAAAATGTGACTTTTAAAAGCATGTTTCCTTTTAATTTTCCCTGATCCGGTAAGGGCGAACCTCTTTTTAGCACCGGAGTTAGTTTTCATTTTCGGCATTTGTAATAATATTTAGTTGTTTGAGAAATTACACTTTTCCTTTTTTGGGAGCAATCGTGATAATCATGCGTTTGCCCTCCAGTTGCGGGATTTGTTCCGGTTTTCCAAGATCTTCCAATTCCTGGGCAAAACGCGCTAACAATACTTCTCCCTGATCTTTAAATAAGATTGAACGTCCTTTGAAGAACACATAAGCTTTCACCTTGTTTCCTTCTTTCAGGAATTCCCTCGCGTGCTTTAGCTTAAAATTAAAATCGTGATCATCTGTCTGGGGGCCGAAACGAATTTCTTTTATCACAATCTTGGCTGAGTTGGCTTTCTTTTCCTTCTCACGCTTTTTTTGCTGGTAAAGAAACTTCGAATAATCGATAATCTTACAAACAGGAGGTGCTGCATTTGGTGAAATTTCTACCAAATCCAACTCCAGGTTGTCTGCAATTTTCATGGCTTCATCAAACGAGTATATACCCGTTTCTACATTATCACCGACCAGTCTGACCTGACTTACACCCTTTATGTGTTCGTTGATACGATTGGGCATTTCTTTGACTGGTGCCTTCCTTTGTCTGAGAATCAATTGTTTAGCTATTGCTTGTTTCCTCCCTAAATTAAATGATGAATACTAAATTTTATTTTAGACTTTTGAGCGCGCAAATATACGAAAATTATTTTGAAATATCATTGATTCACAGTAAAAAATAAGCATTAAACCTTTATTCTGTTTATAAATGGTTTTATGCTGTCAATCATTTTTAGTAAGTTTGCAGAAAAATAATTCTATATGCATATCATCAGCAACAGATTAAAAAAACTACGGGCAGCCATGCAAAAGCAGGGAATTGCTGCTTATATTGTGCCGGGAACGGACCCGCATGCCGGAGAGTATTTTGCGGATTACTGGAAAGAGAGAGACTGGATCAGTGGATTTGACGGATCGGCAGGAACAGCAGTAATTACATTGGATAAAGCTGGTGTTTGGGTCGATTCGCGTTATTATATTCAGGCTGATGTACAATTAAAGGATACAGGTTTTGTCGCTATGAAAATGGGATTGTCGGAGACTCCTGATATGTTGACCTGGATAGTTGCAGAATTGAAATCCGGTGATAAGGTTGGTGTCAATCCGCTGTTATTTTCGGTGAACGCATTCCAGTCTATGCGTAATCAATTTTCTTTTAAAGGAATTGAATTGGTGCAGGCAGATTTGATAAAACCCATTTGGGAAGATAGACCGGCTTTACCGGAGCAAAAGATTTTTGTGTATGACGTGGCTTTCGCCGGTCAGACTTGTCTGGAGAAAATGGCTCTACTCAGACAGAAAATCAAAGAAGCCCATGCGGATGTGTTTGTGTTGAATACACTCGATGATATTGCCTGGTTGTTTAATATCAGAGGTAAAGATGTAACTTACAATCCGGTTGCCACTGCCTATGCATTGGTTGATGATACAGAAGCTGTTATTTATATTTCACCAGAAAAGCTTTCAGAGGAAGTTCGCTCGTATTTTGCTTCTCAACAAGTATTGGTTAAGGATTATCAGCAGATTTATAAGGATTTGGGTTCAATTTCTAAAGATAAAAGGGTATTGCTGGACGGCAGTAAAATAAATCAGTCCTTATTTGAAGCTATTACTCCGGAATGTGCTGTAATCAATCGTATGTCGCCGGTTACTATGCTGAAATCAATCAAAAATGAGAAAGAAATATCCGGTATGCGTCAGGCCATGATAAAAGACGGGGTAGCATTGACAAGGTTTTTCATGTGGTTCGAATCAACTGTGAGTTCAGGTGAACTGACGGAGATTTCTATAGCTGAAAAATTATATGATTTCCGTGCTGAACAATCAAATTTCTTTGGTGAAAGTTTTGGTACCATCGCCGGATATGCCGGTCATGGTGCCATCGTGCATTACAAAGCCGATGAACAAAGCAATGCAAAGATATTTCCGGAAGGGATTCTGTTGCTCGATTCTGGTGGTCAGTTTTTCGAAGGGACTACCGATATTACCCGTACCATCACGCTTGGAAACCCGACTCCACAACAGAAAACAGATTTCACCCTGGTGCTGAAAGGCCATATTGGTATTGCAACGGCCGTTTTTCCGGTTGGGACGAGGGGTTCGCAATTGGATATATTGGCACGAAAGGCGATGTGGGACAGGCGACTAAATTATGGGCACGGAACCGGTCACGGTGTGGGACATTTTCTGAATGTACATGAAGGTCCGCAAAACATCCGCATGGATGAAAATCCGGTAACCCTGCAACCGGGCATGTTTATTTCAAATGAACCGGGACTGTACCGCACAGATGAATATGGTATCCGTATTGAAAACCTGATTATGGTTGCGCCCGATCAGCAATCAGAATTCGGTCAGTTCCTCAGATTTGAAACCCTGACACTTTTCCCTATTGATGTGAATTTAATTGATAAAGACCTTTTGACCAAAGCCGAAACCGACTGGTTAAATGCTTATCATCAGCAGGTGTATGAAAAAATTGCATTGCATTTGAATGAGGTGGAAAAGGAGTGGTTGAGAGATAAAACGAAAGCTATTTAATTAACCACTAAGCACTAACCACTATTCACTAACAGCCTGTCTCTCGTGTTTGTGTTTGAACAGCACTGCGAACAGGATGGCAATGACCGCAGCATAAGCAGCAAAGGTAAACCAGATACCTTCCCAGTTTTTCATGCCGTCAACCATGAAGTATTTGTCGATAATTACTCCGCTGGCAAAACTGCCAATCATGGCGCCAAATCCATTTGTCATCATCATAAACAGCCCCTGAGCGCTGGATCGGATGGAAGTGTCGGTGGTTGTTTCGATAAACAAAGAGCCGGAAATGTTGAAGAAGTCGAAGGCCATTCCGTAAACGACCATCGAAAGAATCAGCATCCACAGGCCATCATCGGGATTTCCGAATCCGAATAAAGCAAATCGAAGTACCCAGGCAACCATACTCATCAGCATCACGTTTTTAATACCAAACTTTTTTAGGAAGAATGGAATTGCCAGAATGAATAATGTTTCAGAAATCTGAGAGATAGACATAATGATGGTGGAATATCTCACTACAAAAGATTCAGCATACTGAGGAATATTTTTAAAATCATCCAGGAAAGTATCACCGTACATGTTGGTCAATTGCAGGGCAGCACCCAAAAACATGGAGAAAATAAAGAAAAGGGCCATTTTATAATTGGCAAAAAGTTTAAAAGCCTTCAAGCCCAACGAGTCAACCAGGTTGATTTCTTTCTTACCTTTTAATGGAGGAGGACAAGCAGGCAGTGTAAAAGAATACACTCCCAACACCAATGAAAATATAGCTGAAAGGTAAAACTGAACTTCTGTCGCTTTATTCCCGGTAAGATTTGTAATCCACATGGCCGCAATAAAGCCAATGGTTCCCCACACCCTGATAGGCGGAAAGACTTTTACCACATCATATCCATGAGATTTTAAGGCATTGTAGGCAACTGAATTTGAAAGGGCGATGGTTGGCATATAAAAGGTCATGGCAACCAGCATAACCCAAAAGAAAGTGCCAGGATCATTCACTCTGCTTAATGAAAAAATGGCAATACCACTCAAAATATGGAGAATACCATATAGTTTTTCTGCATTTACCCATTTGTCGGCAACGATGCCAAAAAGTGCCGGCATAAAGACGGATGCAATTCCAAGAGTTGAAAATACGGCGCCGAAATCTGCGCCTCCCCATTTGCGGTTTTCAAACCAATATACACCAATGGTAATCAACCAGGCTCCCCATATCATAAATTGAAGGAAGCTCATAATCGTAAGTCTGAGTTTTAATCCCATTTTTCTAATTTATATAAGCATTTTATGCACGCAAATTTAGACAAAACTTTGTTATTTCAAAATATTAATTTACCTTTGCAGCATATTTCTGTTCTTATAAGAAGCAAACCTGCTTTACATCAACCGATATAAAATACATTATTAAATTATTATTATTACAAACGTTTAGATCCACTTTACGATTAAACTGTCCGGATAAACGTACTTGCAAAACTTTATGAGTAATTACAACCTCACCCAGCTTGAGTCAAAAGATATGACTGAGCTAAAAAAGATTGCGGCTGAACTGGAATTAAAAGTTTCCAATTCTGTTTCACAACAACAACTTGTTTACGATATTCTTGATCGCCAGGCTGTTGTCAATTCTCAACTGAAAGCCGCCAAAGAAAAGAGTAATCCCCAGAAGGGAAAAAGATCAAGGGTTTCACTAAAGAAAAATACTGATCAGAAAGTCATGACGGCAACAGGTAAGAAAACAGTTCAGGCTGATGAACCGGAGAAAAAGGCGCCTGTTGAAGAGAAGAAAAAAGAATCAATCACCCTAAAACCCAAAACAGTAAAGAAACCGGAACCAGAAGAAAAACCAGTTCAGCCTGAAGTTCCCGTTGTTGCTGAACCGGAAAACAAGGCAAAACAACAAAAAAAGCGTACAGCTAAAAAAACAGCTAAGGTTACAGTAGAAGAGAATAAGGGAGGGGCAGAACCGGTTATGGCTCAACAAACTCCTGTTCAGGAGACTCCTGTAAAAGAAGAAACTTCGAATACTGAAAATGAAACCGGCACCGGCACGCATGAAATCGTATTAGAAAAAAAACATGACAAAAATCCGGAAACAACTCCCCAGCAACCTGCTGAAAATACTGAGCAACCTGCACAGGAAAATAACAACCACCAAAACGGACATTATAAAAACGGACATCAGCAAAATAACAATCGTCCGAAATTCAACCCACAGAAACCTGACAAACAATATGATTTCGATGGTATTCTGGAAGGAACCGGTACATTGGATATGGTTGCCGACGGATATGGATTTTTACGTTCTGCCGACTATAACTACCTGAGTTCTCCGGATGATATTTATGTGTCTCAATCACAAATTAAGTTATTCGGACTGAAACCGGGTGATACGGTAACCGGCTCGATTCGTCCGCCCAAAGAAGGTGAAAAGTATTTTCCGCTGATTCGTGTAAATAAAATTAATGGCCGCAGTCCGGAATATGTGCGCGACCGTGTACCTTTTGAGCACTTGACTCCTTTGTTTCCGGATGAGAAATTTACTTTATGCTCGGGCAAAAGAGATCCGTTATCAGTTCGTATGGTCGATTTGTTTTCTCCTATCGGAAAAGGTCAGCGTGGTTTGATTGTGGCTCAGCCTAAAACTGGTAAAACTGTTTTGCTGAAAGAAATTGCTAATGCCATCGCATCCAATCACCCCGAAGTATATATGATGGTGTTACTGATCGATGAACGTCCGGAAGAGGTAACCGACATGGCCCGCAGTGTAAATGCCGAAGTGATTTCATCCACTTTTGATGAGCCGGCAGAAAGACATGTTCGCGTAGCTGCCATGGTACATGAAAAAGCCAAAAGATTAGTGGAATGTGGCCATGATGTGGTGATTTTGCTTGACTCTATTACCCGTCTGGCAAGAGCCTACAATACATCAGCTCCTGCATCCGGTAAAATTCTGTCGGGTGGGGTAGATGCCAATGCCCTGCATAAGCCCAAACGTTTCTTCGGTGCTGCCCGTAATATCGAAAATGGTGGTAGTCTCACTATTATTGCCACTGCACTGACAGAAACAGGTTCGAAAATGGATGATGTAATTTTCGAAGAGTTCAAAGGTACGGGTAATATGGAATTGCAGCTTGACCGCCGGTTGGCGAACAAACGTGTATTCCCTGCTGTTGATATCATGGCATCCAGTACGCGCAGGGACGATTTGTTGCTCGACAATGATACCCTGAACCGCATGTGGATTCTGCGCAAATACCTGTCGGATATGAACGCGGTGGAAGCCATGGAATTCATGAAAGACCGCATGGAAAGAACCGAGAATAATGAAGAATTCCTTTTGTCGATGATGAGCGAAAGGAAATAATTAAATATCTCAATAAATACTTCTATTATCAATTAAAAACAAGATTTTATGAAATTACTGGAAGGAAAGGTAGCTATCGTAACCGGAGCTGCACGTGGAATTGGTAAATCGATCGCGTTGAAACTTGCAAGTGAAGGTGCTGCTATTGCATTTACAGATTTGAATATCGATGAAAATGCCCTGAACACGCAAAAAGAAATTGAAGCACTGGGTGTGAAAGTAAAAGCGTATGCCTCGAATGCAGCGAATTTTGACGAAACACACACCGTGGTGGAAGAAATACACAAAGAATTCGGACGGATTGATATATTGGTTAACAATGCCGGTATCACCAAAGACGGATTGATGATGCGCATGAGTGAAGCGCAGTGGGATGCAGTTATCAATGTAAACCTGAAATCAGCATTCAACTTTATCCATGCTTGTACGCCTATCATGATGAAACAACGCACCGGTTCTATCATCAATATGAGTTCTGTAGTCGGTGTTTCCGGAAATGCCGGACAGGCAAACTACTCTGCTTCTAAAGCCGGTATGATTGGTTTGGCTAAATCGGTAGCCAAAGAGTTGGGTTCAAGGGGTGTTCGTGCCAATGCCATTGCTCCGGGCTTTATCGAAACCGAAATGACACATGCGCTGACAGACGAACAACGTGCCAAATGGGCTGAGATGATTCCACTTCGCCGTGGTGGCAAGCCCGATGAAGTAGCTAATGTTACTTTATTCCTCGCTTCTGATTTGTCTTCTTATGTAAGCGGACAGGTGATTAATGTTTGCGGGGGGATGAACACGTAAATGGCGAATAACGAATAACGAATTGCGAATAACGAATAACGAATAATGTAGAGACGCGCTATAGCGCGTCTCTACGTTGTTTAATGCATTGCGTCTCTACGTTGTTTTAATGCATTTCATATGTCGTTTGCAATCATATGTCATTTGCATTTTAATTCCTGAACCGCAATTTATCACCATCCGGTTCGACGTAAATGGTGTCGTTTTGCCGGATTGTTCCTGAGAGAATGGCTTTCGATAAATCATTCAGCAACAGTTTCTGGATGGCTCTTTTAACCGGTCGGGCACCAAATTGAGGATCAAAGCCGGCACGGGCAATAAAGTGTATTGCTTCTTCATTAATTTCGAGGTGAATCTGACTGTCGGAAAGCAGTTTTTGAATACCCGAAAGTTGTAGCCTGACAATGTCCGTAATTTGTTGTTCATTTAAAGGTGCAAACATAATGAGTTCGTCAACCCGGTTCAAAAATTCCGGCCGGATACTTTGCTTCAGCAATTCAAAAACTTGATTTTTCGTTTTCTCTATCACTTCGTCATGATTTGTTTCGTTCATTTTCTCAAAGTTCTCCCTAATCAATGCCGAACCTATATTGGAAGTCATGATGATGATGGTATTTTTAAAGTTGACTGTCCGTCCTTTGTTGTCGGTTAGCCGTCCATCATCCAATACCTGCAATAATACGTTGAAAACATCAGGGTGCGCTTTTTCAATTTCATCAAACAATACTACTGAATAAGGCTTTCTTCTGATGGCTTCAGTTAACTGGCCACCTTCATCATAACCCACGTATCCCGGCGGTGAACCGATCAGTCTCGTTACCGAGAATTTTTCCTGATATTCGCTCATATCGATACGTGTCATCATATTTTCGTCATCGAACAGGTATTCGGC
>JAKIYP010000081.1 GCA_022708505.1 Bacteroidota bacterium
AGAGAGCGGAAAGTGGATCAAAAAGCCAATATAATTAGTGTCCATTTAAGCTATCCCGATTCTTCGAGGCACCTGACCGATTTTAATCCTATGATTTATCCTGATTTGGTATTTAATTATACTGTTACGGTAAAAGGAAAAGGTCCATCAATCGTTATAACTGTCGATTTGGATTGTCCGATACCTGAGAAGTTTCTGGGGAAAGTCGGCTTCAATCTTGAGCTTTTTCCGGGATCACTTTTCGGAAAACCTTGGATAATGGACAATCAGTCAGGAATATTCCCGAGACAACCTAACGGTCCAACTCGTTATGAACCATCTAATTTTTCTTCCGTGGGCAATTTTAACCCTATGGGGAAAGCTTCTGTGAGGCAGTTGGCAGGAGACGGAGGATATAGTCCTATCATTGCGGATAATATTGTTTCCGAACCCTATGCTGCAGGAAAACGTCTGGTTGTTTGTCCGGATGATCCTTATAGCAAATTTACGATTGAATCAAAAGGGAGTGAGCTGAAGTTGTATGACGGACGCATGAATCACAATAATGGTTGGTTTGTTGTACGAAGTGAGATTCCTGAAGGTAAAACAAAAGGTGCGATAGAGTGGATTATTACTCCTAATGTTGTTTCTAACTGGATTTATAAGCCCATTGTACAAACCTCACAAGTTGGATACCATCCAAATCAGCCAAAAAAAGCGATTATTGAATTGGATAAAAGAGACACTGATATTCATAAACCTGTATTGTATAAAATCACATCGGAAGGAGACAAGGAGGTTATGATAGATAATAGCGAGGAATGGGGACAATTCTTGCGATATAATTATCTTCAGTTCGATTTCACTGAAGTGACTGAAGAGGGTTTGTATCAGGTAAGATATGGTGATTCAATGTCTTCTGTGTTTAAAATTGCAAATGATGTATATGATCGTGGTGTTTGGCAACCGGTTCTTGAATATTTTTTACCTGTTCAGATGTGTCATATGCGGGTAAATGAAAAGTATAGAGTATGGCATGATTACTGTCATATGGACGATGCACGGATGTCACCTGTAAATTTCAATCATATTGATGGCTATGTTCAAGGACCTTCTACGTTAACGAAGTATAATCCCGGTGATGTGGTTCCTGGTTTGAATATTGGTGGATGGCACGATGCTGGTGACTTCGACCTTCGCGTAGAATCGCAGGCCGGTGAAGCATATATTTTATCACTTGCTTATGAAGCATTTAAGGTAGATTATGATGTTACTTCAATAGATCAGCATAAAAGAATTACGGAAATTCATCAACCGGATGGAAAACCTGATTTGCTTCAGCAGATTGAGAATGGTGTTCTTTCTGTAGTTGGAGCTTATCGGTCATTGGGTCGTCTTTATCGCGGTATTATTTGCAATAATTTGCGCCAGTATGTAATGTTAGGAGATGCAGCTGCAATGACTGATAATGCTATAGGTAACGAGGATGATCGCTGGGTATTTACTGAAAACAATCCGGCTCGCGAACTGACCACTGCAGCTCAAATGGCGGCGGCATCGCGTGTATTAAAAGGATTTAACGACACATTAAGTGTGCAGGCACTCGCCTGTGCGAGAGAATTGTATGAAGAAACGGAAGTAAATCAACGTTCCCTCTCTGCCAAGATCCAGGCAGCCACGGAATTGTATTTAACGACGGGGGAAGAAAAATACAGCAACTATCTTCTTTCCGAAAAAGATTTTATTCTTTATCATATAGAAGATTTGGGTTGGTTTATCGGAAGAGCTGAAAAGAAGATGAATCGGCCTGATTTTTCCCAAGCCATACGGAGGGCTATGGTAGAATTGGATGCTAAAATAAAGGAACAATCATCCGAAACCCCTTACGGCGTTCCTTATCGTCCTTATATCTGGGGAGCAGGATGGGATATTCAGGAGTTTGGGTTCAAACATTATTTTCTGTACACTGCTTATCCGGATATTTTCAAACCTGACTACATTTACAATGCACTAAATTTCATTTTAGGATGTCATCCGGGATCAAATACAGCTTCATTTGCATCAGGAGTAGGTGCTAACTCTGCAACAGTAGCCTATGGATTTAATCGAGCTGACTGGACTTATATTCCGGGCGGTGTTGTTTCGGGAACAGCCCTGATACGTCCCGATTTTCCTGAATTACTTCGATTCCCATTTCTATGGCAACAGGTTGAATATGTAATGGGTGGTGGTTCTTCTCATTATATGTTTTTAGTGTTGGCTGCCCAACAATTGCTTAATCAAAAATAAAAAAGATGAAAAAATTTTTAATTGTTTTGTTAATTGGGTTCGCTTCTTTTCCTTTGGTTATAAAAGCTCAAAATTCTTCTCAGGAAAGTGTTCCTTTACTGGTTGAAGAAGTTACCAAGGATTTAAAGGAAAATATTCTTCCTTTTTGGGAAAAGAATGCGCCTGATCCCAGAGAAGGCTTTTATGGAACAATTCTTAATGATGGTACTCCCCAATTGGATGCTCCGAAAGGAGGTGTTCTTAATGCTCGAATTTTATGGACTTTTTCAAAAGCTTATCAATTGTTTGGTAATGAAGAATATAAAAGAATGGCTGATCGAGCTCAAGAATACTTTATAAAATATTTTATCGATCATAAATATGGCGGTACTTTTTGGTCCCTTCATGCGGATGGTACACCTAATATTACTGATAAACAGACTTACGGAATTGTTTATGGAATCTATGGTTTAGCACAGCATTATCAGGCAACAAAAAATAAAAAAAGTTTGCATCAAGCTATAACTTTATACAAAATATTGGAAAAACATGCATACGATGCAGTTAATGGGGGTTATATTGAATCATTTACACAAGACTGGCAAGTACCTGTGCAATACGGTTATGACGGTAAAGGAATTGCTCCCAAAACAATGAATACTCATTTACATGTGCTTGAAGCTTATACGTTGCTTTATCAAGTTTGGCCGAATCAGCAGTTAAAAAAGCAATTAAAAAATTTGATCAATATTTTTCTCAATGAAATAATTGATCGGCAAAGATGGCATCAGCGTCTTTTTCTGACCATGGATTGGAAAAATCTCGAAAACATTGATTCGTATGGACATGATATGGAGCTGTCATGGTTACTTTTAGAAGCAGCAGAAGTATTGGATGAAGAGGGTATAATTGAAGAGGTATTGCCTGTTGTACTAAAACTTGTGGACACTCAGATGAGTGAAGGATGGACCAAGGAGGGTGCTATGTTGTATGAACGAAATAATGGAGAGATAAAGGGTGGTTTAGAATGGTGGCCTCAAGCCGAATCTGTTATTGCGTTTTACAATGCCTGGCAAATATCGAACGATGAAAAATATCTTGATGCTGCAATTAAGACTTGGAAATGGATTGAATCACATCTTATTGATAAAGAATATGGGGAATGGTTCAGTGGCCTTTTGCCTGATGGCACTCCCGATAGGAGTAGGCCGAAAGCTGATCTATGGAAATGTCCTTACCATAACAGTCGTATGGGATTTGAATTGTTTAACAGGACACATTAATTAATCAGTATTTTCTTTATGAATATTGAAAAAAGTAACTTTCTTTTCTTTCGTTTTTGATTTTTGTTTTTAAACGACAAATTATATCGGAAATTTATATTGTCTAATACATTGAAAATAAATAAAATAAAATGAAAAAGTTAAAACTCTTTTTTCTCGTACTTGCCTGTATTTCTATAAATTTATCTATTACAGCGCAAAACTATAAAAATTTCAAGTGTGCTATTTACTGTCGTGCCTATGAAGTAAATAAAATGAGTGATCCCAATTGGTTGAAAAATGCTTGGGATACAATTTCGAAACAAGTCCACGTAGATAAAATCTATCTGGAAACTCATCGTGACCTTTTAACAGTTGATGATGCAACTTTAGAAACAGCTATTCGATTTTTCAAAGGAAAAGGTCTTGAAGTCAGCGGTGGAATTACTTATACCATTAACGAAAGTAATAATTTCGAAACATTTTGCTATTCCAATCCTGAACATAGGCAGGAAGTAAAAGAAATAGCTGAGCTTACTGCACGTCACTTTGACGAATTTATTCTGGACGATTTCTTTTTTACCAATTGCAAATGTGATTTGTGTATCGCGGCAAAAGGTAATAAAAGTTGGACAGATTATCGTCTAGAGCTTATGAAAGATGCTGCTGCCAATTTGGTAATTAATCCGGCAAAAGCTGTAAATCCTAAGGTAAAGGTTATTATAAAGTATCCCAATTGGTACGAGCATTTTCAAGGTCTTGGTTTTAATTTGAAAGATGAGCCGCCCTTATTTGATGGCATTTATACAGGTACTGAAACACGTGACCCTTCTTCCAATCAACATTTGCAACAATATGAAAGCTATGCTATTTTCAGGTATTTTGAAAACATAAAACCAGGTAAAAACGGAGGAGGTTGGGTAGATACAGGTGGCTTACGCGATATTGACCGTTATGCTGAACAATTGTGGCTTACGCTTTTTGCAAAAGCTCCTGAAATAACATTGTTTGATATCCGGCAAATGCTTTATCCCCTGAAAGAAGATTTACGCCCCTCCTGGCAGGGCATTTTCAATTTTGAGGAAATGAAAAAACCTATTCCGCTTAAAGATGGAGGTGTATTTATTCCAACCAAAATGGCTCGGGCTGCTGGATATTCCCTTGAAACAGTTGATAAAGTTTTAGGGAAATTGGGGAAACCTGTTGGGGTGAAGAGTTATAAGCCATTTCATTCAGTAGGAGAAGATTTTTTACAAAATTACTTTGGCATGATAGGTATTCCGATTGAAATGGTTCCTGAATTTCCTAATAATGAACCAGTTGTGTTACTTACTGAAACTGCCTCTTTTGACCCGGATATTATCAATAAAATTAAAGTCCAACTGAAACGGGGAGGGAATGTGGTCGTTACTTCAGGTTTTTACAAAGCCATGGAAGGAAAAGGAATTGAAGATATTGTTGAGTTGCGAGTTACAGATCGGAAGGCAAACGTAAAAACTTTTTCGACAGGATGGGAAATATCTTTTTCTGAGAATGAAATGTTGATTCCCCAGATAAATTATTTGACCAATGATTCTTGGGAAATCATTTCTGCACTGGACGATACAAATGGTTGGCCTATTTTACATTCAGCCGATTATTCAAAAGGAAAATTTTACGTTTGGACAATTCCCGATAATTTTGTTGATCTGTACAACTTGCCTGAATCTGTTTTAAATCGTTTACGTCAGGTCGTTGCTGGCCATTTAAATGTAAGGTTGGAAGGACCCGCCAAAATCAGTTTGTTTGTTTATGATAATCATTCATTTGTTGTACATTCGTTTCTCGATCAGGAAGTTTCTGTAAAAATTCTTTTGAATAAGAATGAGAATGAAATTACCGATGTGGCTACGGGTGAAAAAATCTCTGGTGAATCACAAAAATCTTCATTTGGTAACCCCAAAATGGATAGCGATGTAAAATTGTTTGAAATAAAAATAAAACCTCATTCATTCAGAGGATTCCGGTTTTAAGATAATTAAAAGAATAAGCAACTAATATTTGATAGAAAAAAATATGAAGCGACGTCAATTTTTGAAAACAACGGCTGTGGGCACCGCTTTGTTGGTGGTTAACCCTTCCCTGAATGCTTTTGAGACGGTTGATGACAAAATGTCTACAAACAATCTGCCTCGCTGGCGTGGGTTTAATATCCTCGACTTCTTTTCTCCTCAACGATATATCGCAAATCCTGCTCGGTTTGCGGCGACGGAACAGGATTTTAAATGGATGGCCGACTGGGGATTCGACTTTGTCCGTATTCCTATGGCATATCCCAGCTATTTGAAGTATGATCCGGCTTCCGGAAGGGATATCACTCCCGAAGAAACAGTTGGGTTCAGGGAAGAAGCGATTGATGCTATCGAACAAGTAGTCTATACGGCCAATAAATACCATTTGCATGTAAGCCTCAATCTACATCGGGCCCCCGGTTTCTGTATCAATGCCGGATTTCACGAACCCTTTAACTTATGGAAGGACGAAGAGGCACAGCAGGCATTTTACCAGCACTGGGATATGTGGGCGAAACGGTTTAAAAATGTTTCCCCAGAATTATTAAGTTTCGATCTAGTCAACGAGCCTTGTTTCAAGGAAGATATGAACGATCAGTTCTCTCCGGCCACAGCCATTCCTGGAAGTATATACCGTAAAGTCGCTGTTGGATGCCTGGACGTTATCCACCGGCAGAATGCCGACAGAATGGTAGTTGCTGACGGGAATAACGGCGGTGCTTTAGTAATTCCCGAGTTGACTGATCTTCCCATAGGGCAAAGTTGCAGGGGCTATTATCCACATTATGTATCCCACTATCGAGCCGGTTGGGTATGGAAAAACCCCGATGCTGCACCGGTGCCTGTATGGCCGGGTGTGATCAACGGTGAAAAATTTGACCGTAAGGTGCTCGAAGATTTTTATCGTCCCTGGACCGATCTGGTGAAGCAAGGTGTGGGGGTACATTGCGGTGAATGCGGATGTTACAATGAGACACCTCATGATGTTTTCCTCGCATGGTTTGAGGACCAACTGAAGATATTGACTACCCATGGTATAGGGTGGGGGTTATGGAACTTCCGCGGGACTTTCGGGATTCTCGATTCAGGGAGAAAGGATGTGAACTATGAAGATTGGCATGGGCATAAACTGGATCGTAAGCTGTTGAACTTGCTGCAGAAATATTGATCTATGATCTGCGAGTCCCGGTTATTCCCGTATAAGACTGCTCCGGTCGAGGACAGTAACCTTTTGTCCCATCAGCTGAATGATACCCTCCTCTTCCATCTCTTTCAGCAAATGGGCCAGTGATTGACGTGCTCTTACCAGAATCAAAAGTGCAGTGTTTTTGGATTCGGGTTAACATTTTACTCCAAATCAGCACCTATGGCTATGCTGCTGCAGGACGATCTTCCAGCCTTTTCCACAGTATTTCGAGCCAGTCGTTCTTTTGTTTTGTCCCTGTCAGCAATTCTATTCGTGTTTTCCCTTTTCTTTTGCCGGCTTTATATCTGCGATGATTATGATAAAACATGATTAGATTCAGTGTTTACTGGTTGATATTGTTTCTTGATGTATTCAGAAAAGCTCTCACAGCGGTTACGGCTTTCGTACGAGTGCCGGGAATGATTAGGAATACATCAATTCTCATTATCTGCTTTTCTGCTCTAAACAGGGAATTGTCAAGAAAACCGTACTTGAAGCATATTCCAGGCCTCGTCAAAACGGCGTAATAGCCATTTTCGTTGAATGAAAACGATAACGGTACGGCTGTCGGGAATGTCATCGGCAATGGTCACCTTCAAACGTTTCCAGACTCAGCCTGTATGGCGGGCCAACCGTCCCCAGAAGGAACGCTACCGTGAGTTCTTCCAGTGTGACACCGATATTGTGGCCTCCGACTCACTGCTGAACGAGGTGGAGCTGGTGCAGATCATGGACGGGATATTCTCCCGCCTGGACATATCAGCGTGTCGGGTGTAGATATCTCCTTCGGGGCGGACCGCATCTACGATGTGCTTAGTTGGCTGAACCTCTTTCCGGAGAGCTTTACACACAGCGCCGACTGCACTTCGTCAACTTCGGTGAGCGGGGGGAGGCAAATTACCTGCTGCGAACTCTATTCCGGGGCGGCAAAGATGAAAAAACAACTTCCCTATGCCACAGCAACCATATTCCCTTTGTGGTGATGGTGGGTGAGAACGAGATGAAGGAGGAAAAGATTACGCTGAAGAACATGCAGTCGGGTGATCAGAAAAGTATCTCCCAAAACGAAGTTCGGAAGAAATCAGTAAAAAGACGACTGTTTACACAGCTGACAATATCCCAAAAAGAAAACTCCGGAATTTCCGGAGTTTTTTGGTTCAATTATC
>JAKIYP010000082.1 GCA_022708505.1 Bacteroidota bacterium
ATATTATCGGAATGAAGAATTGCGGTCCCAAGGCCTGGGCATCGAACGAAGAGCATGTCCTCGGTGTATCATACATTGAAAAAGTGCCACAGGAAACTAGTTTTGTGCTCGACAGACTCTATCGTTTCTGGAACGATGGCGTAAAATTTGCAGATTATGCCACCGTAACCCAGTCCAACTTTAAAACGCAACCCTCAGCTCCGGCGGATAAGAATCCTAATAACTTTACCATTGGCGATGTATTGAATCCGAAAAAGGGTTTCTATACGCTTTCATTCGATGGAGGAGTGGCTCCGACTTATCTTTGGCACCCTTATGAGAAGGTAGTGGAGGAAAATCTGAAAAAAGCAGATTTTGACGCCATGGGAACTGTTGGCTTTGACGATTTGCTTACGGCTTTTGAATATCAACTTGATGTGGTAAAGGCAGGTAAGAACCTCTATTTCAGTTACAGTGTAAATTCACGATTTTTGCTTGATCTTGTCCCTGGCGTGACCTGGCAGAAAGAAATGGCACAACGCAAGGAAAATGAAGCCAACCGGAAAGTGGAGATGCAAAAGCTTTACAAAGCCAATGGTGCTGCGTTAGAAAAGTTGTATAAGGAAATTCTTAAATAATCAGGTGTAATTTGTTCAGGAACTATTCAGCTGTTATTTAACTTACCTGTTTTTGCATAAAAAAAAGATGAATTTTCAGCGTAAATTCATCTTTTTTTATGCCTGTATCTGAAAGAATTTTTTTACTTTTGGAAAAATCTAATAAATACAGGAGGGACTATGGGGGTAAAGAAGAATTTTGTGCTGGATACCAATGTTATTTTACACGACTACCGTTGTATTTACAATTTCGAAGAAAATGATATTTATATTCCCATTGTGGTGTTGGAGGAACTGGATCACTTTAAAAAAGGGAATGAACAAATCAACTTTAACGCACGGGAATTCTCACGTGAACTGGATTTGCTTGCCAATGAGAAGTTGTTCAAGAAGGGGGTCGAGATAGGAGAGGGGAAAGGAAAAATTTTTATCCTGACCAACATCGAGTATCCCCAGGTGATTTCAAAAGCTTTTCTGGAAAAAACACCGGATCATAGCATTCTAGCAGCTACTTTTCAGCTCAAAACGGAAAAGAAAAATGTAAAGACTATTTTGGTTTCCAAGGATATCAACCTGCGGATGAAAGCTTTGTCGCTCGGACTGGATGCGGAGGATTATATCAACGATAAGGTGACAAACCATAATATCTTTGAAAAGAATCACGAGATTTTTGAACATGTTAATCCGGAACTGATTGAATTATTGTATGGACCGGAAGGTGAAATCCCGCTTGAATCGCTTGATTTTTCCTCGGATATCGAGCCGCAGGATTGTTTTGTGTTGAGAAGCGCCCGTTCGAGCGTGCTGGCCAGATATATTCCTCAGACGGGGAAAGTGAGGCGTATCGTAAAAGAAAGATGTTTTGGGATTGAACCCCGGAATGCGGAACAGACTTTCGCGATGAATGTGTTACTGGATGATGATGTAAAGCTGGTAGCGCTCACAGGCAAATCAGGCACCGGGAAAACACTGCTGGCACTCGCGGCAGCTTTGCAAAAGCACGATGTGTACAAGCAAATACTGCTGGCGAGACCCATTGTGGCACTGGCAAATAAGGATCTTGGATTTTTACCCGGAGACGAACAGCATAAGATTGCGCCCTATATGCAACCTTTGTTCGACAACCTGAATGTAATCAAACATCATTTTTCCTATCAGGGAAAAGAAATCCGTTTGATTGAGGAAATGCAAAAGAATAACCAGTTGGTAATTGAAGCTTTGGCTTATATCAGGGGACGCAGTCTGAGTGAAACATTCTTCATCGTGGATGAAGCCCAGAATCTGACTCCACACGAGATTAAAACCATCATCACCCGTGCCGGGGAAGGAACCAAGATTGTTTTTACCGGAGATATTCAGCAAATTGATTCACCCTATCTCGATATGTTCTCAAACGGACTTGTATACATGATTGACAGGATGCACGGGCAGGATATTTTCGCGCACATCAATCTGATAAAAGGAGAAAGAAGTTTCTTGTCAGAACTGGCAAGCAACATATTATAGTGATTCGCATTATTACCAAAAACATAATCCCTTTCAAAAAATACATCCTGTTTGAACCTGAAAGGCAAGTTTATGGATTTTTTGAAAGGGATTATGTTTTCTGTGAAAGCCAGCTTATTTTTTCGCTTTCATCTTACCCAACCCGACAGTCAATCCTACCTGAAGGTGAGTTGTAGCTTTTGATAATGGAATGTACTGAGGTGTGTACATGGTAGGTACGTAATCACAAGCCACGAAGATATTAGCAATACCCAGGTTCAGTCCCATACCTACCCCAAATGTTTCGGCAACGCCATTCAGCAATGAATAACTGGCTGACAAATTGAAACCTGAGAAAGGTTTCAGGTTTACCATGCCGGTAATCTCTGAAATGCTGTTATTCGGAATCATCCTGTTGGTATAGAGCAAACCTACACTGATTCTATTATTCAGCACACCGGCTTCCACACCTGCATTAATTGTTGGAACCAAACTTTCAGCAAAATTATTACTTTCATCCACTACTTTGAATTGAGTCATCTTCAGTAGGTTATCCTGCATCTCGGCAAAAGGATCTTCACTTTCTCCGCCTTCTTCAGTTTCACCCAGGCTGATTCCATCCATGCCGGAGAATTCAACAGTTCCCTGAGAACGGGCAACGCTATTAAAGGTTTTGTTCCAGCTGATTTTACCCAGATCGATGATGCCGGCAGAAACTGTTACATTTTTGATAGGTGTCCAGCTGGCACCCAGGTCAAGCGCAAAGCCCATTCCGGCCATGTTCGGGGTCGTGAAATCAAATCCATCAACCGCATCATTTTCATCTGTGGTAAAGTTGAAACCTGCCCCATAGAGGTTAACAAGTCCGTTGGTAGTTACAGTCCATTTGTCTGGTTTCATGTCAATGGTCATCTGGTCGATGCCGGCAACCACTCTGGCGCCGCCAACGAGTAATTTACCCTTTACACCTACGCGGATGTTGTCGGTTATCAGAAACGATGCGCCCAGTGCTGTCTCTGCCAGTAAGCCGGCAGAAACAGAAAGGTCGTTGATTTCATAATAATTACCAGCTTCGTTAGACATCCCCTGCTTCATGAAAGCAAAGAAATCATACGGTATATTCAGACCTGCGTTGATACGGCTTGCTATTTCAAAGGTCCAGAATGAAGTCCCGGAGTAGAAACCAAATGAAAACAGGCTCATACGTTGATTCAGTTTGAAGTAGTTTTCCGGACTCAGTTGAGAAAGGAACTGTTCGGCAGTAACATCTTCATGCATGAAAGTCAGCAACGGATCACCTGCATTTGCAGCCGGGAATAAAAAGGTTTTTAACCCCAGATTAGATTGCAGATCAAAATCCATAGATCCCAAAGCAGGATAACTGAAATATCCCCTTACCGGGACAAGCGCCGGATTCAGTAAATGTTTGTATGGTGCGTTATCCATGAAGTAACCAATTTTAGCAATAGGCTGAGCATTCGTTGCTTGTAAGGCCAAAGCTATCATTATTGACCCGATAATCGTTTTTAAATTTATCTGTTTCATAACTTGATACATTTTAATGGGTTAAGGGTTATAATGTAACTTTAATACCGCCAAGCACACGGGCTTTCAGTTCGGCTTTGATAAAGTTGTCCGGTTTAATAGGTGTTCCTGCTACCGTTTCATCTGACGTAGCCCTGAATACCATCACAACCTTGTTAAGTGATTTCAGCGATTCCAGATTGTCTGCCAGTCTGATTTTGAGATTGGATTCAACAGCTGTGCCATTTGGCGCTCCGGCAAGAATTGTTTGAGCTTCCGGTGCAGCCAGGATATTGAAGTTGGAATCTACCAATAATAATTCCAGATTGAGATTCAACGGTATTGAATTGAAGATTTTTGCACTTAATTCAAGTCCTCCGGTTTTCAAATTGATATCTCCAAGATTCAGATTCACATCGTTGATGGTATCTTTTAACATGATACTCAAATCTTTACCGAAGGTAAACGGAATCGTTATGTCGTATTTCACTTTGAGTTTGTAATTGGCTGCCAGGTCAATAAAGTGCTGGTAACCAGCATCTATTGTTGGGCTGAGGTCAATTTTAACAGAATCAGGTATTGGCTTGAACAAGTTCTGAATGTTGGTTTCCTTAAATTGGTATCCAGAAGGCATTCCGGCATTGGTCGGAGCATACCAATTGAATGTTTTTACTGTTTCAGCAGGAGAGTTTGCTTTCGGCAGACTGAAACTGATGTCTATCTTATCATCTGTCTGAGCAGTTCCGTTTTTGAACTTGGTCAGGGAAAGTAATGTATTAACCGGTATACCGATATTACTTTCTGTTCTGAGTGCAAGCACCGGATTCGAAATGTCGAGTACCACATCATCACCCCGCATGAAATCAGGCAGATCGTCCAATGCCAGGTTCGGAATGTTCATCTGGTCGCCAAAGTCAACATTGAACCGGCCGTATACAGACTTGAATTCCAGTCCCTTGAGAGTAACCTTTACATTAACTGTTATATCTTCGCCATTCAGATCAGCACTGTTGACAGTTGGATCAACAACTGATACGTTAACATCGAAATTAACCTGGTCATCAATAGAGAGTTTACCGTTCAGATCTGAACCGTCGAATTTAAGCCCCTTCAAACCGACCTTCTTAGTGAGTTTACCATCAACAAATGGCTGATTAATTACTAATTCGTTGTTCGTGTTAACTGCTCCTGTAATAAAATTAAGCAATTCAGGGAATTTGATTTTTATATCTGCATTCAGCGGGTTAGTTCCCAGATCCGGCATGTTGTTAATAGCAATTTCCAGGTCAATTTCAGCGCCGTCTTTCAGAAGGATACTATCCAAAGCAGCAATCTCGGTTGGAATATCATTGATCTCCATGTTGAGTACGGTAGAATCTTTGAAGGCAGCTTCCAATGTTTTCATTTGGATAGAAGTTGATTCAATTGCCATATCAGACACAGAGGCAACAAAAGCAAGTTTTTCACTACCCAGCGATTCGATAGCGGTCGAGCTAACCGTACCTGATTGCAGGATGATACCACCACTGATGGCGAATGTATCTTTAAGTTCGAGCGTACCGTTAACCAAATCCTGATTTATTTTCAGAGATTTTAATTCCAGTTGAATGAAATCAGGGATATCTCCATTTATAATGTAAGCATTATTGCTGGTCAGATTTGGATTTGGTTGGAATTCATACAGGTCACTAAATTGCAGGATTATATTATCTCCTTTTAATGCAAGCGGGAGATTTGGTTTTGTAATGTCAATGCGTACAAAACAACCCGGTTTCACATTGATTACACCTAATCTTGCAACCTGATCAGCAATGTCAATTTCAAATGGGAATTCAATTTCAGTGGATTGTATCGATTCATTAATATTATTTGTTGTCACCAATGCCGAATTTAACTTGATAGCAGATTCAGACTTCAGATTAACAACAGGATTACTTGACGTATTGATGTTTTTACTATCCATACGACCATTGATGCTGATTTGTCCGTTGTATGAAATATTACCAGACCAAGTAAGCACCTTATTGGTAATAGTTACTTGTGACAAATCAATTTCCGTGAGATTAATTTCAGCAAAATAACCATTCACAGGATCCAATGTTACATTTGTAGCACTATAGGTTTGTCCGGCCATGGATGAGAATGTGAAGTTCGATGGGAATGTAATGTCCAGATTATCAATTTTATAACTGGATGTTTTCATTACCGGCAAATTCGATGGTTTTATATTAATTACTAAGTTTGTAGGAAGAGAAGAACCATTCGTCTTTCCAAAGTAAACGGTATTAATCGTATTAATTTGCTCTGGTATATCGTTGTTATTGATGTCGAAAGCAGAAGAGCCACTGAGGGGTGTTGTAAAAGTAGGAATATCAAAATCCATACTTTTGATTTTTACATTCTTAACCTTTACATTGATAATCAAATCAATTTGTTTTGCTTCCTGAATTTTGTTTTGTTTTACTTCTCCGGACGCATCGATACTACCAGTAACATTTACAATCTTACTTATGTCAATAAGTTTATTTACAGCGTCAGGGAGATTATGAAAAGCATCGATGTCCAGGGTTTTTATTGTGCTATGAGAATTGAAATCATTCAAAGCATCAGCATTGCTGAATACAATATTACCATTTGTAAGAGGTGCTAACGGGCTGAATTTGAATAGATTCGTAGGGTCTATTGTGATGTTCGGTGTAAAAGTACCTGTGTTCATGGCGTCACTTACACCACCTAATGCCAGTTCTATTTCCAATTGTCCGCCGGCATCCAGGTCAATTTGATGAATAGTAGTAATTCCCTCCGGAACATCAATCTGATAATTAATCGTAACCGAAAGATTTCCGATGTCAATAGGTTGAGGAAGCGAGAATGGAAGTACCGGATTTATGTTTGTCGTGTAGTCTACAAAAGGAGAAACATCAGCTAGCAGATTAGGCTTTCCCGTGTTCAGAGGCTGATCCTGTAAGACAAGTTTGCTTTCATCCAGTGCATAGTTTGAAAAGTTAACGGTGAAGTTCTGATCCATATTTACTGCAGGTACAATATCACCAAGTTGCATGGTCGGAATGTTCATATCAAGGTTTTCCGTTTTGTTGAAACCGGGGATGACAAAATCACTCACGTCAATATCACCGAAGCTAACAGAGGTTGTTTGATTAAAAACCTGATCATCAAACTTTAATTTGTTGGTATCAAGGTCTTTCAGGATGTCTTCAATAGAAAGAGAATCCGAAATTGTCATACCATATCCGCCATCTTCCATGGTTTTCAGAAATTCCATGTCGTCGGAACTTAAGAAATCGCCTAATGTGATGGTATCGGTACTGCCGATTGGCAGCGCTAAAGAATCACCTCCAATGCTTATCTCCGTGTTTACTCCTTTGGCCATATCATACATGGGGTCGACACAAGAATTAATCAGGAGTGTGGCAGTAGAGAGCAACATAATGCCCAATGCCTTTTGCATGCTAATTTTCATAATGTTATTATTTGTGGTTGATATAAACAGTGATAAATTTAATTTTCAAACAGAATCGTTTGCAAATTTATACATTTATTCTAAGGTTAAACAACAAATTGTAAATTTTGTTCAAAAAAAACATTAGAATATAAAAAAAACTTACACGGGCTTGTGTAAGTTTTTTAAGAATAAATATTGATAAGGGTATTGTTTGTGTCGGGATGACTGGATTCGAACCAGCGACCACTCGCCCCCCAGACGAGTACTCTAAACCGGACTGAGCTACATCCCGTGCTTAAATTTGCGTCGGCAAAAGTACAATAAATTTTTTAATGTGCCAATATGCAAATGCGATAATGTGCCTTTTTTTTACAGTCTACAGTCACCACTCACCACTCACCACTAATTAAAGTCCCTTCTCCGATAAATACCTTTCTACCTCAATCGCAGCCTGGCATCCGGTTCCGGCTGCGGTAATGGCCTGACGATAGTGTGGGTCGGCCACGTCGCCGGCAGCAAATACCCCGGGTACATTGGTTTTGGGTGTTCCGGGAATCGTTTTGATATATCCTACCTCATCGGTTTCCACCCAGGGTTTGAAAATATCTGAGTTAGGTTTGTGACCGATGGCTAAGAAGAACCCATCGATTTCAATGTGTACCTGTTCTTCGTCGGACTGGCCACGACGCTTAATCAGGTTAGCTCCTTGTACCACTTTGTCACCGGTTAATCCGAGTGTTTCATGCTCAAACAATACTTCAATTTTGGAATTTTTGAATACCCTGTCCTGCATAATTTTCGATGCACGTAAGAACGG
>JAKIYP010000083.1 GCA_022708505.1 Bacteroidota bacterium
CATTGTATTGCGAACTCAATTCATTATTGGACGTAACACCGGCAAAAGTAATCAGAATCGATTCGAAATTTCCGGAGATATTGGGCATCAGCTTTGATTTCAAGGGATCCAGATAATCCATGGTCGATGTTTGTCTGCGTTGTGCAACCACATCCAAATCCTGAATCTGGGTGCTGGTCGGACGTAGTTCTACCGAAATCTGCATCACGGCCTGTTTGGGAGAGAGTGTGTGCCGGATGGTTTCATATCCGAGCAACGAAAAAACGATGGTTACAGAATCTTTAACCGTGGTTGATAGCTCGTAATAGCCGTTTTGATTGGTGGTGGTTCCTACCGTTGTTTTGTCGAGATATACATTGGCTAATTCAATTCCGCGGTTGTTGTTATCAATTACATACCCGAAAACCCTGAGTTTCGACTGGGCAAGAAGGGGAGAGATCAATATTGTTAGTAATAAATAAGTTAATATCTTTCTGGGCATGGATTGATAATTACATTTAGCGAATAGCTAACAGCGAATAATGAATAATGATAAAATGCGTGCAAATTTAACAAAAAATCCTGAAGTGGACTGACTTCGGATTTTCGTAAGGAAAACGAAGATTTGACTGAATTATTATTTAAAAGAAGAATAAACTTACCCCGATGATGCTGACGATGGCGCCAATGACATGGTGAGGTGCAATTTTTTCCTTGAACATAATAGCAGAAGGTACAATGATGAACACTGGAACCAATGCCATGAAAGTGGAAGCGATACCGGTTTTGGTATGTTGAATAGCGAACAGTGAGAGTGTTATTCCTAAGAAAGGCCCGAAAAAAGAACCGATTGAAACAGCCCGGATACCACTTCTGTCTTTAAAAGCCTCTTTCACTTTCGGCCATCTTCTGAGTGCTGTGATCATAATGATGAAACAAATTAAACCGAATAGAATTCTGATTTGGGTGGCCGAAATGGGATCATAGTCGCCAATACCTTTTTTACTGAGAATAAGTCCGATTGCCTGTCCCATTGCCCCGCCAAAAGCAAGCAACAAACCTTTTGCCGGTACCCGGATTTTTAAACGCCGGTCGGCAATGGCAATTACAATACCCGATAAGCTGACGAGGATGGCTATGATGCTTTTCAGCGAAAGAATCTCATCCAGAAAGAACCAACCGATGGTAGCCGTAATCACCGGAACCGAGCTCATGACAAGCGTAGCTGTACGAGAACCAATGATGAGATAAGACTTGAATAAGAATAAATCACCGAGGAAAAGTCCGACTACCCCCGATAATCCCAGCCAAAACCACTGGTAGCCGGTTGCATCAGTCGGGAAAAAAGTTTGTTTGGTAATCAGCAAGGTAATACCCAGTAATACGAACGCCCATACGAGCCGGATGATATTCACCGACAGAGAACCGATCTTACGGCCGGCCTTTTCAAAAAATAAGGCGCTGAGTGTCCAGCATATAGCCACGACGAGGGCGGCGATTTCTCCGAAGAACATTTTTTTAGCGAATAACGAATAGCGAATAGTGAATAACGGGTGCAAATGTATAAATAAATACGGTTTTTATACAACTTTGATGCAAAGAAATATTTAAATGTCTTATCTTTGCAAATCTTAATTTACAGTAATAATAGATTCCTCGCTATTAACTATTCGTTATTAGCTATTCGCTTAAAAAAATGAATTTCCACTACAAAAACAAACCCCGTCCCGAGAAGGACATGATTTTCGGTATTCGTGCCGTAATTGAAGCCATTCAGGCCGGAAAAGATATTGATAAAATCATGCTCAGGCGTGATATGACCGGTGAGTTGGCTAAAGAACTCTATAGCTTACTGGAAGGTATGAATGTGCCGATACAGAAAGTACCTATCGAGAAACTTAACCGCATCACGATGAAGAATCATCAGGGTGTAATTGCCTTTATTTCGCCGGTGACCTATCAGCGTATCGAAGACATCATACCCGGTATTTACGAAGAAGGCCGTACACCTTTTATCGTGGTGTTGGATAATATTACCGATGTACGCAATTTCGGCGCCATTGCCCGTACCTGCGAATGTGCAGGCGTGGATGCCATCGTGGTGCCCATGAAGGGTGGGGCAGCCATTAATGCCGATGCTGTAAAAACATCAGCAGGCGCTTTGATGAAAATCCCGGTTTGTCGCGAAGAAAACATCAGCAATGCCCTGAAATTCTTAGCTGCATCCGGTATCAAACTGATTGCAGCTACTGAAAAAGCCGAACAAAACTATACCGAAGTCGATTATAAAGTTCCAATCGCCATCGTGATGGGTTCGGAAGACGAAGGAATTGACCCTGCCCACCTGCGCATCTGCCAGGAACTGGTACGCATCCCCATCCTTGGCAGCATAGAGTCGCTGAATGTATCTGTGGCAGCAGGGGTTTTACTTTATGAAACAGTGAGACAGCGAATATAGTTGATAGTGGTCAGTGGTTAGTTAACTAACCACTGACCACTATCAACTATTCATTGCTTTCTAATTAACACAAGAAATGACTGTATTATACGAAGACAACCACCTCATTGCCGTCAATAAGTCCTCTTCGGAGATTGTACAGGGAGACAAGACCGGTGATGAACCCTTATCGGAGACCATCAAAAAATACATCAAGGAGAAATACAACAAACCGGGAGATGTATATTTGGGAGTTACCCACCGGCTTGACAGACCGGTAAGTGGGGTTGTATTGTTTGCCCGTACCAGTAAGGCTTTAACGCGCCTGAATGAAATGTTCAAGACACAACAAGTTAAGAAAACCTACTGGGCGATAGTCAAAAACAAGCCGGCTATCTCCGAAGGACGACTCGAGCATTATCTGGTACGCAACGAGAAGCAGAACAAATCCTACGCGCACGATAAGATGGTGCCGAATGCCAAAAAAGCAGCTCTGAAATACAAGCTTATCGGGCAGTCGGATACTTTTTATTTACTTGAGATAGAACTTGAAACCGGTCGTCACCACCAGATTCGCTGCCAGCTTGCGAAAATGGGTTGTCCCATCAAAGGAGATCTGAAATACGGTTTTCCCCGTTCCAACCCCAATGGCGGCATTTCCCTGCATGCCCGTTCGGTCGAATTTATCCATCCGGTATCTAAAGAACAAGTCAGCATTACGGCGCCCGTTCCCGAAGATGAGAAGTTATGGGAGGTAATTATTAAGGTTTGATGTATGTGTTGCGCTATAGCTAGCGCATTTGTTGCGCATTAGATGGCGCAGGGGTTGCGCTAATGGTGGCGCAGGTGTGTTGTCTGATTGAAATATATTACTATATTTGCAATAATTAACATATTTATACGCATATACAATTCGAAACACAATCTTATGGAAGAGCAAAAACACATTTGGCAATTTTCGCGCATTGGTGGCGTGAACAGGGTGAATCTCGAATCGGGTGCCGACCTGCAACACCTTGGTGAACTGGATCAAAAACTGTGGACAGCACTAAGCTGCCCTGTACATGGCCTGGAGGTTGATTTCAAAACGCTGGAATTGATTGATACTGATAAGGACGGCAAAATCAAAGTGCCTGAAATACTGGCTGCTGTGAACTGGATTCTTTCGGTAGTTAAAAATCCGGATGACCTGATCCGACATAATAAATGTCTGCCTTTAGCTGCCATTAATGATGAAAATCCGCTGGGTAAAGATTTGCTTGCTTCGTCGAAACAAATCCTGAAAAATCTGGGTAAAGCTGATAGTGAGGAGCTAACCGTTGAAGATACTTCCGATACGGAAGCAATTTTTGCCAAAACAAGATTTAACGGGGATGGTGTTATTACAGAAGATACCACTAAAGATGAAAATCTGAAAAAATGCATTTTTGATATCATTGCCTGTATTGGTAGTGTGCTCGACCGCAGTGGAAAGCAGGGCGTTTCCACCGAACAAATCGAATTATTCTTCCAGAATTGTGAGGATTATGCCGCATGGCATGCCAAAGCGGAAAATAACAGTCCGGTCATATTGCCTTATGGTGCTGATACCCAAAAGGCTTTTGATGCTTTTAAAGCGGTACGTGCTAAAATTGATGATTATTTCGTGCGCTGCCGGTTGGCCGAATTCGATCCGGTATCTGCAGATGTATTGAACACCCTGACAGCCCGTTTTGAAGCTATCAGTTCGAAAGATTTGTCGGGCTGTATGGATGAAATCGCTGAATTTCCATTGGCCAAAATAGAAGCCAATAAACCCCTGAATTTAAGTAAAGGTATCAACCCGGCATGGGCGGGAGCTTTGGCTTCCTTTAAATCATTGGTAACCGGGCCGGCAAAAATAAAAAAAGAACTCACGGAAGATGACTGGCAGCAGATTATCGCCGGCTTTGATGCCTTTGTAAGCTGGCAGGCAGAGAAGGCGGGTACAGCTGTGGAAGCGCTTACTTTGGATGGGGTACGTGCAATACTGTCGGATGACTATAAAAACAAGCTGATCGCTTTGGTTGAAAAAGATAAGGAACTGGAAAAAGAAGCCGGCAACATCATATTGGTGGATCAATTGGTTCGTTATTACAGGGATTTATATCAAATCCTCAATAATTTTGTGACTTTTGCCGATTTCTATGCTCCGGATGCTGAGGCAGTTTTCCAGGCCGGGACATTGTATATCGACCAGCGTAGCTGCAACTTGTGTATCAAAGTGACGGATATGGCCAAACATAACACGATGGCTTCTTATAGCGGTATTTGTTTGCTGTATTGCGACTGTATCTCCAGGGGAACAAATGAAAAGATGACGATCGTTGTCGGTCTGACGGATGGCGATGTAGATAACTTAACGGTTGGACGTAATGCCTTGTTCTACGATAAAAAAGGACAGGTGTGGGATGCTTCCATCACCAAAATTATTGATAACCCCATCAGTATCCGGCAAGCATTCTGGTCGCCTTATCGTAAAGTTGCCAAATTCATTTCTACTCAGGTGGAAAAATTTGCAGCATCCAAGGAACAGGAAGTCACCAGTTCTGCTACATCAAATATTGAAAAAACAACGGTTAAAGTTGATAATGGATTAGCAGAATCATCAAAAGTGAATGTGGCACCAACGCCTGCTCCGGCGCCACAACCATTTGATATTGCGAAGTTTGCCGGTATATTTGCTGCAATCGGGCTGGCATTTGGAGCCATTGGTTCGGTGTTGGCTTCAGTGGTCGGTGGATTTCTGGCGCTTACCTGGTGGAAAATGCCATTGGCTTTTCTGGGGTTGATATTAGCCATTTCAGGCCCGAGCATGTTGCTGGCCTGGCTGAAACTGCGTAAACGTAATCTGGCTCCGGTGCTGGATGCCAATGGTTGGGCGATTAATGCCAAAGCAACGATTAATATTCAGTTTGGCCGGACTTTGACACATTTGGCAGAATTACCCAAAAATGCAAAGATAAATATGGTAGATCCATTCTCTAAAAAGAAAAATCCGATTTTGCCCATATTAATTATTCTTGTAGTATTGGCTTTTGTCGCGTATTACCTGTGGAAATATGGGATTATATAATATTGAATAGTAGAAAACGGTAAGCCAACCTTATTTGTAACCCTATTTTCTACTACTAAGGTTGTTTAGTCAGAAAATAAGGTTACAAATAAGGTTTATTTTCATAAAAATAGTTGCGAAAATAAACAGCAGATGAATTGAAGGCGTACCAATTTAAATCTTCCGTGTCACTCCATAAACCGGAACGCTTTCTTTTTTGTACCGGTTGATGGCGGTCACCACGAAAGTATAATAGCCTTTCAAATCGGGATTTAATTTCATCAGATCCAAATAAGCATCCGTGGTAAAAGTAAGGATATTGGCCGGATCTTCCATGTCGCCGACTTTCTTTCCTTTAAACGTATACACCACGTAATAGGCTATTTTCGATCCTTCTGTTTCATGTACAGGGTCCCACATCAGAATGGTTTGTTTGTGATCTTTGAGTATTCTCACGTTTTGTGGTTGCTGTGTCAGCATGCCCATCACGTTTTTATTTTCGGGACAAATAGCCTTGTATTTGTAGAAATTAGTTTGCAGACTGTCATTTAAACCTTGCAGATTTTTCAGAAAAGGTTTGGCGCTGAAAAACATGGCGCCGCCTACTTCCGGGTATTTTAAATTCAGCCGTAACTGACGGGCAATTTCGTTCGGGGTATTCCATTCCGGTTCTTTCTTCAGTCCGCCCAGAGCAGAAGCGTAAAGTCCGATGTACAGGTTTTTGTTGTAGGAGTTTTTCACCCACCAGTCGATTAACACCTGATAATCCGCTACCTTTTTACCGATTTCCCAGTACAATTGAGGCACAACATAATCGATGGTTCCTTCCTGTAACCATTTCAGGATATCGGCATATAAATCGTCGTAGTTCTGCACGCCGGCACGGGTGGCTGAGCCTCTTGGATCCACGTTGTCGTTTCTCCATACGCCGAAAGGCGAAATACCAAAGTCCACCCAGGGTTTCGTGCTCTTGATGGTATGCTGCAATTCGGCTATCACCATATCCACATTGTTACGTCTCCAGTCGGCTTTGTTGCTAAACGACCTGGGATATTTACGGAAAGTAGTTTCATCGGGAAACTCTTTACCTGCAAGGGGATAGGGATAGAAATAATCATCCATGTGAATGGCATCGATATCATAACGTTCCACAATGTCTTTCACCACTTTATTGAGAAACTCCCGCGTTTCATCCAGTCCCGGATCGAAATAGTATTTTCCTCCGTATTCAACAACCATTTGTTTGTTTTGCTGGTAGACGTGATCTTTACTCAAAGAACTCAATTTATCTCCGTTCAATACGCGATACGGATTCAGCCAGATGTGCACTTCCATACATCTTTTATGTGCCTCCTCCGTAATAAATTGCATCGGATCGAAATAGGGCTCCGGTCTTTTTCCCTGCTGACCGGTCAGGTATTTCGACCAGGGTTCGAGCGGGGAGAGGTATAAGGCATCTGCAGTGGGTCTGGCCTGAAAAACAAGGGTATTGATGTTGTTTTGAGCAAGCCCGTCGAGCATCTTGATTAAATCTGCCTTTTGTTCCTTTGTATTAGTTCTTTTCGATGGCCAGTCGATATTTTCGACGGTTGCAATCCATACTGCACGCATTTCGCGTTTTTTGTGTTGGGCAAAACCCTGCAGGTTTAATATAAGACTAAAAAGCAGTATGTGAATATAGACAGGTATTTTCATGTGAAACAGATGCTTGAAATTTTGCTCACAAAGATAAAAAAATATCTCATATTTCACGCTTTCACGGCTGTTATTTGTCTACTACCTTATCTTTTTCGTAATCAATATAGGTGATTAATCTCAGTGAAGTATCTTTTGTGAAATAACTCCATGCCCAGTTGAAGAATATCACTAATTTATTTCTGACGCTCAGTATCAGCATAAGATGTAAGAACATCCAGACATACCAGGCCAACGGACCTTTAAAGCGAAGGAATGGCAGCTCAACCACCGCCTTGTGTTTGCCAATAGTGGCCATCATCCCCAAATCCTTGTATTCGTACGGATTAAGTGTCGCGTTTTCATCCTTCAGCATGGAAAGTATGTTTTTACCGAGGTTTTTTGCCTGGTTGATAGCTACGTTGGCCACCTGAGGATGTGCTTTCGGATAAAGCGGGGTTTCCATATAGGCAACGTCACCAATCGCGTAAATGTTGTCGTAGTTTTCAAGTTTATTCAGGCGGTCGACCACATAGCGGTTGTGTACAAGTTGTGTCTGATCAAGTCCTTCTATCACATTTCCGGTCACACCGGCAGCCCAGATTACATTCCTGGATGGTATTTCTTCTCCGTTGCTCAGTAGGGCTACCTTGCCATCGTAACTGCTGAGTATGGTTTCTGTCTTCACGATAACTCCCAGTTTTTCTAAATACG
>JAKIYP010000084.1 GCA_022708505.1 Bacteroidota bacterium
TCGCACTATCTTTCCATTTATAATTTGATTCTTTACGGCGACGGTTCTGGAACCATAGCACCCGTCGCTGCAAAAAAGAAAAGCCAGCTAATAGAATGACTCATTAGCTGGCTTTTCTTTTTGTATAAAATATACTTTACTTCTTTGTGTCCTTCACCAAATAAATATAAGTCGGGAAGTGGTCACTGAAACCATTCTGGAAATGACCGCCACTGAAAGTCCGGAAAGGATAACCTTTATATCTGCCTGTTTTCTGAATCAGAAAATCACGGTTGAAGACTTCCGCTTTGTAGAACTTAAGCGAATTGTAGTCGTTTCCGAGTAATGAATGACTGATGATGATTTGATCGAACAAATTCCATTTACCCTGATAACAGAGCGATCCGATACCTTTGGCAAATTTTTCCCACATCGGGTTAAACAATCCTCCGGGAGCTACTTCCTGAACCGTTCTTTTGGCACCAAGCACAACCGCGCAACTCGGATCTACCGGATCATCGTTCAGGTCACCCATGATGACAACATGGTAATCGGGATCGACCCGAACCAGTGAATCGTGCAGGTGTCTGACAACTGAAGCAGCCAATTCTCTTGAAACAGATGACTTATCTCCCCGTCGTGATGGCCAGTGACTAACTAAAACAGCCACTTTCTCACCAGTAATCTTACCTTCTACTAACAGGACATCCCTTGTTCGGAAAGAAGTATCAGTAACCCCCATCTCGATTCCTTTGGCATAAGGAAAAGGATGTGTGCTGCTGGTTACATACTGAAAACGAGTGGAGTCATACAATAACCCGACATCAATTCCACGCCAGTCGGGCGAATCGTAATGCACGATTTTCATCCCCCTGCCTTTTAGTGGTTTAGTCGCAATCAAGTCCTCCAGCACTTTCCTGTTACCAATTTCCGAAACACCCACTACTGCAAGACCACCAAAATCTTTGGCAATCTCATTCAGGGTAAACGACATGTTTGTCAGCTTTTTCTCATATTTATCCATGGTCCACGCATTAGATCCGCTTGGAGAGAACTCGACATCTCTCAACGAATCAGTGCTTAAAGGATGATACAGGTTTTCGAGGTTATAAAAACCAACCGGATAAACCTGGTATTGCTGACCGCCGGTAGTTGTGGTAACAACCTGTTGAGCCGATTTACATGAAATGGCAAACAGGATGAATAGGGCAAGAAATGTCGAAAGTCGAAGGGTCTTTTTCATTTGAACTCAATTTTTTCACTAACAAGTCGTCTGAAGCCCTGTTAGGAATTTATAAATTATTCCGCAACAATTTCAACAGTGCCACCACTAACAGTCTCAGGCGTATTACCTTTATAATTTGTCAATTTAGCCTTAACTTTTACTTTATCTCCTACTTTAATGGAAGCTGCATCAGTTCCTTTAACTCTATAAGCCAAAAACAAATCAGAACCACCTTTTGTATCGTTCATATAGAACGTTATGTTTTTATATTGATCTGTATATGCCTCTTTAATAGATGTTACGTAGCCATAAACAGTAGCTTCCGCGCTTGATTTCGCATCTGCTTTCAATGACGCTGCTGCATCGTATGCTTGTTGAGTAGTCATATTATCGGTTACAGCAACATCATCTAAACCCTGTAACACTATTTCAACTCCATCTAAATAGGCTTTTTCGATATTTACAACGCCACTAATACCGCAATATTTTTCAACTACACCATATATTTTTAATTTTTTACCTAAATTAGTAGGGTTATTCGAAAGATTAATCAAATTAGAAAAATTACCCAACTTGATGGAAATAACGGCATACGTGTCTGTATTATCTGCAGTAGCAGCCAATAACACATTATTTACATCAGCAGGGCTTGTCCCAATTACAAACTGAGGATTATTAGCAAAAACATAAGAACCCACTATATAAGCCTCGACCCAATATTTTGCCGTTCCTTTATCTTTTTCAGGCAAAGTGCCATTCGTTTTCATGTCTAAAAGCTGTTGAGTATTGTATGGACTTGCTTCTGTACCGTCACCATCTCCACCGCCATTGCCACCTTCTATATTGACTGTAACAGTACACTCAGCTGTAAAAATATCAGCAGTAGCTGTAATTTTTGCACTACCATTACCAACAGCCGTAACAATAGCAGTTAAGCCATTACCTGTTACAGTTGCAACAGCAGTGTTAGAACTTGCCCAAACAACATCTCCTTTAGCATCAACTGGATACAGGGTTGCAGTTAATGTGCTTGTTTGACCTTCTTCTGTTAATGTTACAGAGGTTGAATCAACTGAGATTCCGGTAATAGCGACTTCTTTTTCACAGCTATACAGAATTGTTAATGCTGCAATAGCAAGAAATAAATGTTTCAGTTTCATAATGTAAAAATTTAATTATTTGTTTATTTGATTTCTTAATTGTTAAATATCAAGTCTTTTCTTCCTCTTATTGTCAATTGGACTGTATTATTAAATTGTCCAAGTATGCAAATAACCGAACCAGTTCCGGCAGGAATTGTATCGGCAGCAAAATTGGCATATTCACTTGTCCTAACCAATACTTTTTTATCACCTATAATCAGGTTTGCACTTCCATAACCGGATCCTTTGGATGCAAAGATTTTACTTCCACCATTTTCAAAACTCACATTATCAAATCTTATCAGAGAATTTCGAATCGACTCATTCATGGCTGGCAAAGACGTATATACAGTTGGTAAAACAGTTGCTGGTTGTGGAGCCCCATTTCTGAATACATGTGTGTAAAACTCTCTGGGCGTCATCCTGCCGATACTGATATTACCGGATGAACTTTGATAAGGAATTACACTACCCAATTGATATGACCCACCATACTTACCAATATTAAGACTATCTAATTCAACAATGATTTCCTGTCCAACCCGGTGCAACGGAAATAATCCGGTAAGATTCGTACCAATGATTACTGCTCCTGTTTCATCCTGAATATACAATTGTTTGTAAATATTGCCACTTTCATCATTCGCAATCACTCTACCCTTAATTGCTTTATTTGAATTCTTAATTATTTGAAAACCAAAATTATCTGAAACCGGGAACATTGATTTCATTGCTGCAATAGTAATGACCTCCTTTTCCGTTTGATAAAAAGGTATTGGAATTTCTGGAACTTCATAATCCCGCATATCACAGGAAGAGAACAAAGTTACTAAGGCAAGAAATCCAATTAATATTGTTTCATTAATATTTTTCATATGATCTAATTAATAGCTGTTGATGTTTTACTTACTTATACCTTGATCTTAGAATTTATATCCGATATTGAAAAACACATTTAATCCCTGCATGTAATAAAACTTGGCCGGGAACTTATTAATATTTTCCAAATCAATAACATATTGATCATTTACTAATGCAACAGGCAAACGCCCCTGCTCATAGCCACCGGTCCTGACTCCCCGGTTATTCAACACATTTACTACATTCAGGTTGAAGTTTAATTGTCTGCCTCCTTTCAGATAAAGTAACTTACTGATGGAAACATCCATGGTAATGGCATCATCGAGTTTGGTTTGGGCAATCCATTTAGCAACAGTTAGTTGTTTTTTTATTACTGAATAACCCTCTCTATCAGCAGCTTGATTTACCTTATCAATTATAGAATATGTTCGCTGAATATAAGATGGATCTAAATAATTATTCGCAATCCCATTTATATTTATTTCAAACCACCAAAAATTCCAAAAATACTGCACTCCGAAAGTTCCGGCAATTTCAGGAGAACCTCCTACATGATATCCTGCAATTCTAACAGTGTCTTTTAAATGTTTTTTTTCTTCTTCTGAAAATGTCCTGTCAATACCATTCTCATATCTCACTGTGCCCAGAGGTTTTTTAGTATAGGTAAATTTTGACCAGGTACCGGCAAGTGATAATGTGAGATTTTTTACTATATTATATTTGACTGCGGCTTCGGCTCCATAATTACGTTTACTCACATCAGAAATACTGTGGTGTACAAACGTCCTGTATGAATCGTTGTAGTAGGAAATTTTCTGAATACCCTTTTGATAATCTGTAAAGAATCCCGAAATACGACCATTGATTTTAGGATAAGTAAATACATAATTGATATCAGCTGAACTAATCATTTCCGATTCGAGTCCCGGTGCTGCTTCGTCAGAAATTCGGGGAGTAGTATAGGCATCATAAGGCAGTGGTGCCTGTGTTTTGAACATACCATTCACGGAGAAAAGATTACGTCCATCCATCTTGTAAACAATGCCGGCTTTTACAGCTGGATCGATGAAAGTATGTACCTGTCCTTTGCCATAAGAACTCTGGGGATAACGGCCATTTTTCATTTGTCCGTCTCTGAAATAAGAAGTGGCAGAAAGTTTGGCTGCATAGAAAAACTCCCAGTACTGGTAATTGTGATGCATTTGTGCCCAGAGATTACCATTGGTAACGTTCATGTGATAGTTATATCCAAATATATCACCTTCCCTTACTCTTCTGTTGGGATTCAACAAATTATTTTGTTTAACATCCTGATTCCCCGGAAAATCACGTTCACCATATTTATCAATATCAATCAAATAATTGGCACCCAACAAGTCGGCTACTACATCGAATGTTTTACCCAACGTATAACGGGCATCTAAACCAGCAACAAAAGTGACTTCTTCATTCAGTTTCTTTTCAAGCGTTGTATTAAAACTGGTTTCAATGGCGTCATTACGACGCTCTTCAATGATATACAAAGCAGAGGGATTCTCTCCTTGTATATTGTTGCTGAGATTCGCCTCATAAATATCGCTCCAGTCAATCTGACTTTTACCTCTGTCATTACCTTGACCTGAGCCTGTCCAAAGTCTTGCATCACGGACATAAGCCGGATCGAGTGAATTGTAAGTCGATGCAGTATAAGTCGGTAAGAAACGGTAATAATCCGGACGAGGGTCGGCAGCATTGTTAAACCAGTTTAGTGCAGTTGATCCATAGCGGTTGTAGTTAAAAGCCAATCCTGAAGTCAGTTTATTCAGGCGGTCAATTTTCCAGATATGCGATAAAATTACGGTCGGATCGTAGCTGGTAACCACACGTTGGTTACGTTTGCTGCCATCAGGCATATATCCCCAATACGAGTTATAAAGATTATTCCCGGTAAGTGTGTATGCTTCCTGTACTGAGGCTGCTTGTTGTGCCCGTTGTACAGGAGAACCGAAAGTTGTCAGAGACAAACTATGTTTACCATTATCCCATTGTTTTTCTGCTCCAAAGAAATAGGCTAAGTTATGATAAAAAGTACCTTCCACACTTCCTTCGTAGGCATAACGACCACCTAACAAAGCAGAGAAAGCCCAACCATCGCGATTCAGTCCTGTATGATGCGACAACATCATACGTTGCTGATAATTACGATTTGTATAAGTAAGCGTCACCTTGGTTCCCCGGGCAAAACTGCCGGCCCGCAAGTCGTAATTCTGTGCACCGGCCAGGTCACCAAATGAAAACAAGCTTGCCTGCAAATAATCCTGTGTCGTGGCATTCCGGGTAGCATCATTCATTCCACCAATCATGGAATAATTGAAATTTCCCCGAATCATGGAGTTGAACTGAATCCCGTTCAAATAAGTTTGCTCGAACTTGTTTTTATAGCCACGCGGATTAAACCGGAAAGCAGACAGTTGAAAGCCGACTTCAGAAAGAAACGGGTCGTTAGAAAAAGTAGCGAGCGTACTGAAATTCTGCCCGGCTAAATCCGCATTCTCATCCTGGGTTGATTCATCAATGGCACTTAATTCAAAGCTATTCTCTTTTTGAAAATCCCTGCGGATATTATCCACATTCTCCTGTGCAAACCCTGTATTCAAAACAGCGCTTATCACAACAACCGAGAGTAAACGATAATTCATGTTATATATGTTCAAAATTTATTTTCTTGTCACCGGTCATCAGTCAGGGCGCAAGCATTGCGCCCCTACGCTTTACGTTCTCCGCTATTCGCTATTCGCTATTCGCTATTCAAAGTCCCCATTGTCCCGGATTATTTTGTTGTTTAACCTGGTCTGAAACCTTGGGGAAAAATTCAAATCCCGTCAACGCCTCAATCTCCGCCACCGTTTTACAAATAGATCGTGGTGGTTCAACATTTCCGTAGGATCTGTGTTCCACCCAGAAACCAATACTTTTCAACTCGTCATCACTACAATTAACAACCGCTTTGCCTGTAGAACCCGTCTTAGTCCGAAGCAACACCTTGAAATAATGAGTTGGCAAGGGAACACTGTTACCTCCACCATCGTAAGTTGAGGCAGTTGAATTTTTATCAAAGTATGCTCCTGTAACTACAAACAACGTATCATTACAATTGTTTTCGCGCACTTTTATTTCTAAGTTCGCCCACATATCCTGATTCAACCTGTCGAGCTGCGGAGTCATGTTCGACATAAAAAATGTCTGTACATTCATTTCCCTGTTGGCCAACCGATCTGCCGATGGTAACTGATGACCTCTGTCATATCTGCCTCCGTAAGACCTCGAAACACAATCAGCCTGAAAATAACTATCTATGTTAGGGTCAAAACCCCATTCATTCGTCCTGTTTGTTGAGCCTAAATAAGACCCATGTATCGGATATGCAACCCACAGCGCTGCTTTTTTCGATCTGTCAAAACACAATGAATAATTTCTTACCGCCCTGTTGTTTAGAGACGCAAAATGTGTTACATACTGGTAATCATCATGTTCTTTATATGAAGGTGTTTCCGTAAAACCAGAGAATGATGGTGTCTGAGTCAGTGTCAGCACCCTGGAATCCTTGCCGTCAAATGTCAGTGTGATGGTTGCTTTACGGTCGATTGAACCGGCATTATACCGGCAATACACTGTCAGCAAGTTATCTCCGTCGGTAATAAAACCAGAAACCTGAGATAAATTTTGATTCGATTTGCTGAATGAGCACCACGTTGAACCTTCCTCAATTTTTGCACTCCAGGCAGAACCCTGTTTCCCACTGATGGTAATTGCAGCTGAACCTCCTGTTGACCCTACAACAGAAGTTTTTTCCCAATAAGCGCTGTTGAGGACATAAATATCATCACCACACGCGTTCAAACAAGCAACCAAAATAAAAAACAGCATCAATCTGATTTTGCTGTATTGTGTTTTATACTTCAATATCATTTAATATTCTATCTGATCAGCCCACCATTGGTCTGATTAATTATTGAAACACAAACAGAAAAATCCAATCACACATCATCTAACTGATAATCAACACTTAAATTCCTCTATTATTACATAGAGAATTAAAAAGAAAAAGGTCTGCAAGATACGATATTTTTCAAATTAAACAAGCGCCTTGTATAATTTGTTTATGAATATTTAATTTTGACTTTTTGCGTGGTTTTGGGATTATGATTTATTATAATACCTGTTTGTATTCATCAATAAAATAATTAACTTTGCGCTAAACAAATAAATGATTCAAATGGACTATCCGACATTACAGGGAAAACTGATTATGCCTGAATATGGGCGAAATATACAACAAATGGTTAAACATGCTATGTCGATTGAAGATCGCGAGGAACGTACACGTTGCGTGAAAACCATCATCAACACCATGGGTAATTTATTCCCTTACTTGAGGGATGTGAATGATTTCAAACACAAATTATGGGATCACGTGGCGATTATGTCAGATTTTCAATTGGATATAGATTATCCGTATGAAA
>JAKIYP010000085.1 GCA_022708505.1 Bacteroidota bacterium
AAACTTAATGTTTTTAATTTGGTTTAAATGCTTAATAGTAAATAGCTAAATCGTAAATGAATATTAGCTTATATGGTTTATATGGTTTAAAAATTTACTTTTGTGTGTCTTTTGTGGCTAAAATATAAAAAGATATGAACAATTTCAATTTTTACAGTCCGACTTATTTCGTATTCGGAAAAGGTCGTGAAAATGAATCAGGTAAATTGGTAAAACAATTTAAAGGTTCTAAAGTATTAATCCACTATGGAAGTGGTTCTGTTGTGAAAAGCGGATTACTTGACCGGGTAAAAAATTCGCTGAAAGAGGTGGGTGTTTATTTTACCGAGTTGGGAGGGGTTGTGCCCAATCCTCGCAGTGGACTTGTTTATCAGGGTATTGACATCTGTAAAAAAGAAAACATTGACTTTATTTTAGCTGTAGGAGGTGGAAGTGCCATTGACTCGGCTAAAGCCATCGCCATCGGAGCGCTTTACGATGGTGACTTCTGGGATTTCTACTCCGGGAAACGAATAGAAAGAGCATTGCCGGTTGCCACCATTCTTACGCTGACTGCCGCCGGAAGTGAAGGTTCAACAGGCTCGGTTATCACACACGAAAACGGCATGCTCAAACGTTCAGCCAACAGCGATTTAATCCGGCCGGTATTTTCAATTCTGAATCCGGAACTTACCTGTACATTACCACCTTACCAAACAGCTGCCGGTGCCGCCGATATGATTGCCCATGTAATGGAACGTTACTTTACGAACACAAAAGAGGTGGAAATAACCGATCGGGTGGGCGAAGCCATCATCAAAACGATTATTAAAGAAACGCCTAAAGCATTGAAAAACCCGAACGACTATGAAGCACGCGCCAACCTGATGTGGGCCGGAATGCTGGCTCATAACGACATCTGCGGGGTAGGCCGGGAACAAGATTGGGCTACACACATGTTGGAGCATGAACTCTCCGGACTATATGACGTAACCCATGGCGCAGGATTAGCAGTAATGTTTCCTGCATGGATGAAATATGTGATGCATCACGATGTGGCACGCTTTGCTCAGTTTGCCGTAAGAATATGGGACTGCGAGATGGATTTTCAACATCCTGAAAACACTGCATTACAAGGCATTGCGCGTTACGAACAGTTTATGAAATCGATTGGTATGCCTGTACGCTTTACTGAACTGGGAGCCAGAGCAGAGGATATTCCGGTGTTGGTAAAAACACTGGGACTCGGGAAACGGACCTTGGGCAGTTTTGTTAAATTAACCGAGGAAGATGTAAGGAAAATCTATGAACTGGCTGTTTAATTATGAAACAAATAACTGCAACTAAAGACCGGAGATTGGCGACTTCTTAGCGGACAGCAATAACTAAAAATATTAAATTCTGACATGACGATAAAACCCCTTCATTTTCTTAAAAAAAGAGTTGAAGCTGACATCACATTACCTGCATCGAAAAGCATCAGCAACAGGGCTTTGATTATAAATGCATTGGCATATAGTCCCTACGAAATAGAAAATCTCTCGGACTGCGACGACACCAATGTAATGATTAAGGCATTGGACTCGAACGACACAACTTTCGACATTGGGGCAGCCGGCACCGCGATGCGCTTTCTGACTGCTTTTCTGTCGAAAACAGTTGGGGAATGGGTGCTTACCGGCAGCAAAAGGATGAAGGAAAGACCTGTCAAATTATTGGTTGATGCCCTGAACAGTCTCGGCGCCAGAATCAAATACCTCGAAAATGAAGGTTATCCTCCTTTACAAATTTATGGTAGTGCCCTTTCCGGTGGTGAAATCAGGTTAAATGGAAGTGTAAGCAGTCAGTATATTTCAGCATTGATGATGATAGCTCCTTATATGCAAAAAGGACTGAAAATCATCCTCGAAGGAAATGTGATTTCGGTCCCCTACATCCTTATGACCCTGAATATGATGCGAGACTTTGGAGTGAAAGCTAATTTTGAAAACAATATCATCGAAATTAAACCACAGTCTTATAAGCCCTTGAGATACAAAGTTGAGTCGGATTGGTCGGCTGCTTCTTACTGGTACGAAATACTGGGAATTACAGGAGAAGGTCGTTTCTTCCTGAGAGGGCTCCATCAGCATAGTTACCAGGGTGACAGCAAATTAGCCGAACTATTTGAACAACTCGGAGTACATACAGATTATCAGTCTGAAGGTATTGAAATTACCACAAACAACCATACTTGTTCCCGTTTTGAGTATGATTTTGTCAATCAACCTGATTTAGCACAGACTTTTGCTGTTACCTGCTGTTTGAAAAACATTCCTTTTCATTTCAAAGGTGTTCAAAGCCTGAAAATAAAGGAAACCAACCGTGTGGCAGCTCTCATTACGGAACTGAATAAACTTGGCTATGTGCTGCATGAACCTGCGGAAGGAGAATTAGCATGGGAGGGACAGACGTTGCCGGTCAATACATCTGAAACACCATCGATAAAAACCTATGATGACCATCGCATGGCAATGGCTTTTGCTCCGGCAGCTTTCATCCGGTCAATCGTGATTGAGAATCCTGAGGTTGTAAGCAAATCCTATCCGGGTTTTTGGGATGATATTGAGAAAATCCGGTGATATTATACAAAAACAAACCTATAGCTGGATTTAAAAGGTGCAAACTCACTTCTTAGAAGCTTAAACAGTGTATCCTTTAAATTCAGCTATAGGTTTGTTACGATGCAGTTATATTGTTATTCCACAACAGTAACCCAATTGTATAAATCCGGTTCATCACCGCATTGAATTGCCTGCAGTTTATGGTACAACTTATCACAAACAGGACCGGGTTTTCCATCCTTGGAGAAAACATAGCTGACTTTTGTGTCGTAATCGTCGATTCGCTCTATCGGACTGATAACAGCGGCAGTTCCACAAGCACCTGCTTCCTCGAAAGTAGCCAGCTCTTCTACAGGAACTGAACGTTGTTCAACCTTCATGCCCAATTCTTCCGCCAAGGTCATTAAACTTTTGTTCGTGATAGAAGGCAAAATTGAATTCGATCGGGGCGTAACATAAGTATTATTTTTAACTCCAAAGAAATTAGCTGCACCACATTCATCGATGTATTTCTTTTCTTTTGCATCCAGGTAAAAGATATTCGAATAGCCGAGAGCATGTGCATGTTCGCCGGCAACCAAACTGGCTGCATAGTTTCCGCCAACCTTGTATTTACCCGTTCCCAGCGGAGCTGAACGATCGTACTGACGCATAATGACGAAAGGTGTCGTGGCAAATCCACCCTTAAAATAAGGACCGACAGGTGCTACAAACACAATAAAAAGATATTCTTTGGCCGCACGCACACCCAGTTGCGGACTGATGCCAAACAAGAATGGGCGAATATATAAAGAGGCGCCGGAACCGTATGGCGGAACAAAACGTTCGTTTAGTTTTACGGCCTTAATTACAGCTTCACGAAATATTTCGCTGGTAATAGGCTCCATCAAAATGCCTTTGCAAGAATGTTGCATGCGTTTTGCATTTTCATCTATTCTGAAAATCCGGATTTTTCCATCTTTACCTCTGAAAGCTTTCAATCCTTCGAAAACTTCCTGTCCGTAATGAATACAGGTTGCAGCCATGTGCAATTGCATATATTCGTCTTCATGAACCTCCAACTCTCCCCATTTTCCTTCAGAGAAAGTACAACGTACATTAAAATCCGTTTTCATGTAACCAAAACCCAGGTTACTCCAATCGATCTGTTCCATAATTATTTAATTAACTCAATTAACACACAAAAGTACTGATAATTCGCCACTTTATCACCCTGTTAATTTATTTTTTTAATACAAAAACACTTTCATTTCCCATATTCAACAACAAATCCAATACACTCAGATTGGGATGAAAGCCAAACTTCTGCGCAAAAACCTGATAATATGTTTTATGCTGCTTAAAAACTGCTTCTTTTTTGGGATGTATTGCAGGCCTTAAGTCAAATACATCATTTGGCAAATCCTTTGAATAAGTAGCGGTTAATCTGACCACAGGTTGTATATCGATCAACCCTAATATTTTTTGTTGAATTTCCATATTAAAGTCCCACAGGAAATTCCATTTTCTTTCATAAAAACCAATCAAATCATCCACATAATACTCAAAAAACGGACTGGAATTATATGACGATGCTATGGATTTCCAATGTTGTGCCTGCCAGTTACCATGATATGAAATTCTCACATCCCGGATGTGTGTTTTCCCGTTTTCAAACTTCTCAACGGGTATGGTGAGGTCCATCAAACCATTGGCTGTAGAAATCACACAACGGTTTCTGTAACTCTGCTTTATATAGAACTCATGTTGTTCCAGCAACACTTCTTCTGCATTGGCAAGTACCTCGTAATACTCAACCGGAGCGAGATAGGCTGTACTCAAACAATACCGGCCGGAGATATTTGTGTCCGGGACAGCGTTAACGGCGAGCATCCTTAAAGAAACGGTTAAACCTTATTTTACCATTGAACCAGCCCTTATCCTTGTCAAGCGACAGCCATACAGCTACCGGTCGTCCTACAATGTGATCCTCCGGTACAAAACCCCAGTAACGGGAGTCTGCAGAGTTGTGGCGGTTATCGCCCATCATCCAGTAGTAATCCATTTTAAAAGTATAATAAGCCGTTTCTTCTCCATTGATAAAGAACCTGCCGTCTTTCACTTCCAAGGTGTTCTTTTCATACACCCGGATGATACGTTCATAAATCGGGAAATTATACGCATTCAACCGGAGTGTAGCTCCCTTTTTCGGGATGTAAACAGGTCCCATATTGTCGCGGTTCCAGTTCTTTTTTCCGCCAAGAGGAAAAACATCTCCTCCCAGTTCATAGGGTTCAATCGCGATTTTCACAACACCCGGATAGCGTTTCATTTTTTCGAGCATTTCAGCAGTCAACGGGAAATGATAGATTGGCATGGCCGGATCCATCCCTAAAAACGATATCAAATGGTAATCATACTGGGCATTCAACATCAGCCGGTCTTCTTTGCTGATACCCAGTTTAGTCTGCATATCTGCAGAAAGATAACGTCCGTCGGTTTGCACATAATAATTATACTGAATGCCTGGATGAGCTTCCTGTGGCTCGTTGTTAACAAAAATCTGATTATCCCTAATTTCAAACCAGTCACCAGGAATACCCACGCATCTTTTTACATAATTCTCACGGCGGTCGACCGGACGATAGACAATTTCGCCATATTCCTGTTTCTTTGACCTTACGATTGTCCTTCCTGCCGCCATCACAGCATCCACATCAGGCTCTATTCCGGGCTGTTGCATTTTCAGGCTGTTATATCCTTCATAATAACAACTGATGTAATAGTCAGGGTTTTGCTTGTTTACTGGAACTGTATCGCCTGTCGGAAAATTGAATACCACAATATCGTCCCTTTCAATACGATCGAAACCTTTCAGTCGTTTATAATCCCACTGCGGTTTTTCCAGAAATGATTTAGTATTGATAACAGGAAAGGTATGCTGGACAAGCGGGAACGAGAGGGGCGTATTAGGTACGCGGGGACCGTAACTCGCTTTGCTTACAAACAGAAAATCGCCTACCAGTAAACTTTTCTCCAAAGAAGAAGTTGGAATCTGGTAATTCTGAAATAAATATGTATTGATAAAATACACTGCGATCAAAGCAAAAACGATAGCATCGACCCATCCCATTACCGCCAGAAAAGTTTTGTTTTTCGACTTCTTCCACCATGTCCAGGGTATCAGTTTGGTGATAAAAGCATCAAAAACCACCGGCAGCAACAATAACCACCAGAAATTACCTACCCAAACGATAAAAAGAATATAAATTACACACCAAATAATAGCCTTAATCCATTGTTTAAGAGGCTGAGAAAAACGGGTGTTTTGTTGCTCTTGAGTCATGATGTTTATGTTTTTTTCTATTTTAGTAACAGAACTGTCTCAATGTATTTTAAGCAAGAAACAGTCAAGGTGTTTCAGAAGCGTTCAAATTTCAATAAATCCTGCATGGTATAAAACCCTTTTTTCCCGGCAGTAAATTCAGCTGCAATTACAGCGCCCAAAGCAAATCCTTCACGGCTTTTCGCGTCGTGGGTAATGGTAATCGAATCCACATCCGAATCATACACGATGGTATGAATACCCGGGACCTGACCTTTCCTGATTGATTTAATGGCCATCGATTCAGGTGTTGACTCCACCTCTTTCGACCAACTTGTTTTACGCTCGAGATTTTCCAGAATTCCTTCAGCCAGTGTGATTGCCGTACCACTCGGGGCATCCAGCTTTTGCGTATGATGTACTTCGGTCATCTCCACATTATAAGCCGGAAATTTATTCATCAATTTAGCCAGATATTTATTTACAGCCATGAAGATGTTTACACCAATGCTGAAGTTAGAACTCCAGAAAAGGGTATATCCTTTGGCTGCTATTTCCTGTTTAACCTCAGGCAGATGTTCCGTCCAGCCTGTTGTGCCACAAACAACGGGCACACCGGCAGCAAAAGCACTGTGAATATTCCTCAGGGCTACATGCGGCACAGTAAACTCAATAGCTACATCTGCACTTTTAAAGCTTTCCGACTGAAAATCAGATATATTATCAACATCTATGATAGAAACGATTTCATGTCCGCGTTCTTTGGCTATACGTTCGATGATTTTCCCCATCTTTCCATAACCAATCAATGCAATCTTCATAATATATAAATAATTTTTTAATTCACTTTGAAATTTTAAACTCTTGAACCACAAAAGGCACAAAAGAAACACTAAGGAAACACAAAAGTAAATTTTTAAACCATATAAGCCATATAAGTTACATATAAGCATTCAGACCTCAGACTTTAGACCTTAGACCTTAGCTTTAGATCACTAATACTGATTTGTTCCCAATAAAACGAGGGTACACGCCTCTTCGTATGCAATCCCGTTCTTTTTAAGTATTATTTCAAATTCCGGATTTTCAGTTCCCGGATTAAAAATCACCCGGTTAGGTTTCAATGAAACAACATAATCATAATAACCCGGCTGATTTTTCGGACCTATATACAAAGTCACCGTATCCAGATGCTGATATTGTTTTCTTTCCGTATCAATGGTTTGGCCAAAAATCACATCCGGACGGAGGCCGAGCAATTCAATTTCATGACCATGGGCTAAAAGCCTTTCTGCAGCTTTATAAGCATATCGCTCCGGGTTGCTGCTTGCGCCGATAATCAATGTTCGTTTCATATTTAATTTTTTTTCAGTAGAAAACTCACCAAATTGCATCACTTATCCCATCAGATAAAAATCCAACACTTCAAAAATTTCTTCCTTTGAAGCCGTCTGATTAATCTGAATTTCACCTATATCCGACAAAAGAGTAAAGTTGATTTCCTTCGATTCGTTTTTCTTGTCGTGTGTCATCAATTCGTAAAGCGCCTCGTAATCATGACAATCGAAATCAAACAGACCATAAAATGCTTTAGTCATGTATTTCAATTTCAACAGCTCTTCCTTCGGAAAACCAAGTTTTACGTGCGACAGGTACAGTTCGCATAAAAGTCCACACATCACAGCATAGCCATGCAACACAGGACGTTTCACCCGATAG
>JAKIYP010000086.1 GCA_022708505.1 Bacteroidota bacterium
GGAACTTACATCGTTGGAAACTATCATTTGGTGGTTGGCAGTGCTCAAATGAAGGTGCAACTGCATAAATGTTTAGAAAGAATCTACAACTGTCATGTTGAACACATCCCGCTGGCTGCAGAGGCTTTTGCCATCGCGGTTACAGAAGAGGAAGACAGGCAGGCCGGTTGTGCGGTTATCAATATGGGCGATTCTTCTACAACACTTGCCATCTACCGGAATGAAATCCTGCAATACCTCATGGTGGTTCCACTCGGAGGGAGGAATATCACGAAGGATATTGAAGAGATTGGTATAACTGAAGCCTATGCTGAGAAGTTAAAATGTAAAAAAGGGGTTGCTATGGAAAAGGCTGTCGGCGCTCCTGTGAATATCAGGGTGCCGGCAAAAAATCCGGCAGACCCACCGGTTGTGATTACAACCACTTTCCTGGCTATGATCATAGAATCCAGGCTGGATGAGATTTTTCAACCGATATTTAAAATCCTGAATCAGTATGAAAGTCAGATCCCCAATGGCGTGATTATTTCGGGTGGAGGTGCTAAATTGGCAGAAGTCAGGGATTATGTTGAGGAAAAGTCCGGAATCCAAACACGCTATGGCGATCATTCGGGTTGGCTGACTCCTGACACACCCGGGAAATTTATGGATTTGTCGTATGCACAGGTGGTTGGTACCATCATTCTGACACATGACTACAGGTTGGAACATAAAGAGGTGATTGAGAAAACCGAAGTGGAAAAAAAACCAAAGCGTAAATCCATAACCGAAAAAATAACACAAGGTATCATCCGTTTCTTTGAGGAAGATACTGAGATGGAGGTGAAAAAGGAGTAGGGGCGCAATGCTTGCGCCCAATAGTGGTTAGTGGTTAGTGGTCAGTGGATAGTTAATTAGCTTATATGTAACTTATATGACTTATATGGTTTAATAAATTAAAATTTTCTTTTTGTTTCCTTAGTCATCCTTTTGTGACTCAAATTCTTAAATTGTAAATAATAAAATCGTAAATATATATAATATGGAAGATATTTTGCCATTAGTAGATTTACCCATGATCGACCCTGCGATTATCAAGGTAATTGGTGTCGGCGGTGGTGGTGGAAATGCAGTAAATCACATGTATAATCAGGGGTTCAGGGATGTGTCGTTTGTAGTATGTAATACCGACAACCAGGCCTTGCAAAATTCTCCGGTTCCACTCAAGATTCAGCTGGGCGCAGGTTTAGGTGCCGGTGGAAATCCTGAAGTGGCACGACAAGCTGCGGAAGAATCCATTGATCGCATCAAAAGTGTGTTGAAAGATAATACGAAAATGGTTTTCATTACCGCTGGTATGGGAGGGGGAACCGGTACGGGAGCTTCTCCGGTGGTTGCTCAGGCGGCGCATGAGTTAGGTATCCTGACGGTTGGTATTGTGACAATTCCCTTTGCATTTGAAGGTGGCCTGAAGATTCGCCAGGCGCTCGAAGGAGTTGCAGCTCTGAGTGAACATGTGGATGCCTTGCTGGTTATCAATAATGAAAAGTTACGTGAGATTTTTGCCGACCTGGAGTTGTCGAACGCTTTTGCCAAAGCCGACGATGTGCTGACCAACGCAGCCAGAGGCATTGCAGAGATTATCACGGTTCCGGGTTATATCAACACCGACTTCGCGGATGTGTACACCATCCTGAGCAAAGGTAATGTGGCCATCATGAATACAGGTTATGCTTCCGGAGAAAAACGTATTACCAAAGCGATACAGGACGCGCTGAATTCTCCGTTGTTAAATACTAACGATGTAAGCGGTGCAAGTAAGGTGTTGTTGAATCTGTACTGTTCAAGTGCACAGGAATATCAGATTAAAATGGAAGAAGTTAAAGAAATCAATGATTTTATGGCTTCGATTGGAGAAGATATTCAGGTGATTTGGGGTGCTGCTTTCGACGACAGCCTGGGTGAAAATGTGAAAATAACCCTGATTGCTACCGGTTACGATGTGTCCGATATCCCGGGCATGCCCGCTTCAGCAAAGAAAAAAATCCGTCAGCAGACAGCGTTCAAAACCGTCACTTTTGATGGCGACAATGAAATCACGGAAGAACCGGAAGCCGAGCAAAGTGTTGAGCCTGCTCGTCCCGATATTGAAAAATCCATACAAACTTACTATTCGTCATCTATAGATAAAAGTAAGCCTGTACAAGCAGAACTGCCGATTGAGGTTGATGAGGAAATCGAGACGATATCACTTGATCTGGAAGACCTGGATGATGAGGAAGTTCTCGAAAAATCCGAGAACATTCCTGCTTGGAAAAGGATGAAAAATAAACTTTTCTAAATTAGATTAGTCTCTTCTTCCCATGAATATCATCACATAATAAAGCAGTGTTGCCAAAGAGCCCAGAGCGGCTACCACATAGGTATAGGCAGCAGTTTTTAATGCGTCTTTTGCCGGCTCATGAGTTGAATAATTCGTGATGCCGGCATTGCTTAACCAGGCAAGTGCACGCTGACTGGCATTGATCTCCACCGGCAAGGTGATGAAGCTGAAAAGGGTGGTAGTGGCAAATAAAATGATACCAATCAGCAGTAGTTGCGGGAAGGATTCCATAAAAACGATTCCGGCAAGCAATACCCATTGTACCCAGTTGGAGGCAAAACTAACCACAGGGACTAAACGTGAACGCATTTGCAGAGGCGCATAAGCCGTGGCGTGCTGAACGGCGTGGCCGCATTCATGGGCTGCTACAGCGGCTGCTGCCACACTGGCTGAATGATAAACTTCTTCACTCAGATTCACCGTTTTATTCAGCGGGTTGTAATGGTCAGTCAACTGACCGGGCGTACAGGTAACTTTCACATCGGTCAACCCGTTTTCCTGCAGCATTTTGTACGCGATATCCCTACCGGTTAACCCTACCGGAATCTTCGAGTATTTTTTAAACTTCGATTTCAGACTGCTTTGAATTAAGAAACTCACTAAAGCAGTTACACCAAAAATAATCCAAATAATCATATTGTTTTAATTTTAATTTTTAAACCTTTAAACCATATAAGCCATATAAGTTACATATAAGTTTTGTCGCAAATAATTTTCCGTTTTCCGTTCTCCGCTTTTCGCTATTCACTATTCGTTTTCCGCTCTCCGCTAATCTCAATTTCCCTGCCAGTGCAGAACCTGTCAGTTTTCATTTTAACAACAACGAACTGTCGCCATAGCTCAAAAAACGGAAGTCATGCGAAAGGGCGTAATCGTATATCTTTTTCCAATTTTCGCCTGTGAATGCGGAAACCAGCAATAGCAAAGTACTTCTGGGCTGATGGAAATTGGTAAACATACCCCGGATTACCCTGAAAACATAGCCCGGATGGATGATGATTCGGGTTTGGGCATGTAAAGCGGTCAATTGATGATTATTAAGATAATTTAAGATAGCCCGTAAAGCCATTTCGGTCGAAATGTCAGTTTTTTGCTGATAAGGCTCCCATTGCTCCACCCGGATCAATTTGTCAGGTGTAACTTTTTCATGGAGTATTTGTACCCCAATGTAATATAAGCTTTCTAACGTCCTGACTGATGTTGTTCCTACAGCGATTACATTCCCATCGTGTTGAAGCAGCTTCTCAATTGTCTCTTTTCTTACTGATATCACCTCGGCATGCATTTCATGATCAGCGATGTCTGCTGCTTTTACCGGTTGGAAAGTCCCTGCACCCACATGCAAAGTCAGTTCGTCGGTCAGGATGTTTCTTTGTTTCAGACTATCAAGTACCTGCTTCGTGAAGTGCAATCCGGCTGTTGGAGCAGCCACGGAGCCTTTAATTTTGGAGTAAATCGTTTGGTAGGTTGTTTTGTCGCTTTCCTCCGTTTTCCGGTGGAGGTAGGGTGGAATAGGTAACTCGCCTGCGTTATCCAGTATCTCAGCAAAACTGATGTGTGAATTGTGCCATTCGAACCGGATTTGGTGGGTATTGCCTGTGGACTCAATCAGAGAAACGGTTATTTGAAGGCTTTGTCCGTTGATACTGATATTTCTTGCTAAGTTACCCTGCTTCCACTTTTTCAGGTTACCGACCATGCATTTCCAGGTGCAGCCCTCCGTTGAACTTAACGATAAAGCATAATCGGAGGGAGCGAGAGGCTCCAGGCAGAATATTTCAATTTGTGCTCCCGTTGATTTCTGAAACAACAACCGGGCATGGATCACCTTCGTGTTGTTGTATACCAGCAAAGCGTGTTCAGGTAGGTGACTCACTGCGTTCAAAAAAATATCTTCGCTGATTTCGCCATTACGGTAAACGAGTAATTTCGATTGATCCCGCTCTTTCAAAGGGTATTTTGCAATGCATTCATCCGGCAATGCGTAATCGTAATCATCTATCAGAATGGGGTTGCTGTTGAAATCTTTGTTCACGTGAATCAGTAAAATGTTGTATTTTTGTGCAAAAGTAATAAAATTAACCACAAAAAGAAAAGGGTATCAGACCTGTCAGGTTTTTAAAACCTGACAGGTCTTGAAAAATGTTTACGAAAAAATTTGAATTTTACCAATTCGAATTAATAAAAACACACAACAAAATTCCCAATTCGGGAACTTTATGTTATATTTGCAAACCAATTAACTATGGAAAGAATTTTTTCTAAAGGAACCTTACGGCAATTTTGGGAGAAACATCCTGAAACAGAGCAGTTTCTTAAAACCTGGTACGAAACTGCAATGAAATCAGATTGGAAATCTCCGAACGATGTGAAGAATGCCTATGCAAATGCGAGTATTCTTAAAAACCAGCGTGTGGTCTTTAATATCAAAGGAAATGCATACCGGTTGATTGTTAAATTCAATTTTGAGAAACAGTGGATGTTTGTTAGATTCATAGGTACACATCAGGAATATGACAACATTAACGCAAATACAATATAAATATGGAATTCAGATTAATTAAATCAGAAAAAGACTATCATGAGGCATTGAAAGAACTTGAAAAGTATTTTGATGCTCCTGTTGATTCGAAAGAAAGTGATTATGCTGATATCCTCGCGTTATTAATTGATGAATATGAAAGAGTTCATTATCCTATTGAAGCACCAGATCCGATAGAAGCCATAAAAATCAGAATGGAAGAAATGCAATTAAAACAAAAAGATCTGGCTCCGGCAATTGGGGGGAAAAACAGGGTTTCAGAAGTGTTAAACAAAAAAAGAAAACTTACACTGGAGATGATTCGTCAGCTAACCGTTAAATTAAAAATTTCACCGGATATTTTAATTAAAGATTATCAGTTAATTCAATAAAATAAACATCTCAGACCTGTCAGGTTTTATAAACCTGACAGGTCTTGAAAACAAAAACAACATGCAAAAAAACAACATACAAAAAGGCGACACTGTTCGCTTCCTGAATGCCGTAGGCGGAGGCAAAGTAACCCGCATTGATGCTCAGAAAGGCATCGTGTACGTAGAAGATGAAGATGGTTTCGAAATTCCGGCACTGGAACGCGAATGTGTGGCAGTGCCCCGGGTTAATATGGAGACTAACTTCCCGTTAAAAGATTTTAGTTCGAAACCGGCAGCGGATATTCCGTCGGAAGATCCTGTACAAAATGTCAAAATTGAGACTCCAAAACCGGTAGAGATTATTGAAACAGCAGATGGGGACGAGTTGCGTGCGTTGCTGGCTTTTATACCTATCGATATCAGGAATCTGCAAACCAGTGAGTACGACTGCCTGTTGATTAACGACAGTAATTATTTTCTGTTTTACAACCTGATTGTCGGAGAAAAAAATCAACGTAAGTCTGTTGCCAACGGCATCATCGAACCGAATATGCAGGAAGAAATTTCGCGCATTGCCAATGCAGACTTAAATGACTGGGAAAACCTGCAAATACAGCTTGTGCCCTACAAACAAGGTAAAGTATATCAACCACAGACCGCTATTGACCTGAATTTACGAATTGCCCCGGTGAAGTTTTACAAATTGCATAGTTTTACCGAAAATGATTATTTCGATGAACTGGCTATGCTATTTGATTTGGTGAAACCGAAAGCCATAATGCCAGAGATATCTCCGGACGAGATTAAGAAAGCGATGCTGAGCAAAGAGCCGGTTGAAACACCTAAACCGCAACGTCAGAAAACGCTGTTGAATCCAAAAGTTATTGAGGTGGATTTACACATCCACGAGTTGGTGGATAATACCACCGGCATGAGCAATGCCGACATGTTGCAGTTGCAGCTGGATAAGTTTCATGGCGTGATTGACGAAAATAAACATAAGAAAGGACAGAAGATTGTGTTTATCCACGGAAAAGGAGAGGGTGTGTTGCGCAATGAAATCATGAAATTGCTGAAAACCCGCTATAAGTCTTATTATTATCAGGATGCTTCTTTCCGGGAATATGGCTTTGGCGCTACGATGGTGGTTATTAAGTAATATTTAACCATATAAGACATATGAGTTCACATAAGATGTTTTTTTGTTTTTATACTATTTGCCTGGTTACTTCTGTTATGGCGATGTTTTCGTCCTGTGAACCGAAAGAAGAAGTAGAGGAAGACAACACGATATATCTGTCAACGGTATTTGAATATGTATATGGTCCAGGGCAACATGCCGCTCAGGCCAAGCCTACTGATATACAATACGTCATTGGCAATCCAGCAAAACATAGTGGCTGGTTGTATCTGGGCGGTTTTGGGGGTTATGTTGTTGCCGGTTTTTCAGCAAATATAACAAATGCTGAGGGGCCCGATTTTGAAGTGTTCGCCTTGCCCGGCGCCGGACCGGAACCTGCCGTGGTATATGTAATGCGGGACGATAATGGCGACGGACTACCCAACGAAAGCTGGTATGAACTCAAGGGAAGTGAGTTTGAAAACTCACAACGTAATTACAGCGTAACCTATTACAAACCTGCTGTTGATGCGGCAAATATCACCTGGACAGACAGTAACGGTCAGAGCGGTGAACTGAAGGATGGTTTTGGTAATGCCTATACTTCTTCCTGGTGGTGGGCTGAGACAAAAAGCAATGAGGTAACATTTCAGGGAACACGTCTGCCCGATGCGTACGAAAATACACAGGTTGGCGACGCGAGCAGCTGGTCAGTTCCCGAAGGTCGTTTCGCATGGGGTTATGCTGAAAACAGGTCCGGAACCGACTTCGATTCCAAAACATATTCAAATCGTCTCGATATCAGTAATGCTGTTGATATAAATGGCAATCCCGTTGACCTTGATCATATCCGCTTCATTAAAGTACAATCGGCTGTGTTGCAACAGGCTGGGTGGTTGAATGAAATTTCGCCGGAGATAAGAGGAGCAGGGGGATTGAGGTAATTAACGAAAAATGTAGAGGCTGTCTCAAAATAAAATTGAGTCAGCCTCTTTCCTTTCAAATAGAAAAAGTTGTTTTTTCAAGATATTTCTATCTGTTCAAATCTCAGGAAGTGATTTTAAGTGTTTTTTTGGTTTTTAGATCAAAAAACGAGGATTTCTCCTGTTATTTAGCCATTTTCACTGCATATTTAGCCAGATTATGCGATATGCAGAGCAAACCAAACTCAATGTCGACCTTTTCCATGCCGCGTAGCAGGAATTTTTTAAAGTTTTTGTTGG
>JAKIYP010000020.1 GCA_022708505.1 Bacteroidota bacterium
ATGGCAAGAGAAAGTTCCTCGGAAGCGCTGTCTTTCGATAAATAACCTGATGCTCCAAGTTTGAAAGCCCGGATAGCATATTGTTCCTGAGGATAAAAACTTAAAATTAATACGTTTGTCTTAATATATTTATTTTTCATCCGCTGGAGCAAATCCAAACCGGTTATCCCCGGCATTGAAATATCGAGAACAACCAGATCGTAATTTTTACTCAGGATTTTCGTGTAGGCAATATTACCATCACTGGCTTCATCAATTAAATTAACTTCAGGCAGTGTTTTTATAATCTGCTTAACACCTTCCCTCACGATTGCGTGATCATCGGCTATAAGAATATTCATAATTTAATTGCATTTGGGGAATTTTGATCTCTATGGATAATCCGCTTCCTGTTGTATTTTTAAAATTAATGATTCCTTTACATTGCCGGATTCTTTGCCGCATGGACATAATTCCGAATGAATCCGGTGATGACAGTTTGTCGGTTGGTATTCCAGTACCGTCATCTGCAATTTTCATGATGATATCATGTTCGTTGTTAAATAGTTGAATTGTAACCGCAGATGCGTGTGCATGCCGGATCACATTTGTCAAAGCTTCCTGCAGAACACGGAATATTGCCAGATTGATAGAAGACTTTAATGGTGTGACTTCTTCTAAATACAATGTGCACGGAATACCTGTGCGTTCTTCAAAATCTTTGCAATACCACTCGATGGCAACAACTAATCCTAAATCATCGAGAATGCCGGGATGTGTTTCAGCAGCGATGTGTTGGACTTTCGAAATTACTTCGTTGGTGATTTCAATCATATTGTCAAGTTTCCCGGCCAACATGTCTTTTTCATGGAGATTGTTTCTGACCCATTTTAAATCCATCTTGAGTGCTGTGATTGATTTCCCAGTTCGTCATGAACTTTGTAGGAAATGTTCGTACGCTCTTCTTCGATGGCCTTGATTAAATGTTCGTTGACCTGCTCCAGTTGTTCCTTTGCCAGTAACAGTTCTTTCTCAGATTGTTTCAACTTCTCCGTTTTTTCAATCAGTTGTTGTTTTTGCCAGAATAACTCAAGAAAAACATTGATTTTGCTGATTAATACTTTTTTGTTCAGTGATTTTATAATATAATCAACAGCTCCGGATTCGTAGCCTTTTAACATTTTTTCGATGACAGGGCTATCCGACGTCAGGAAAATGATCGGAATTTTGTTTCCTGTTCTCTTGGCATTAAGTTTCAATGCAAGCTCAAAACCGTTCATAATGGGCATGTGGACATCCAGAATAGCCATCGATATTTCAACATCTTTAATTATTTCGAGGGCTTGCGGACCGGATTCGGCTTTATAAATATTCGCTTTAACGTCAAATAAGATAATTTCCAGATAAAGAAGATAGGACGTGTTGTCATCTACAATCAGAATATTGGGTAAATTTGACGGCATGAAATTAATTATAAAAGAATTGGGGATTAAAAAGGCGAGCAAAGAAAGAAAAAAAATATAGAATGCAAGATGTTAACCTGATTACTTGTTTTTTTACAAACCCAGTTTCGATAGCTTCTCTTGTATCGTAAATAATTTAATGACAGATTATTTATATATTTGTCATTTTATAAACTAAAAATTAATCAGTTGTAAATGGAAAATTCCATCATCATCGGTTTATTGCAAAACATTGCCATTTTGCTGGCTTTTACCATGCTGTATGAAAATTTCTGGGTGAAAAACGAGGAATCCAAAAGTCTGGGAACAAAGATTTTGGTCGGTTTTATTTTAAGTGGTATTGGTGTTATTCTTATTTTCAGTCCCTGGCGATTGGGACCGGGACTGGTTTTTGATACCCGTACTGTGATGATTTCAATATCCGGATTGTTCTTTGGTTTTATCCCGGCTTTTATCACCATGCTCGTGACAGGTATTGTGCGTTTCCTGATGGGCGGAGACGGTATCTGGATGGGAATTGCCACCATTGTTACTTCCGGAACAATCGGGTTGTTGTGGCGATATTTACGTCCTTCGTGGAGGGATGGGAAATATTACCTGGAACTGCTCATGATGGGCTTAGTGGTGCACCTGTTCATGGCTCTGTCTGTTTTTCTGTTGCCACCGGAAAAAATACTTTACACGTTTAAAACTATTGCAATACCTCTGATATTTCTTTATACTCCAGCAACAGTACTGATTGGATTTCTGATGTTGCGACAATATTTTAATGCTATGAACAGCAAGGCTGTGGCCAAGCTGGAGGAGTTGGAGAAAAGATTTTTAAGGGTGTTGGAAAGCGGCAATATTGTGTCGTTATTGCTTGATGTGGATGGACGTGTAAGGTATTGCAACAATTATTTATCACAAATTACCGGTTACAGCAAAGAAGAAATTATGAATCAGAACTGGTTCACAAAATTTCTGCCCGAAGAAATAAAACTGCATGTATATCAAATTTTTTGTGACAGTGTTGTCAATAAAAAAATAGATAATAATATCTATAATCCGATTCAAACTAAATCCGGAGAAGCGCTCTATATTTCGTGGTTCAATACTGTTTTCTATTCAGAAAGCGGAGAAATTGAAGGTGTGGCAAGTGTTGGTGTCGATGTGACGGAAAGAGTCCAGTACGAGAAAATGTTGGAAGAAAAGAATGAGGAATATAAAGAGGTAAACATCAAACTGAAGAAAGCAAAAGATAAGGCAGAAGTAAGCGACAGGCTTAAATCAGCTTTTCTGGCCAATATGAGCCATGAAATCCGTACGCCGATGAATGGAATTCTTGGTTTTGCCGATTTGTTGAAAAATCCGGAGTTACCGCCTGAAAAACAACAGCAATACATACATATCATCGAAAAGTCGGGATTGCGTATGCTTAACCTGATCAATGATATCATTGAAATCTCAAAAATTGAAACCGGTGTGATTCATGTGCATAAAGAGCAGGTGAGAATCAGTGAAATGTTGGATTATGTATATACTTTTTTCAAACCGGAAACAGATGAAAAAGGGTTGCAGTTTAAAACCAGTATAACTATTCGGGAAGAATTAATAATTAAAACCGACCGGGACAAACTTTTGTCGGTTTTGATTAACTTGTTGAAAAATGCGGTTAAATTCACCCAGTTTGGCTCTATTGAATTGGGATGTCATGTTGAAGGCAACAATCTTTTTTGCTATGTGAAAGATACAGGCACCGGTATTCCTGAAAATAAACAGGCTGTAATTTTTGAACGTTTTATACAGGCGGATCCGGAAGATAAAATGGCGCGACAGGGTGCCGGACTCGGACTGGCGATCTCGAAAGCTTACATCGAAAAAATGGGAGGTAAAATTGGTGTGCAAAGTGAAGAAGGAAAAGGTTCTGAGTTTTATTTTACCATACCTGTATGTTAAAATCATAGGTTTTGTGAATTCAGGGTATCCCCTTGTTTATTGAACAAAATAAAGTAAATTTGCACGTCCAAAGCAAATTTCCATGTCTGTCATCAAAAAGATCGATTCATACATCCTCAAACGCTTCTTCACGCTCTTTGTGATGACTTTTTTGATTGTCATCTTCATCCTGCTGATGCAGTTTTTGTGGAAGCATTTCGCGGATTTGGTAGGTAAGGGTATCGGATGGGATGTGTTGGCTGAATTTTTTATGTACGCCATCATGACCCTCGTTCCACTGGCTCTGCCGCTGGCTTTGTTGTTGGCTTCGCTGATGACTTTCGGTAATCTGGGAGAAAACTTTGAACTTACCGCTATGAAGTCGGCGGGTATCTCTCTGTTCAGAATTATTCGTCCTCTGATGATTACGGTCGGACTGATTGTTGTTGCGGCTTTCTTCTTTTCGAACAATGTACTGCCGAAATCGCAGAAGAACATGTATACGCTCCTGTTTTCCATCCGGCATAAATCTCCCGAACTGGATGTGCCGGTCGGAGAATTTTACTCGGGAATCAATGGCGTGAATTTATATGTTCGGGCAAAAGAAAAGGGTTTGTTGAAAGACCTGATGATCTATGATTTCTCAAATGGATTCGACAATGCAGCCGTATTGTTGGCCGATTCGGGTAAAATCCAGCCGACAGGGGATAAGAAGTATCTCCTACTCACCCTGTATAATGGAGAAAGCTTTGAGAATCTCCGGCAACAAAAGCTGGCGGGCACCAGGAATATACCGTACCGCAGGGAAACTTTTTCTCTGAAAGAAATTTTATATGATTTTGATTCAGAATTCAACCGGTATGATGAGTCGCTGTTGCAGGATCAGCACATCAGCAAGAATATCAGTGAATTGTCTCATTCAATAGATTCTATTAAGCAGATTATTGAAATCAGGAGCGCCTCGCAGGTACAGGAAATGTTGCAGTACAGATATTTCATGGGTTATGGAGGATCTCAGACTTCGCTCGATGTGAAACCGGATGTTGATTTAACCCCTTATAATCCGGATTCGGCGTTTTTAAAACTGGAAAAGGATCAAATGACGATGGCAGTTGATAATGCAGTTGAGCGATCTAAAAGCATGCTCGACCACATTCAGTATAACAAGCTGTTACTCGGTGAACCTCAGATGTACATGAACCGTCATGCCAGTGAGTGGCACCGGAAGTTTGCCCTGTCGTTTGCCTGCCTGATTTTCTTTTTTATCGGAGCGCCGTTGGGAGCCATTATCAGAAAAGGTGGTTTTGGTTTTCCGGTAGTTATCTCGGTACTCATGTTCGTAGTGTATTACATCATCGACCTGACCGGCTACAAGATGGCCAGGGAAGGCATTTGGGAAGCATATCAGGGTATGTGGCTCAGCGCTGCCGTATTATTTCCGATAGGGGTGTTCCTGACTTATAAAGCCGCGGTAGATGCTACTTTGTTCAATCCCGAAACTTATGTGAAGTTTTTCCATACCATTAAAATAAAGTTATATCGGTTCATCCGTATTTCTGTAGAAGATGAACTCGGTCAATCAAAATAATTCAATATATGAAGAGGTTTTTAAATACAATCGACGAAGCGATTCAGGACATCAAAGAAGGTAAAGTAGTCATTGTTGTTGACGATGAAGATCGTGAGAATGAGGGTGATTTTATATGTGCGGCTGAAAAAATAACACCGGAAATCGTCAATTTTATGATTACGCATGGTCGTGGTGTACTTTGTGCGCCGCTGACCGAAGAAAGATGTAAAGAATTGGACCTGGATATGCAAGTTACCAATAACACGTCGGTACACGCAACTCCGTTTACAGTTACCATCGATAAGCTGGAAGGTTGTACGACCGGTGTCTCAGCCAATGACAGGGCGGCTACACTCCGCGCATTGTGTGACCCCACATCGAAGCCCGAAACCTTTGGTCGCCCCGGACATATTTTCCCGTTGCGTGCCAAAACACGTGGCGTTATTCGTCGCGCCGGACATACGGAAGCCGCTGTTGATTTAGCCAGGATGGCAGGTTTGTATCCTGCCGGAGCTCTGATTGAAATCATGAATGAGGATGGTACCATGGCCCGCTTACCGGAACTCATCGAACTTGCAAAAAAGTTTAAACTGAAAATTATCAGTATAGCTGACCTGATTTCATACAGGCTCAGAACGGAATCACTGGTGGAAATGGGCGTAGAAGTCAATATGCCAACAGCTTACGGAGATTTCAGGCTGATACCTTTCCGCCAGATTTCCAATGGTATGGAGCATGTGGCACTGATTAAAGGTACCTGGGAAAAGGATGAGCCGATTCTGGTTCGCGTTCATTCTTCCTGCATGACCGGCGATATCTTCGGCTCTCAACGCTGCGAGTGTGGAGAACAGTTGCATGAAGCCATGCAGTTAATTGAAAAAGAAGGAAAAGGTGTGTTAGTGTACATGAATCAGGAAGGCCGGGGAATTGGTCTGATGAATAAAATTAAGGCTTATAAACTGCAGGAACAAGGTCTCGATACAGTGGATGCTAATTTGCACCTCGGATTCAATGCCGATGAACGGGATTATGGTGTAGGAGCCCAGATTCTCATGAACCTGGGGGTGACAAAGCTGAAACTGATGTCGAATAATCCGGTGAAAAGAATCGGTTTGGAGGCCTACAACCTGACCATTGTTGAAAATGTCCCGCTGGTAATCAAACCGAATCCACATAACAAGTTTTACATGGAAACCAAGAAGAACAGGATGGGGCATATCCTGAACGATTAATCAGGTTTTTTTAATAAAAGACAAGGATATTTAAAAAAATAATCTATTTTTGTACAGCTAAATACAATAAAATCAACATAGATAGTTTTCTTAACGAAGATTTATTCTGAAAAAATTGCTGAAAATGGACCCACTTGAATTAAACAAGGATGCTGAAATGGTGGATAACGATTTAACCCAACAACCCGATCAGACAAATCCACAGGTTACGGAAGAACTTCCTGTTAATGAGCCAGCTAAAACTGTTCAGCCGGAGGATGAAGCAGAAACCACAGTAACCCCTGAAGTTGCAGCGTCAGAAGCTGTTGAACCGAAAGAAGAGGCAGTTGCTGATGTTGTTTCCGAAGAAGAAGTTGTTTCCGAAGAAAAAGAAAAACAGGTTGTTCCGGAATCCAAATCTCTTGATTTGCAGGCATTTTCGCGGGAAGAACTGGTGGCGCATTTGAAGCAATTGCTTACTCTGGAAATTGAAACTATTAAAGATGAAGTAGAACATATCAAGCTTTTGTTTTATAAAAAATTAAAAGCGGATAATGAAGAAAGTAAGAAAGTTTTTCTTGAAAGCGGGGGTGAAGAGCATGATTATAAGCCAGTTAAAGATGGACTGGATGAGGAGTTGAAAACTCTGTTGAATGAATATAAAACCAAAAAGGCTGCTTTAATAGCCAAAATGGAAGCAGATAAAGAAAATAATCTGATTCAAAAACAACATATTCTGGACAGGATGAAAGTGTTGGTTGAGAGTAACGACGACGTATCTTCTCACATCAATGAGTTCAGGGAGTTGCAGAAAAAATGGAAATCCATCGGACAGGTACCTCAGGAACATGTCAACGAGTTGTGGAAGTCTTATGCTACCTGTCAGGAGTCATTCTGGGATTTGATAAAGATAAATAACGAGCTTCGTGAATATGATTTCAAGAAGAACCTGGAATTAAAAACTACTATTTGTGAGGCTGCTGAACGTTTGGATGAGGAAGCTGATGTTATTTCCGCATTTCATCAACTGCAAAAACTACACGATGAGTGGCGCGAAACCGGTCCGGTTGCAAGGGAATTCCGGGAGGAAATCTGGAATCGATTCAAAGCAGCGTCAGCCGTTATCAACCGCAAACATCAGGGTCATTTCGATGAAATCAGAAAAATAGAAGAAGATAATCTGATTGCAAAAACTGCTTTATGTGAAAAAATAGAAGCATTTGATTTTGCATCACTGAATAGTTATAAAGCCTGGGATGAAGCTACTAAAACCATCATGGGATGGCAGGAGGAATGGCGTACAATCGGTTTTGCTCCCCGTAAATCGAATCATAAAATATTCGATCGCTACCGGGCTGCCTGCGATGCTTTTTTCAATGCCAAAGCAGAATTCTATAAAGCTTCCAAAAATGTACTGAGTGATAACCTGGAAAAGAAAAAGGCGCTTTGTGAACAGGCTGAAAAGTTGAAGGACAGTACCGAATGGAAAGAGACTTCCGAAACCCTGATTCGCTTACAAAAAGAGTGGAAGACCATTGGTCCTGTTGCCAAAAAATATTCAGATGAGGTTTGGAAGCGTTTTATTTCGGCTTGTGATTATTTCTTTGAACAAAAGCAAAAGAATACTTCTGGTCAGAGAACAGAAGAACTTGAGAATCTGGCAAAGAAGAAAGATTTGATAGCTAAAATCAATGAGCTGGATATTGTTACGGATAAAACTCCGGCTGATGTGTTGACGATGCTGAGAGAATACATTGCCCAGTGGAATGAAGTTGGTCATGTACCTTTCCGGGATAAAGATAAAATTTACAAGGAATATCGTTCTGCTGTTGATAAGATGTTTGAGAAGCTCAACGTGGATGCCAATCAGCGTCGTCTTGATACTTTCAAGTCCAACCTGAAAGATATGTCGACGAAAGGGGAGAATAAGCTGTTGCGCGAACGGGAAAAACTGATGCGGGCCTATGAGCACCTGAAGTCCGAGATTGCTACTTATGAGAATAACATCGGTTTCTTAACATCAACCAATAAAAAAGGAAGTGGCTTGATAAGAGAAATGGAAAGAAAAATAGAAGCGCTGAAAGAAGAAGCAGGATTGATTGAGCAGAAAATAAACCTGATTGAAGAGAGCCTGTAAATTCGTAGATAATGAATAATAAAAAAGAGGTGACCGTCGCGTTGGCATTGGTCACCTCTTTTATTTGATACAGATTTGTTATTTTGCGTAACTTACTGCCCTTGTTTCACGAATTACCGTGATTTTAACCTGTCCCGGATAAGTCATTTCATCCTGAATTTTCTTGGCAATATCAAATGACAGCAATTCTGTTTCTTTGTCATCTATTTTGTCCGCACCAACGATGACGCGCAATTCGCGCCCGGCCTGAATGGCATAAGTCTTAACCACACCCGGATATTGGGCAGCTAAGTTTTCCAGATCTTTCAGGCGCTTGATGTAGGCTTCCACGATTTCACGACGGGCGCCCGGACGAGCACCTGAGATAGCGTCACAAACCTGTACAATCGGAGCAATCAGCGTTTCCATTTCTACTTCATCGTGGTGTGCGCCGATGGCATTGCATACATTGGGTTTTTCCTTGTATTTTTCTGCCAGACGCATCCCCAGGATAGCATGCGGTAATTCCGGTTCATCATCAGGCACTTTGCCGATATCGTGTAGCAGACCGGCTCTTTTGGCTGTTTTGGGGTTCAGTCCCAGTTCAGAAGCCATGGTAGCACACAGGTTGGCAACCTCGCGTGAATGCTGCAGGAGGTTCTGTCCGTAAGAGGAACGGTATTTCATTTTACCTACCAGGCGGATCAGTTCAGGGTGTAATCCGTGGATACCCAAATCGATGGTGGTGCGTTTTCCTATTTCAATAATTTCTTCTTCGATTTGCTTGCGCACTTTGTTGACTACCTCTTCGATGCGAGCCGGGTGGATACGGCCGTCGGTAACGAGTTGATGCAACGACAAGCGGGCAATTTCGCGACGAACCGGATCGAATGCCGAAAGTACGATGGCTTCCGGAGTATCGTCTACAATAATTTCAACGCCGGTGGCTGCTTCCAGCGCCCGGATGTTTCGTCCTTCCCGTCCGATGATACGACCTTTGATTTCGTCGGATTCGATGTGGAAAACAGTAACTGAGTTTTCAATAGCCGTTTCAGTCGATACCCGTTGGATGGTGTTGATGATGACACGTTTTGCTTCTTTATTGGCTGTCATCTTAGCTTCCTCCATGATGTCGTTGATATACGACATGGCGTTGGTTTTTGCTTCATCTTTCAGAGATTCGATCAGCTTTTCTTTGGCTTGTTCTGCAGATAATCCGGAGATGCTTTCTAGCTGTTCCTGAGCCTGACGGGTCAGGTGATCGAGTTCTGTTTTTTTCTTCTCCAACAAATGCAGTTGTTGTTCATGGGTTTCCCTGAGCACCTCAACTTCATTCGCCTTGCGTTGCAGCTCCCCCTGTTTTTGGTTTAGTTGCATTTCGCGTTGCTGCGCCCTCACTTCCCGTTCCTGCACCTTGGCATTGCGTTGTTGCACCTGTTGTTCGTGTTCTGCTTTCAGGGCAATAAATTTTTCTTTTACCTCTATGAGCTGGTCCTTTTTAAGTAGCTCTATTTCAGCCAAAGCGTCCTGCTTCGTCTTTTTATGGATGCCGGTCAATATCAGGTAAACCCCTCCTCCGCCGATAACCAGTCCGATAATTCCGATTATGATGTATAGTACCATGTTTATTTGTGTTTATTTTGTTTAAAAGTGTTTTGTTTAATAATCTAATGTCTAATGTCTAACGTTGTTTGACTGTTGATATTCGTCGTTAGACCTAAAAAAAACGCACGTCAAAGCATGATTAAAATCATGATGACATGCGGGAATGATTGGTGTTTACGACAAACTTATTCCTGATTCAGTACAGCATCCAACTCTTTTTCCAGTTGTTTGATTCTGTCTGCAAGAGGGGCTGTATCTTCTGTCAGATCGTTTTTTGAAACCTTTACGGCTAACTGGTATGCCACTAATTTGAGAATATCCTCATAAGCCCGTTGTTTATACCTGAGGTGAAATTCTTCTATTAGACTGGAAACCAGCTTTTCAGCTTTCCTGTATACTTCCTCGTCGCCACGGGGAATCCGAAGTGCCATTGGAAAGCCTCCGATTTGTACATTTATAGTAAAAATATCGTCGTTCATAATGCTCTAATCATCTAAAAGAGCCAAACATTGATCAATTTCCCGCACCATCCTGTCGATTTGTTTTTTTGCTTCTGCCCGTCCTTCACCGGACCCGCTAAGCTGATTTGCCAATGACAGGTGTTCGTTTTTTTTCCTCAGCTCCAGAATCTCACCATGTGCAATAATCAGATTTTCATGTTTCTGCGCCAGTTCAGCCTGTAGCTTGTTATTTTGAGTTTGTAATGACTGGTACTCCGAAATCAGTTTTCGCAGTTTTTTTTCAAATGCGTTTATCAGTTCTTCGTAACGATTTGTCATCTTTTTAAAAAAATCTCAGACAAAAATAGTTAAAGGAATCGGAAAAATCAAATTTTCAACATTTTTTATTTATTATTTCCTCGGCGCGTTCTAATGCTTCCGTAATATTGCTGCAAATATTTTCCTGTCCTATCTGATCTGCAACTCCTCCTTTATCAAGAGCTGTGTGTACTTGCTCGTTAACTCCCGAAAGCAGGATTTTTGTTTTGTCTTTCACCGACATCCTGATCAAACTTTTCAGGTTGTTGATGCCGGTTGAATCGATAAATGGTACCTTGCGCATCCGGATGATTCTTACTTTCGGTTTGTCGCCCAGCATTTTCATGGTTTCTTCAAATTTGTTGGCAACACCAAAGAAAAACGGACCTTCAATTTCATATACTTCCACTCCTTTCGGAAGTACCAGCTTTTCTGCTTCCGTATTACCTTCTATATATTCTGCTTCTTCGATGTCATGCTTGAAGATGGATATTTGTGTCGATTCCGAGATTCTTCTCAGGAAGAGTACGACCGCTAATACCAGACCGAGTTCAATGGCTATCGTCAGATCGAAAATGACTGTCAGTAAAAATGTAGCAATGAGCACGGCCACATCCGATTTTTGTCCTTTCAGCAGTGATTTAAAAGTGCGCCATTCACTCATGTTGTAAGCTACAATGACTAATACGCCCGCCAAGCAGGCCATCGGAATGTGTTTGGTCAGGTTTCCGAGGAACAATAAAATTAACAGTAATACGACAGCGTGTATGATTCCTGCGACGGGGGTGCGGCCACCGTTGTTAATATTCGTCATAGTACGCGCAATCGCTCCTGTGGCAGGAATCCCTCCAAAGATCGGCGCCACAATATTGGCAACGCCCTGAGCAATTAATTCTGTATTCGAATGATGTTTGTCGCCGATCACGCCATCGGCAACGGTAGCAGATAAAAGCGATTCGATGGCTCCGAGCATGGCGATGGTAAAGGCAGCAGGCATAAGGGTCTGAATGATTTCAAATGTAATTACCGGCCTTTCGGCTTTCGGTAACGCTGCGTTAATACTGAAACGGTCGCCGATTGTTTCAATTGAAGTCATGCCGAAATGTTCCCTTAAAAAATAAACAACGACTGTCATCAGAATAATGGCGATAAGCGAGCCCGGGATTTTGTTCGAAAATTTAGGTGTGACCGCAATAATGACAATTGTTAAAACACCGATTATCAATGCAGGTAGATTGGTTGTGCCAATGTTTTCAGCATATACGCCCCACTTGCTGATGAAATCTGCCGGCACTTTATCTATGCTCAGGCCGAATAAATCCTTTATTTGCGTGGCGAATATGGTTAACGCGATACCACTCGTAAATCCAACAATGATGGGGTAGGGGATAAACTTGATGACAACACCTAACTTTAGTAACCCCATGGCAACCAGCATGACCCCTGCTATGATAGTAGCAACCGCAAGTCCGGTTATACCAAATTCCTGTACAATTCCGTATACAATTACAATAAATGCGCCGGTTGGTCCTCCGATCTGTACCTTACTCCCTCCCAGAAATGAGATGATAAAACCGGCGATAATTGCCGTGAAAAGTCCCTGTTCTGGAGAAACGCCGGATGCAATACCGAATGCAATAGCAAGAGGTAGAGCTACTATGCCGACAATGATGCCGGCCATCAGATCTTTATAAAAAAGTTCTTTCGAATAATTTTTAAATACTTCAAATAGTTTTGGTCGAAAACGCATAAATATACATTTTTAAAAACGATGCAAAGTTAATGCTTTTTTCTTATTAAAAGTGAAAAAATGTGCTGAAAAGTGAAGTTTTTTAGTTCTTCGTTCAATCTTGATAAACATAAGTGCTACTATTATTGTTGATAAACAGAGACAAGCGAAAAGCCATCAAAATTATTCAAATAAAAAAATGAATCCGTTTGTGTCATGTAATTAAAATTGTTTATTTTTACGAACTTTAACAAGGTTATTAAGTTTTCAGTCTTTATGGGTCATTTTCTTAGGTTTGCAGTTTTAATTGCTTTTGGGGTTTTATTATTGATGGATGTAGTTGCAGTTGATCCGGAAAGAAAGAACGATGATATACATGAATTTACAGTTTACGTGATGCCTACTTTACATCCGTTGAGTTGGGAAAGCCCTTCGGCATTGTATAAAACCATGCGAAAATGCTATATCAAAACCATTGGAGTGAAAGATAATTATTTACTGGGGCATGTTGCTGTCGGGTTTAATACATCATTACTTCCTGATACTTTATTGATAGCGCAGACCTCCGGAGAATTGAAAGAGAAGTTGGATTTAATTTTTAAACATAAAGTCGGATACGCAATTATGGGGGCGGCTTTGCAGGGGAGAATTGAGTCGCATGAAGAGCTCAGGCATAAACTGGATGTGTATGCAAAAAGAAATAAACTGGCTTTTATCAGATATAAAGTCAGCAAGTCGGCCGCAAAACGCATGCTGGATTTTGTTACAGAATACTCAGCTAAAATGAACGAACATTATGCCCCTTCTGATTTTTATGGAGGAGCTTTCTGGCCGAGGTACCATCAGGAAGGAGCCGGATGTTCGGCTTTTGGAATGGCGTTATTGGATTTGGTAAATTTGTTACCGGATGAACATATAAAGGAATGGGAGTTGAATGTAAACATACCCATGAAGTTGATTGGAGGTAAATTCAACAAAGGGAAAAAGGTGAAATACTCCACGATCAGAAAGACGGATAGTTGGTATATAGGAGAGGGAGAAGCGAATGTGGACTATGTTCCTTATTCGGTTTATGAACCGAGTATTATGTTTGACTGGATCATGGAGAAAAGGGATAAACAGGATAAAACCTATCTCCCCATAGAAGAAAACGGCGTTCCCGGGTTGGTGTTTGATGCTACACAAATTGATTTTGATAAAGATGAACCGTTTTTTACAGAAAGGTCAGAGCCTAACATTTTTATTGAACATTACAAAAAAAGAATTAAATTAGCACCTGACTCTGTCAGGATGATGAAGAAATAAATATAAGCATGTACAATCAATTTAACTACAAAAGAAGAAAATCAGATACAGTCAGAGTTGGCAAAGTATTCCTTGGGGGGCGGGAGCCGATCAGGGTACAGTCAATGGCCAATACTGACACCAATGACACCGGAAATTCAGTAGCGCAATGTATCCGGATCGTACAGGCCGGAGGCGAAATTGTACGTTTTACGGCACAAGGTACACGCGAGGCCGAAAACCTGAGAAACATACGGGAAGCTTTATTCAATCAGGGCTTTGACGTTCCTTTAGTGGCCGATATTCATTTCAATGCCAATGCTGCAGATGTGGCTGCTCAATATGTTGAGAAGGTGCGTGTCAATCCGGGTAATTTTATTGGATTAGTAAGAAGAGATTCTCCTGATTATACGGAAGAAGAATATCAGGCTGAATATGAAAAAATTAAAGTCCGTTTTAAACAATTACTGGATATCTGTAAAGCGCATGGGAGGGCAGTCAGAATAGGTGTAAACCATGGCTCGTTGAGTGAAAGGATGATGAACCGCTGGGGTGATACACCCCGGGGAATGGTAGAGTCATGTCTGGAGTTCTTACAGGTTTGTCGCGAGGAGGACTTTCACGATGTTGTGATTTCTATGAAAGCCTCGAATACACTGTCAATGGTACATGCTGTTCGGCTTCTTGTGTCGGAAATGGAAAAGCTTGATATGCATTATCCCTTGCATCTCGGGGTTACAGAGGCCGGTGACGGGGAGGATGGCCGGATTAAGTCCGCCGTAGGAATAGGGGCCTTGTTGCACGATGGCATTGGAGATACAATCCGCGTTTCACTGAGTGAGGAGCCAGAAGCTGAAATCCCGGTGGCAAGGCAACTTGTTGATCACATTACCCGGAAAAATGGTCATCCCGAAATTAATGCAACAGTTTCTCCTGAATTTACTGTATTTGAATATAACAGAAGAAAAACAAATCAAATTCTGAATATCGGTGGCGATCAGGTGCCTGTGGTTTTGATGAATAAGGATGGGGGATTTACGACGATTCCCGATTATTTATTGAAAGAAAATCAGGTGTTTAGTCAGACAGGTGCTGTTTATCCGGTTTTTGCTGCTGATGAAACAGATCAGTTAATTCAGGATAAAACTGAAGCAAAATTTCTCCGGCTCAGTTATCCGGATTTGAATGAGAAAATCCTGAATTGTTTGAAAAAAGAACGTAATACCATTGTTTTACTGAGTTCAGATCACCGGAATCAGGTGGGTGAAATGCGTGCTTTCTTCCACACTCTGCTGAATAATCAATTGCTGAATCCGGTAATTCTTTGCCGGAAGTATGTTGTTGATGATTTAGCCTCCTTGCAGATTCAGTCTGCTGCAGATTTAGGCGTTTTGTTCCTTGATGGCTTTGGTGATGGTATTTTTCTTGAAAAAGACGAAGAGAAATCGCTGAAATCAATTGGTGTGGAGCAGCTGAATGCGGTTGCTTTCGGTATATTACAGGCCTGTCGGGTGCGCGTAACCAAAACAGAATATATTTCTTGCCCCAGTTGCGGTCGCACCATGTTTAACCTGCAAACGGTCATAGCCCGGGTGAAAGCATCAACATCACATCTGAAAGGACTCAAGATCGCCATTATGGGTTGTATCGTTAACGGTCCGGGTGAAATGGCGGATGCTGACTACGGTTATGTGGGTGCAGGTCGCGGAAAGGTGAGTTTGTACAAGAAGAAAGAAATTCTTGAAAGAAATATCGATGAAAATGAAGCCGTCGACAAATTGGTTGAATTAATCAGAGCGAATGGCGATTGGCACGATTAAAAACGGCATTTTTAAAATCAAATATATCTCTAATTATTAATTTAAAATTACATGTTATGAAAAAAATGTTTTTAATTGCAGTTCTTGCAATCGGGTTTGCAAGCGTAACAAATGCACAGGTAGATGGAAATGCTATTGGTATCCGTTTTGGTAACGGAGGGGAAATTTCTTATCAACACGCTTTAGGTAGTGCCAACAGACTTGAACTTGATCTTGGATTCGGGTCATGGGCTTATGGTGGTGTTTACCTGAATGGAGCTTACCAATGGGTATGGGATCTGTCTGCTTTGGCTACCGGATTTAACTGGTATGCCGGTGTCGGTGGTGCACTTGGTATCAACAATGGTTTGGGACTTGGTGTACTCGGGCAGTTGGGTATTGAGTATAATTTCAATATCCCTATTCAGTTGTCACTCGACTGGCGTCCGACTTTCTATCTGATTCCCGGAACTCATTTTGGATACGATGGTATCGCACTGGGTGTAAGATATAAATTTTAACGGATAATTTTCAAAAATATGCGTTGACGTCGAATTAATACGTTGGCGTTGGTTTTAAAAAACGTAGAGACAGGGCATACCCTGTCTCTACTGTTTTAAACATATCCGTGTTCTTTTTACCTTACCAATGACAATGCCTTTGCAATGGCCTGTTTGATTCCTGCCGGATTTTTCCCTCCTGCTGAGGCAAAGAAGGGTTGACCGCCACCGCCTCCCTGTATTTCTTTCGCTGCTTCGCGGGCGATATTAACAGCATTCAGTCCCTTAGCAACCAAATCATCACTCAACAGGACGGTTAACGAAGGTTTGCCTTCGTGTACACAACCGGCCACAAAGCACAAATTGTTGTTTTGCATGTTTCTGATTTGGAAAGCCAGTGTTTTGGCCTGGTCGGCTGTAAGTGAACCTTCGTAACGAACAGTTTTGATGCCATTTACTTCGGTTGCTTTTTGCAGCAGGTCATCACGCAGTTGCATGATTTTTTCCTGGTTGAAAACCTCGATTTGTTTTTTCAGTTCCGCATTTTCTTCTGTCTGTTTGCGGATGGCTGTCAGGATATCAGGCGCATTGTGCAGTATCTCTTTGGCATCAGATAAGATGTCCTGTTGTATGTCCAGCAGCAATTCTACCGCTTCCCCCGAGATGGCCTCGATACGCCGGATACCGGCAGCAATCGAGCTTTCGGAGATGATGCGTACCATACCAATCCGGCCGGTTGCATCCACGTGGGTTCCTCCGCAGAGTTCGGTTGAAGAGCCAAATTGAATGACACGAACCACTTCCCCGTATTTCTCCCCGAACAAAGCCATGGCGCCCATGGCCTGTGCCTCTGCAATCGGTGTTTCACGCATTTCATGCAGCGGATGATTTTCCCTTATTTTGCGATTGGCAATGCGTTCTACCGCCCGAATCTCCTCTTTTGTCATTTTTTGGAAATGTGAGAAGTCGAAGCGCAGGCTTTCCGGACTCACATAAGAACCTTTTTGTTCAACGTGTGTGCCCAGTACTTCGCGCAGGGCTTCGTGCAACAGGTGGGTTGCCGAGTGGTTGCTTTCGGTTGCCCGGCGTTTTTCTAAGTTTATTTTTGCAGTAAAAGCAGCCGTTACATCAGCCGGTAGTTTTGCCGCGATGTGTACAGCTAAGTTATTTTCTTTCTTCGTGTCGATGATTTCAATGGATTCTGATTCTGAAACCAACACGCCGCTGTCACCTACCTGTCCTCCCATTTCAGCATAGAATGGTGTGTTCGACAATACAAGCTGATAAAACTCCTGGTTTTTCTGTTTTACCTTGCGATAACGCAGAATTTCCGTATCATAAGCTGTGAAATCGTAGCCCACGAATTTGCTGTCGCCTTCACTTACAATCACCCAGTCGCCGGTTTCAATCGCTGCTGCATTGCGGGCACGTTCCTTTTGTTGTTGCATTTCAGCATTAAACTCATCAATATTGACGCTCATGTTGTTTTCACGAAGGATGAGTTCGGTCAAATCCAGTGGGAATCCAAAGGTGTCATATAATGTAAAGGCCACTTTCCCACTCAACACGCCCCCTCCCTGGGAGGGGGTTGGGGGGAGGTTTTTTTCCAACAAGCGTATCCCGGTCTCCAATGTTCTCAGGAAAGAATCTTCTTCTTCTTTGATTACTTTCTCTATCAATGTCTTTTGTGCAATCAACTCCGGATATGCGCCTCCCATGACTTCACACAGTGCATCAATCAGTTTGTACATGAACGCGCTGCGTTGATTAAGGAAAGTGTAACCGTAACGCACGGCACGGCGCAAAATCCTGCGGATTACATAACCTGCCTTGGCATTGGAAGGTAATTGTCCGTCGGTAATAGAAAATGCAATGGTGCGGATGTGGTCGGCAATCACACGCATGGCCACATCGGTTTTTTCATTTTGTCCGTAAGCAATACCACAAATTTTACCTATTGCATGTATGATGGGTTGGAAGATATCGGTGTCGTAATTTGATTTCTTGCCCTGGATAGCCATGCAAAGGCGTTCGAATCCCATGCCGGTGTCGATTACTTTAGCAGGTAGTCCTTCTAATGAGCCATCGGCTTTGCGGTTGTATTGCATGAATACGTTGTTCCAGATTTCAATCACCTGCGGGTGACTGCCATTCACGAGTGTTAGTCCGTCGATTTTAGCTCTTTCGGCATCATCGCGGATATCGATGTGGATTTCTGAACAGGGACCGCAGGGACCGGTATCGCCCATTTCCCAGAAATTGTCTTTTTTGTTGCCATTGATGATGCGTGCTGCCGGCAGGAACTGCGACCAGATTTCAGCTGCTTCGTCATCGCGGGATAGTCCTTCTGACGGAGATCCTTCGAATACAGTAACATAGAGACGGTCCTTGTCTAATTTGATTACCCCGGTAAGATATTCCCAGGCCCATTCAATGGCTTCTTTCTTGAAATAATCACCAAACGACCAGTTACCCAGCATTTCGAACATGGTGTGGTGGTACGTATCGTGACCAACCTCTTCGAGGTCGTTGTGTTTCCCGCTCACCCGCAGACATTTTTGTGAGTCGGCAACCCGGGCATATTTAATCGGGTCATTCCCGAGTATGATGTTTTTGAACTGGTTCATCCCGGCATTGGTAAACATCAAAGTCGGATCGTCTTTGATAACCATGGGAGCTGAAGGTACAATTTTGTGGTCTTTCGATGCGAAAAAATCGAGAAATGATTGACGAATTTCCTGTGAAGTCATTAATATATACTATTTAATCATTTACAATTTACAATTTAATCACTTACAATTTATAATTGTAAAAGAGGATTCTAGCTGTCAGCAATTCATTAATCTTTTAATAAATGGTAAAATCCCCTTATAAGGACTGCAAAAATACTTCAATTTTATTACTTTTGCACCAATTGCACGATAAAAGTTTAAAATTGAGCTAAAAAACATGGCGAAGAAGAAATATTACTTCAACCCAGAAACCCTGAGTTACGAGGAAACAGACAATACCCTGCTTTTTAAGTTGAAGCGCTTACTGATTCATTTGTTTTCCGGTGTGTCGTTGGGAGTGGTGTTCTTCTTTATTTTTGTGTCATTAGTTAGTTCTCCGGAAGAAGTGCAGTTGATTCAGGAGAAAAACAGGCTTCACGCTCAATACCGGCTACTTGAACGGAACATGGATGAGGTCAGTGATATTTTGTCTGACTTACAACAACGGGACGATAATCTCTATCGCGTTATTTTTCAGGCCGATCCGATACCATATTCAATTCGCAAGTCAACCGCCGGAAATGCGGAATATTACCGACAGCTGCTAACGATGACCAATTCTGAAATTGCAGTTTCTACCACGCAAAAATATAACGAATTAAAGAAGCAATTGTATATCCAGTCTAAATCGTATGATGAATTGGTTAAATTGGCCAGTAATCAGGAGGAGATGTTAAAGCACATACCTGCAATACAACCCATTCTGAATAAAGATCTGACCCGTACAGCCTCCGGTTTCGGTTGGCGAATCGACCCGGTTTACAGAACCCGGCGGTTTCATGAGGGGATGGACTTTACCGCGCCTATCGGAACGGAGATATATGCTACCGGTAACGGGACAGTGCGCTTAGCCGGGTGGCGACAGGGGTATGGCAATACGGTGGAAATCAATCATGGTTTCGGTTATAAGACCTTATACGGCCACATGCACCAAATCAGGGTGAGGGTAGGGCAAAAGGTAAATCGAGGGGATGTCATCGGCACGGTCGGAAATACCGGTAAATCAACCGGCCCACATTTGCATTATGAAGTCCATCTGCGCGGCAAGGTCATGAACCCGCAACAATTTTACTTCCTCGATTTAAGTCCCGAAGAATACGACCGCATGGTGCAGTTGAGTAATAACGCGGGGCAGATGTTTGATTAAAAGCTAATAGCTAATAGCTAATAGCGAGAAGTAAGCATAAAAAATAGCGAGTAACTTATGTGTTTAAATACACAAGTTACTCGCTATTCGCTATTCGTTATTCGCTAATTTATAACCTCGCTTTTATCGCCTTTGTCGCTTCTTCAAATCCTGGTTTTTCGAGCAGGGCAAACATGTTTTTCTTGTATGCTTCCACGCCGGGCTGGTCGAATGGGTTAACCCCTAAGATATAACCGCTGATACCACAGGCTTTTTCGAAGAAATAAAGCAGTTGTCCGAGGTAGAACTCATTCAGTTTCGGCAATTCAATTTTCAGGTTGGGAACACCACCATCGATGTGAGCGAGTAAAGTGCCCAGTTCGGCCATTTTGTTTACTTCATCCACACGTTTGCCGGCTAAGAAATTCAACCCGTCGAGGTTGGCATCGTCGCCCGGCACCAATACTTTGTTGTTAGGCTCGTTTACAGAAATTACGGTTTCGAAGATGGTTCTTTCACCTTCCTGAATCCACTGACCCATTGAATGTAAATCAGAAGTAAAATCGACTGCTGCCGGGAATATACCCAGGTTGTCTTTTCCTTCACTTTCCCCATATAATTGTTTCCACCATTCGGATACGAAGTGGAGTTTTGGGTGGTAGTTCACCAGAATTTCAATTTTCTTACCTGATTTATAGAGCTCGTTGCGTACAGCAGCATACTGAGCAGCCGGATTATCTTCGAACGGAGTTTCAACGCCACATAATTTTTCCATGCTTACGGCACCCTGTACCAACTGACGGATGTCGAAACCACCCACAGCAATCGGCAGCAAGCCTACCGGCGATAAGACAGAGTAGCGACCACCGATATTGTCTTCAATCACGTAAGTTTTGTACCCTTCCTGAACGGCTAAGGTACGCAAGGCACCACGGGCTTTGTCGGTCACCGCCACAATCAGTTGTTTGGCAGCCTCTTTTCCCTGTTGTTGTTCCAACTGAGTTTTCAGCAAGCGGAAAGCCAATGCAGGTTCGGTTGTTGTTCCGGATTTGGAAATGGAAATAATACCGAATTTCTTATTTTTCAGCAGTTCCTGTAATTCATACAAATAATCTTCTCCGATGTTTTGTCCGGCATAAACCACCACCGGCGCTTTTCTGTCTGATTGTAACCAGTCGAAGCTGTTTGATAGCGCGTCGATCACGGCTTTGGCGCCGAGGTAACTTCCGCCGATACCAATAACAACGACTATTTCACAGTTTTCACGCAATATTTTTGCTGTATTTTCCACATCTGCCAAATGAGCTTCATCAATAGAAGTCGGCAGGTTTAACCAGCCTAAGAAGTCGTTTCCTTTTCCGGTGCCTTCATGTAAGGCCTTATTAGCAGCTGATGCCGTGTTTTTGTACCCTGCTACGGATTCTTTTGAAACAAATCCGAATGCTTTGTCGATAGTCAGTTTGATGTTTTGCATACCTGTAATTCGTAAATTTTTATTTTAGTTTGTCTGTTAGTTCTCTGATTTTTAGTAGTGGTGAAGCCCTGTTGTACAATATCTCGTAAACCGTATCCACAATAGGCATATCCACTTTGTATTTTTGATTGATTTCGTAAATGCATTTGGTGGCATAATATCCCTCCGCGATCATTTCCATTTCTATCTGGGCGGTTTTAACTGAATATCCTTTGCCAATCATGTTGCCAAAAAGTCTGTTGCGACTGAATTTTGAGTAAGCCGTTACCAACAGGTCACCGAGGTAGGCCGACTGACTGATGTCACGGTATAGGGGGTTGGTGGCATTACAAAAACGGTTTATTTCCTGAATGGCGTTGGATATGAGTACCGACTGGAAATTATCGCCGTACTTCAAACCGTGACAAATACCGGCAGCAATGGAGTAAATGTTCTTCATTACCGAAGAGTATTCCATGCCCATCACATCCTCGCTTGTTGAGGTCTTGACAAAGCTGGTGGCGAATAGCTGTGCCAGCATCTTGGCTTTATCGCGTGAAGCGGAAGCCAGGGTGAGGTACGATAACCTTTCCAGTGCCACTTCTTCGGCGTGACAGGGACCTGCTAATACGGCAATGTTTTCCTTCGGCACTTTATAAACCTGTTCAAAAAATTCCGTGATGATGAGGTTTTCATCCGGCACAATTCCTTTGATGGCTGAAACAATGATTTTTTTATTAATCCGTTTGCGAAGTTTACGGAGATGTTGTTTCAGAAAGGGTGATGGTGTCGCGAAAATCAGGATATCGGATGTAGAAACCAGGTGGTTGATATTGCTGGTGAAACGGATGTGGTCGGTGTCGAACTTCACTCCCGTAAGGTACGACGGGTTTTTGCTCAGGCGTATGAACTCATCAATTTGTTCCTGCCTGCGCATGTACCAGTTTATTTCGCTGACATTGTTCAGCAATATCTTTGCAATTGCTGTCGCCCAGCTACCACCTCCTAATATCGCGATTTTATGTCGTTCGGCCATGATCTTGATTCTAATTTTAAAGTTGAAACGGCGTTTAATCGAATAGCGAATAGCTAATAGCTAATAGCGATTAATCACTCGCTTTTCGCTATTAGTTATTCGCTATTCGCTAATAATAGGTTTCATCTGCGGGAAAAACAACACTTCCTGTATCGCTTGTTGTCCGGTCATCAGCATGACTAACCTGTCCATTCCGATTCCCATGCCGGAAGTCGGGGGCATGCCGTATTCGAGTGAACGCACGAAATCCATGTCGATATGCATGGCTTCGTCATCGCCTTTTTCGCTTAGTTTTAATTGTTCCTGAAAACGTCCGAGCTGGTCGATGGGGTCATTCAGTTCCGAATACGCATTGGCTAATTCTTTTCCGTTGACCATCAGTTCGAAACGTTCGGTTAGTTCGGGGTTGTCGCGGTGGCGTTTGCAAAGCGGACTCATTTCAATCGGGTAATCGGTGATGAAAGTCGGCTGAATGTATTTGCCTTCGCATTTCTCCCCGAAAATCTCGTCAATCATCTTTCCTTTTCCCATTGATTTATCCGTTTCGATGTGTAATTGTTTGCATACATCCCGCAACTGATCTTCGTTCATCCCATTGATGTCGATACCTGTATGTTCCTTGATAGCATCAATCATGGTAACCCGTTTGAAGGGCGCTTTAAATGAGATAGTCTTGTCGCCAAACTGAACTTCAGTAGTACCATTCACATCCAAACAAACTTTTTCCACCATCTTTTCGGTGAATTCCATCATCCAGTTGTAATCCTTGTACGCCACGTAAATTTCCATGGCGGTGAATTCCGGGTTGTGGGTACGGTCCATGCCTTCGTTGCGGAAATTCTTCGAAAACTCGTAAACCCCTTCGAAACCACCCACGATGAGGCGTTTCAGGTACAATTCGTTCGCGATACGCAGGTACAGCGGAATGTCGAGTGCATTGTGGTGGGTGATAAACGGACGGGCAGCTGCACCACCGGGGATAGACTGCAATACCGGTGTTTCAACCTCGATATAGCCCTGCGCGTTGAAATACTCGCGCATCGAGTTATAGACTTTGGTGCGTTTGATGAAAATCTCTTTGATGCCATCGTTTACCACCAAATCTACATAACGCTGGCGGTAACGTTGCTCCGGGTCTTCAAAGGCATCGTAGGCAACGCCATCTTTATATTTTACAATCGGCAGGGGTTTTAATGATTTGGAGAGTACGGTAAGTTCCTGTGCATGTACCGAAATTTCACCCATCTGCGTGCGGAAAACATAGCCTTTGATGCCGATAAAATCACCGATATCCAATAACTTCTTGAAGACCGTGTTGTACATTTCCGGCTGTTCCTCCGTGTTGATGTCATCGCGACTCACATACACCTGGATACGACCTTTCGAGTCCATGATTTCGATGAAAGAAGCTTTTCCCATGATGCGGCGGCTCATCAAACGACCGGCGATACACACCTGTTTACCCGATTCTTCATCCTTAAATTCAGATTTTATATCTGTTGAATACGCATCTGCCGGGTACAAGGCAGCGGGATAGGGGTCAATGCCCATTTCACGTAAACGATTAAGGCTCTCACGTCTGAACAGTTCCTGTTCGCTTAATTCTATGCTCATATATTGTTTGTTTCAAAATTGTTGCAAAAGTACAAAAAAAGGGCGGAATATACCATATTTTTGAAATTGCAGGATTGGTGGTGAAATGTTTTACAAATTGCGTGGTAGTAAATGAATTGGAATGTTTAAATTTGGGGCTGAAAAATTTAAACAGTAAATCTATGAGAAATGAAATGAAATTAACGATAAAAGAATTGACAGTCAGAACCATGATGGTTAATGGCGTTGATTATATTTGTATTACAGATATTGCGAAGCAAATGAATCCACATGAACCTAAAGATGTAGTCAAGAACTGGATGCGTCTGAAAAACACATTAGAATATCTTGGTCTTTGGGAGATGTTGAATAATCCAGCCTTTAAAGGGGTCGAATTCGACCCCCTTTTGAAAGATGCCGGTACTAATGCATTTACAATGAGCCCTTCCAGGTGGATAGAACTTACCGCTGCAATTGGATTGTTAACAAAGAATGGGAAAGGAGGTGGAACTTATGCACAGAAAGACATTGCATTTAAAAATCATCTTCAGCCCAGACTTTCTTGCAGATATAATCCTTTCCGATGAAAATTCCGATGTGTTCACAAAGAATCGTGAGCACATTGTTTTCACAATTTCCCAGGCGGACCGTTTCATCTCCATAACACAACTTCTGCTCGGTTGGATTGAAACTAAAGTTACCGAGCATAAACTTCTGCTTCGCCACGATCAGGTCAAACATTTTTTGAATACGCAGTCGAAACTCATTTATATTAAAGGGTTTCAGCATGAGGTCGGAATAGCTGAACTTCAGCAGTTTGCTCATCTCTTCTTCGTCGGTAATACCGGTTGAAAATAGAATGGGGACCTGTGATTTCGACCTGATGATTCGTGCCACATCAAAGCCATCCAGACTGCCTTCAAGCTTGATGTCGAGTATGACAAGGTCGGGTATGCTCCGGTCAAATTCATTCAGCGCATCAGTTCCGGATGTGAAGTGTAAAACATTAATTTTGAGATTCTTCAGGGTGTAAATGATAGGTGTTGCAAAGCTGATATCATCTTCAATGTAAATAGCCTTTTTCATAATTAACAATACAATTTGACATGAGATAAAGTGATACGGTTATGGTAAACTAAGTAGATTAAATTCGGGTGCGAAATTAATACATTTCAGATCAAAAAACAATTATAGGCTAACAATTTAGTTTATATATGTTCATTTTGTTAGGATTTTGTTATAAATATATATAATTTAGTTATAGTCTGACATGTTTTATTGCCCTAATATTGCAGCCGGTTTGCTTACAATAAATATTCAGGAGCAAACTGATAAATACACATTTAATAATTAATTCATTATTTATGGCAGATGTCAAAAAAAATGTGATTGTAGAGTTGTATGACCTGGCAATCACCGAGAGAAAAGATGACCGTTTCGGTCGGGTAGTAAAACAGAACTCGCTCAACGAGGACGATTTAATCAACATCGCGGTACAGCGGCGTACCGATTTGAGTCCCACCTCGCTCAAATCGACCATGGAGCTATTGAAAAACATAGCCCGTGAGCAAATAGCCAATGGCTCGTCGGTAGCGTTCGGACTGGGCTATTTCAGTGTGGGAGTAAACGGCGTGTTTATCGGCGATAAGCCCGTATGGGATTCCAATGAACATTCACTCATGGTGAAAGTAACCCCCACCGCCGAATTGCGCAACGATGTGAGGTCGGCAACAGTCAACCTCCGTGGTGATGCCCCGGTTGGAACCGCCATCAGCAAGGTGATTGATGTGGTAAGCGGCGAGTTGAATTCGGTGCTGACACCGGGAGGGGCGGTGAATATTATCGGGAGTAAAATTAAAATTGCCGGTGACAATGAACAGGTTGGTATCAGCCTGATTAATCAGGCTAATCAGGAAGTTACTCCCATACCTTCGAGTTCAATCGCGAACAACGAACCGAGTAAAATTACTTTTGTAATGCCGGCTGATTTACCTGCGGGTGATTATGTGCTGAGAATTGTAACTCAGTTCAGCACGGCCAATATGTTACTCAAAGAACCCCGGATTTATAATTTCGATTATATTCTCGCTGTAGGTTAAGTTTGTGTTGTACATTTGATCAGGCAGGTCTTTTCATTGTGAGATGAAAAGACCTTTTTTTGCTGTGCACTATTCGATCGGGTCGAATAAGGTTATTCGAATGACTCGAATAGAGTTATTAGAGTGGATCGAATAGAGTTATTCGAGTGAGTCGAATAGAGGTGTTCGAGTAGGTCGAATAGAAGTGTTCGAATGGCATGAAAAATATATGTATCAACAAAGAAAGAAAAAAATAAAGACTGATGTTAAAATATATGAAGTGGAATGCTTAAATTTGGGGCTGAAAAGCTTAAACTATTAATGTCTTTTTTAAACTAAGCAAACCTAAATATGAATTTTTATGGCAAAAATAAATGTGCAAAATGCTGAAATAACAATTGTATCCTATCAGGAGAAAGATTATATTTCGCTCACTGATATGGCAAATGCACGAATTGGTGAAAGCAGAGCAGCAGATGTTATTAAAAACTGGTTAAGAAACAGATATACGCTTGAATTTTTAGGTACCTGGGAAGCAATTCACAATCCGCGTTTTAAAGTGGTCGAATTTGACCACTTTAAAAGTCAGGCAGGTTTACCTGGTTTTGTGTTAAGTGTATCAGAATGGATTGAGAAAACTGATGCTGAAGGTATAATTGTAAAGAAAGGTAAGTATGGAGGCACCTATGCACATAAAGATATTGCATTTGAATTTGGATCTGCGATAAGCATACCTTTTAAATTGTATCTGATCGAAGAATTCCAACGCCTCAAGGAAGAAGAACAAAAACAACTCGGCTGGTCGGCAAAACGAGAATTAGCCAAAATCAACTACCATATTCATACTGATGCCGTTAAAGAGCACCTGATTCCGGCTGTGCTTACTAAAGAACAAATAAACTATGTATATGCCAACGAAGCTGATGTGCTGAACATGGCTCTTTTTGGAAAGACTGCCAAACAATGGCGCGATACTAATCCCGGTTTGAAAGGGAATATTCGTGATTATGCCGGCATTAATGAACTAATTTGTCTCTCGAACATGGAAAATCTGAATGCACTTTTTATCAATGAAGGCTTACCACAGACTGAAAGACTTATTCGACTAAATAAAATAGCCATACAGCAAATGCAAATACTTGGAAATGTGGATAAACGCAAATTACTGAAATAATCATGAGCAAGAAACAGATTTTCCCTCCCCGCCCGCGAACCAATTCTACCATTTATGCCTATGAATTAATAGGGGTGAACACGCATGCCGGATTATTGAAAATAGGGTACATTGATCGCGATGCACAGACACGGGTAGCCGAACAACAAGAAGCATCCATGAAAGCCCTGATGAACTATGCTGTATCTAAATTCAAACGCTAACTAAGAGATTTTTTGCGAATAGAAATACTCCTGTAGAAGACTGATTTCATGCAAATCCTCAAATCCATACAAACTGCAAATCGTATCTATCAAACTGGTGATTCACCGGTTTTATTGCTGTGCAGCGACATGCAGGATTATGTTTGCAAACACGCATTGAATGGGAATGCCGTGAATTTGATTTGTGAATATATAGCTGCTTCATTTTTAAAAGTATGGGAACTATCTGTTCCTGATTTTTGTTTCATTAATGTTAATTATGAGCACGTAAAACAATTTGCAATACCAAAGCATCATGTTGATAAAACCTGTTTTGGAAGTAAATTTAACAAAAACTTTGTTGAGCTTACATGGTTTAATGATGAGCCGGGGTTTAAGAAAATGGATGTAGTGCAGGAGCAAAAGCTGAACATTCTCAAAATCGGATTGTTTGATATATGGTTGGCAAATGAAGATAGAAATTTCAATAATTTGAATTTACTGCTTGATGTAAGCAATGGCTATAACCTTATTCCAATTGATCATGGCGCTATCCTGAACACGCGTTTGTTGGATTCTGCTATTTCGGTTTTGACTGAAACAGAATGTTTATATCAGAATTAAAAGGTAATTTTTATCTTTGCACGCTAAAATGCCAACAGAATTTCGATGAAATACTGAATTACATACCAGCCGACTGGACACCTGACCTGAAAAAGGTCGCTTACAAAATCAAAAACCAGGTATTCTCAAAAAAATGGGAAGATGAGGTGTTTAATACTTTTCTTGATTACATCAATTCTCCATTCAAATAAACTATATGAACATGAAATCACATTATACCATTATATCAGCTGTAGTTCGTCCTGAAATTCAGGAAAAAATCAGCATCGGTTTACTGTTAGTGTCAACTACCGGCCTGTATTTTTCATGCTCAAGAAATAAGCTGGCAGTTGTACGTTCCTTAATCGACAAATCCCTATTCCGCTTTTTAAATGATACCATCCGTCAGATTGATTTGGCAATTGACACCGAGGTTGCCAACAAGGGAACAATATTTTCATCATCAGATCATCATGCGCAATTTTCGGAAGGATATTTATCCTACATGAACCGTTACAGTAACAATCTGATTAGTTTTTCTTCACCGGTACAAATTGAAATGGAAGCCGATCAAAATCTATTTAACTTCCTGTTCTCAAAATACATTGACGCAACAGAAACAGCTCCAAAGAGAACCAAATCAGTAGAAGCCATAAAATCCGAGTTCTTACCCAAAGTAAATACACATTTCAATATCGAACGTGAATTATCAAGGAATGATATTCCCGAGTTACTCATGTCAGTAAATGTGGATATGATAGGTAAAAATGAAGTGCCGGTATTTTCACAAATAATTGATTTTGAAAGAAACATGAATTTCATTCAACAAGATGTTGCTGTACTTGAATTTCTGTTCAATGCCCTTGAAAAACAACAACCCAAAAGTTTTCTGGTGGGAAATGAACCAGATAAAAGCGCGTACCCAAAATCCCATGCAGCCTGGAATGATTTACGTAACTACAGCAAATTTGAATTTGTTGCATTGGAAGAAATCGAACGGGTGAAGGCATATGCTGAAGAACATGAGGTTGTGCCTTTGTTGAAATAATGAGATAAATCAGCTTCGTTTACCACAAATTTGATTTTCAGATTACCATAGAATTAGTGACAGAATTGAAGTCGCATAATGCGATATCAAATGGGGAAGAGTAAAACGCGTTTGTAGCTCAAACACTATGAATCATTCATAATCAAAAATAAAACCCGTCTGTTTTCACATAGCAAGATCTTCCAACCATTAAAACAATATCACTCCGAATCGTGTTATAGCCTTAATCTTACAAACAGTTTATTATTACATTCAATTTTTCAGGTATGAATACATCAGACAACAAAATCACGATTCAAGCTACCGTGCTTGCAAACAATGAAAAAGTATGGGAGTGCTATACTTCACCCAACCATATAACAGGATGGAATTTCGCTCATGACAGCTGGCATTGTCCTGCCGCTTCGAATGACTTAAGACCTGGAGGAAAATACAGCGCCCGGATGGAAGCCAAGGACGGCAGTTTTGGTTTCGAGTTCGAGGCCATTTACAATGAGATTGTGCCACTAAAGAAAATTGTGTACACCATGACTGATGGACGACAGGCAACTGTGCTTTTTGATGCCGGAGATAATCTAACGGAAGTGACGGTTGTATTTGCCCCCGAAACTCAGAACTCAATTGATTTGCAGCGCGATGGGTGGCAGGCGATACTCAACAATTTTAAGCAATACGCCGAGAAGTATTAAAACAAATCGCATCTACAGACTAAAAATTTTACTTCCCCAACATCTCCTTAATCCCCCCGATCGAACTCAACACCCCTGTTGCTTCATAAGGCAGGTAAATCACTTTGTTGTCCTTGCCGGTGACCATGTCTTTGAGGGTGTCGATGTAGCGGATGGCTACTAAGTAGTTGATGGGGTCGCCTTTAGAATCGGAAACTGCCCGGGTAATTTTCTGGATGGCTTCGGCTTCTCCTTCGGCGGTTCTGATTTTGGCCTGGGCTTCTCCCTCGGCACGGAGTATTTGCGATTGTTTTTCTCCTTCTGCTTTGTTGATAGCGGCAAGCTTCATCCCTTCTGATTGGAGTATTTGTGATTGTTTTTGCCCCTCAGCTTCGAGGATTTTAGCACGTTTGTCGCGTTCGGCACGCATCTGTTTTTCCATGGCGTCACGGATGTCGTGCGGTGGATTGATATCCTGCAGCTCTACGCGGTTCACTTTCACGCCCCATTTGTGTGTGGCTTCGTCGAGTACCGCTCGTAGTTTGCCGTTGATGGTATCGCGGGAAGTCAGGGTGTCGTCGAGGTTCATATCCCCAATCACATTACGCAGGGTGGTTTGCGTGAGTTTCTCAATAGCATCGGGGAGATTCGATATTTCGTAAATGGCACGTACCGGGTCAGTAATCTGAAAATACAGGATGGCATTGATTTCGGTTACCACATTGTCTTTGGTGATGACGTTTTGTTTCGGGAAGTCATACACACTTTCACGCAAATCGATGCGGGTAGTGGCTGCTTTTACAATGTAACTTCTACCTTCCATGCCTTCTCTGATATACCGCCACATGATTTCACGGGGCTTGTCGATGATTGGCCAGATGATGTTGATGCCTGCACCGAGTGTGCGACTGTACTTCCCGAGTCTTTCGATGACCATTGTTTCGGATTGCTGAACGATTTTGAAACCCATCAGGGCAAAAATAACGACGAAAAGGGCTATCAGGCCCAGGATGATTGTTGCTCCCATAATACAGATTTAATTTGTTGTTAATTGACAGATTATTTGTTTCTAATTTCAGACGATTCTCCGGACAATCAGTCTTGTGCTGTCGACTTGCATGACTTCGATGTTTTCGCCGGCATTCACAACACTGTCATCTTCCGTCAGGGCACGCCAATCGTCGCCTTCTACCATCACCCGGCCTGTATTGGCGGCATTGTTGATGGTTTCGGTGACCCTGCCTTTCTTCCCGACTAAAGCATCAATATTCGTTTTGACGGCATTGCTTTTTTTGTGGGCGAATTTCAGCATAAAAGGTCTGACGCCAAAAAATGAAATGGCAGTCCCGGCTGAAAATAACAACAACTGGATTTTGAAGGATGCTTCCAATCCGGCGCCTAAGGCTGAAAATAAACAGCCGATGGCGATGCTGAAAGCAATAAATGAAGGCGTAAAAATCTCGATAATTCCAAATACCAGGGCAACGATGACCCAGATATGCCATACTTCAAGGTTCATGTGATTCGATTTTAAGTTAACAGGACAAAATAAGTGAAATAAAACCGGATTAAAAAATTATTTTGTAAAAAAATCTCACGGTCAGTATTTAAACTACCTTCATTCAGACCTGTCAGGTTTTTAAAACCTGACAGGTCTGGTTATTCCAGTATTATCAATGTATAATCACCAAAAACGACCAAATTCAGTGAACGTATTCACCAAAATTAATAAAATATGGTGATTGTATCCGAAATAATTGTATAGTCATACATCGAAATTCTTCAAAAGGGTTTTATAATATTTTCTCTTGGAGGATTTAACTGCAATTTACGCAATGAGCTGAAATTTGCCCAAAAGATTTACTTCTGGGACAATGGAGTCCGTAACGCGATTGTAAACAATTTTAATCCTTTATCGATGAGGGATGACAGAGGTGTTCTCTGGGAAAATTTTGGCATACGAAATTAAATGGGGTGAAAATGCCAAACTAAAAAACCTCGACACTTTTACTGAACTACTCCCCAAAATTTGGACATAAAGTTAAGCTATAAAAGTATTATCTTTAAACCAAAAATTTTATGTCAACAACAAGGAGAAAATTCAGTAAAGAATTCAAATCAAAAGTGGTTTTAGA
>JAKIYP010000021.1 GCA_022708505.1 Bacteroidota bacterium
AACTTACATCTTTGATTTACAGCCATAAAGATATAAAATATCATACAAATAAGCAAATTAATTGATGCCATTTTTTGAAAAATAAAACAATAAAAAAGAGGCTGTCTACCTTTTGAGACAGCCTCTTAAACAACACAAGATATATGAAGCGTTTAACGAAAGACTTCTTCCGGCAGGATGCCGTCACACTCGCCAAAAAGTTACTGGGTAAAACACTGGTACGAACCTGGCCTGATGGAACATCCTGCAGATTTACCATAACAGAAACAGAAGCATACCTGGGTGAAACAGATTTAGCCTGTCACGCCAGCAAAGGTCGCACACCCCGAACGGAAATCATGTATGCCGAAGGGGGCGTGTTGTACGTATATATAATATATGGTATGTACTGGATGCTCAATATCGTTTCCGGAGATAAAAACATGCCGGAAGCGGTACTGATCAGGGCTTTGTCCGGTACAAACGGTCCGGGACGAGTAGGCAGGGCATTGCAACTTGATAAAAGTTTCTACGGTGAATGCCTGACCGGCTCAAACCGACTGTGGCTGGAGGACGCTCCTGATGTCACCTCCTATTGTTCTGCACCGCGCATCGGAATTGATTACGCGGGAGACTTCTGGAAGAATATTCCCTGGAGGTTTACACTTAAGACAGATCAGGCTTCACCTCCGCCAAATCCCATGGGTATGGGCGGCAACATTTGATTATCCGGAATATTAATTTTGCCATGCTGACTTTCAAATTTGCCAATATTTTCCTGCAAAGCAAATAAGAGTCTTTTGGCATGTTCGGGTGTCAGGATGATGCGGGATTTCACGTTAGCTTTAGGTGTTCCCGGCATCATGCGCACAAAGTCGATTACAAACTCGGAAGTTGAATGGGAAATGATGGCAAGATTAGAGTAAATGCCTTCGGCAACTTCGGGGGTTAATTCAATGTTAAGTTGGTTTTGATTTTTTGGATCCATAGTGTTGTTTATTTTTATCGTTTTATGGAGGGCAAAGTTAAGCATTTAAACGATTCCAACAATTCCGAATTAACAAGATTTATCAGTTAGTTTCATTTCAAAACCACCTCTTCCTCCAGAAATAAATCAGCATCCCGATGGCAACCAGTACCATTACTCCCCACATGATATAATAGCCATTTTCCCAGTGAAGTTCAGGCAAGATGTCGAAATTAGTGCCATAAACTCCTACGATAAAGGTCAGAGGAATGAAAATCACCGAGAAAATTGTCAGGGTACGCATGATGTCGTTCAACCGGGTACTGACGATGGTGTGATAAATTGAAATCTGGTCGAAGAGAATTTCCCTGTAACTATCCGACAACTCTACTGCTTCATTAATATTATATTGTAGTTCCCTGAAATGCAATCTGTTTTTATCGGAAAGGAAATCAGAATCTGACTTAGCCAGCGCCAGAATCATTTCCTTGGCCGGCAGTATGCTTTTTCGAAGGAAGTTGACTTCCCGTTTGTATATGTTTATTTCGTCGAGTAATTCTTTGCGCGGGTCAATGGTCATTTTTTCATCCAGACTCTCAATCTTATCTCCCAAAATTCCCATGATGTAGATGTAGTTGTCGACCACCACGTCGAGCAACGCGAAAGCCAGATAATCCGATCCCGACGTCCTTATTTTATTGTTGTACTTCCGGATGCGTTCCCGCACGGGTTCGAAAACCGGACCGGCTTCCTCCCTGAATGAAATCAGGGTATTTTCGCTTACAATCAGACTGAGATTCTCCACACCCACCTGCTCGGTTTTATCCTGATACTGCATCAGTTTAAGCGTGATAAAAATACCTTTGTCAAACACCTCAATCTTGGGACGCAGCGAAGGGTTCAGGATATCTGATAAGACATTGTTCGGAATCTCAAATACAGCCGCTATTTCCTCAAGCCGTGGAATATCGTGAATCCCGTTTACAAAAATCCAGCTAAGAGTTTTTCGCTCCTTTACCGACATGAGTTGTTCACGGGTTGTAATTTCAAACTCCCGAACCTCTTCCAAATCGAAGTCCATGGCATTGATCAGTGTCTTATCCAATCTTTTTTCACCACGAAAAACGACAGCATAAGGCGACAACCCGATTTCTTCTTTTTTCTTCCGGATTGCTTTTGATCGGACAAAATGTTTGATTTGTGGTTTTTTCATTTTAAAATTATTTTACGGTTTGTTTTCCCGAGGGACACAACTCAATACGACACCCCTTTGGGGTCTGCATTTGGTAATTTACTCCTTCGCCCCGGGTTGAAACCCATTATCTCCCGGGTTAAAACCCACTATTTCACCGGGTTAAAACCCACTATCCCCCGGGTTAAAACCCGGGGCTATTGATATGCCGCCCCTTCGGGGCTTATATACCTGCAAACAAAATTGGTACTTTATCATTGCACTCATCGCTATTCATCGCTATTTGCAATTTCATCGCTCTCTTCAACCAACCCTTTTGCTAATTCTTTTTTTGATTTCACTCCCAACTTCTTTAACTCTTCTGCTTGTCGTATCAGATTTCCCTGACCAACTGAGAGTTGGCTATAGGCACTATTATATGCTTTGTTTGCACTTTCGAGTTTATCTCCAATATCCTTGAGGTTTTTTACAAATCCAACAAATTTATCATACAATTTGGCTCCTCTGTCAGCAATGTCCAACGCATTTTTATTCTGGTACTCTCTTTTCCATAAATCCACGATAAGTTTCAGGGAAGTAATCAGGTTCGTGGGGTTCATCATCAGAATTCTTTTCTCGTAGGCGAACGACCACAAGTTGCTATCGCCTTGCATGGCGGCAATATAGGCCGGCTCACTGGGGATGAACATCATCACGAAATCCAGGGCTTTATCATAATCATCGTATCCTTTTGCACTGAGGGCGATCACATGATTTTTCACCGCGGCTACATGGGCTTCCAGTTCTTTTTGCTGTTCACCTGCATCAGCGGCTTCCACATAGCGGGTGAACGCGTTCAGCGACACTTTTGAATCGATAATAACCGAACGGTTATCCGGGTATTTCACGATGGCATCCGGACGCATCTTTTTGTTTTCTGACTCTGAACGTATCGGATTGCCATTATCATCCTTCAACTCTTCCTGCATGAAGTATTCTTCATTCTTTCGCAAACCCGATTTTTCCAGGATGGTCTCTAAAATCATTTCACCCCAGTCGCCCTGCGTTTTCGCTTCACCTTTCAAGGCCTTAGTCAGATTCCGGGCCTCTTCGCTCATGAGTTGATTCAACTCAGCCAGTTTTTTGACTTCATTTCCCAGCGAGAATCGCTCTTTTGCTTCGGTTTGATAGGCTTCGGAAACCGTCTTTTTAAACTCCCTGATGTTATCATCCAAGGGCTTGAGTATGGCTTCTAAGTTTTCCTTGTTCTTTTGTGTAAACCGTTGGGATTTGTCTTCCAAAATTTCGTTGGCTAAGTTCTTGAACTCGGCAGCGTACTTCTCACCGATCTTCTCAACTTCTGCTTTTAAGGTCTCCAGCTTTTCTTTCAGTGTCCTTATCTCAGCCTCCTTCTCTGCTATTTTTACATTTTGCTCACCAAGCAATTGATCTTTTGCAGCTATTTTCTCCACAACAGTTTGTATTTCCTGTTGCTTCTCCGCCATTTGCTTTTGCACGTTTTCCACTTCATTCTCCATCCTCGCTTTGAAGGCGGCAAACTCGCGATCCATTTCAGCATATTTCACCCGTTCTGCCTGCATGGCATTAGATGAAACCGATTTGGCAAATAGATAGCCGATGATAACGCCTGCTGCAATACCTATAATTATCAAGATGATTTCCATATTTTTTTGTTCTGATGTTGTGAGAAGTGATTAGTAAGTCAATACAAAGAAACAAATTTTATTTGAGAAATATGAATGCGTTCAGACTGAAAACCTTAACAATCATCAAAAAAATCACACAAACCCAAGTAAAAAAATTATCTTTGTGCTCCAAATTACATCGATAATCTTTTCATGCTATATGAAACAAACAATCTTCAGCGCTATTCTATTTACGCTTTTATGCTTTTCAGGTCAGTTATATGCCCAGAAAATTACACTGGAAGGCGGCTATTTCAATCCTAAAAGAACCGGACAGGCAACCAGTGAAACTTATTTCGATGCCATCCGGTTGGGGGCACAAGCTGAATATGACCTGAAGTATAATTTCGGATTTCAGACCGGTTTATTCTATAACATCGGTTACTCGAATAAAATCCAGAAATATGCCGTCTCATCCGACAGTGTGGTTTATAACACCTGGAGTCACGCCCTCGAAATTCCGTTGCGAATTGTATATAATCAGCCTTTATTCAAAGACTTTAAGGTCTTTGGGTTTGCCGGGCCCAACATACAGATTGGCTTGTTCCAGGATCAGAAGGCTACTTCTTATCTGAGCGATTATTGGGCAACAGAAACGGGCATTCAGTCCGGAAGATTCAACCTGTACAAAAACGACCTGTATCGCATCAACTTCCAGCTGGGAGCAGGTGGTGGCGTGCAATGGCGTCAGTTTATCCTGAAAAGCGGCTACGACTGGGGTCTTAATAGTTTAGACCGCGCCAAAAACGACCGCATCACGCAAGGTCAGTGGTACGTTACTTTCGGATACCAACTCAAATAAATCACCCTATTAAGGTTTATTGTCATGGAACTTTACGACATCTTCCTTGAACATCCTGTCATCACAACCGATAGCCGTAATTGTCCGGCCGGTTCCATTTTCTTCGCGCTAAAAGGAGATAAATTCAACGCGAATGAGTTTGCCGCGACGGCATTGGAAAAAGGTTGCACCTACGCGGTGATTGACGAACCCGAATTTGCCCGGGATGACCGCTATATTGTCGTGAAAGATGTCCTGAAATCGTTGCAGGAACTGGCAACCCGACACAGGAAAGAAGTGGGTATCAAAATCATCGGCATCACCGGCACGAACGGGAAAACCACGACCAAAGAGTTGATTGCTTCCGTTTTAAAAGAAAAATACAAGATTCATTATACACAGGGAAACCTGAATAACCATATCGGCGTTCCGCTGACTCTTTTACAGTTGCGAACAGAACATCAGCTGGCCATTGTCGAAATGGGAGCCAATCATCCCGGTGAAATTAAAGCCTTATGCGAAATCGCACAACCTGACTTCGGCATCATCACCAATGTAGGCAAGGCGCATCTCGAAGGATTCGGCTCGTTTGAAGGAGTCATGAAAACCAAAGCTGAACTGTACGACTATATTGCCGCCGATGGGTTGGGTATCTTTATCCATGCTGATAACGGATACCTGAAACAAATGGCTGAAAAGTCAAAGGTTCATCCGGACAAACAGGTTGCTTATGGTATGAAAAGTCATCCGGATTTGTCGATGGTGACCGGGAAAGTGATTGCCGGCGACCCATTCCTGACCATGGAATGTCAAACAGGCACTGTTTTTGATGTAAAAACGCGGCTTATCGGGACTTATAACGCTGAAAATGTGCTGGCGGCTGTGGCAATCGGACATTTTTTCGGGCTGAAAAACAACCAGATCAAACAGGGAATCGAAAACTACGAGCCGAAAAACAACCGCTCTCAGTTTGTCGAAACCGGGAAAAACAAGTTGATCGTGGATGCTTACAATGCCAATCCGACCAGCATGCAGGCTGCTATCCTGAATTTCGCAGCCATGCAGACTGAAAAGAAAATGCTGATACTGGGTGACATGCTGGAGCTGGGCGCTCAAAGTGCTGAAGAGCATCAGTCAATCATCAGCCTGTTGGAAAACAATGGTTTTGAAGATGTTTTGCTGGTAGGTATAGAGTTTCAAAAGACAAAAAACACTTTCAGGGTATTTGAGAAAGTTGAGGAGCTTTCAGCTTTACTCAAAAAACAATGCCCCGGGAGTTATACGATATTAATTAAAGGCTCCAGGGGAATTCAACTGGAGAAAATCATTTCATTGCTTTAAATAGAATTATGTTCAAATCGAGAAATCTGATTATCATTGTACTGATTTTAGTCGTACTGGCATTAGCCGGCATCGTTTATTATTTCTACAGCGACGCGAAACAAAAAGAGCTGGAACTCGAAGAGGTGACTGAAATCATGAACCAGGAAAAAGAACGCGTTGAGGATGAATTCGTTGATCTGACCTATCAGTTTGATGGCTACACTTCTACCATCCGGAACGACTCTTTGTTGAAACAATTAGACAGCGAGAAGGCAAGGGTTCAGGAATTGTTGGAAGAATTAAGAAAAACCCGTGCAACCAATGCCCGAAAAATTAAAGAATTAAGAGATGAGCTGGACTCAGTCAGGAAAATCATGATGCATTTAGTGGCTCAGATTGACTCCTTAAACACGGAAAATCAGCAATTACGCACCGAAAACACCCAAATTAAATTAAAATATCAGGAAACTTCGCAAACGGTTGAACAATTAGCCAAAGAAAAAGAAAACTTAAGCGAAGTGGTTACCCGGGCTTCCAAATTAGAAGTGGTGCAATTTAATGTTACCACGCTCAACGACAGAAACAGGAAAACCGGCATCTTCAGTCGCATCGCCCATCTGCAGTTTGATTATACCATTGCTAAAAACATCACTGCCGATCCGGGTAAAAAGGTGATGTATATTCGCATTACCCGTCCCGATGGAGAGTTGCTTACCAAAGACAATAACAATGTTTTTTCTTTTGAAAACAGGAAAATTGGTTACTCAGCCAAAAAAGATTACGAATATGGCAGTGAAGCATTGCAGGATGTGATTTACTGGCATGTGGAAGAAATACTATACGCCGGAACTTACCGGGTTGATTTCTTTACCGATGGTGATTTGATAGGAAGTTATACCTTTGTACTGAAGAAATAATTCAACTTATCGGACAATCCATGAAAGCCCGGGAATTCAAAACAGCATCCGAACAAATTGCCTTCGATGTTAATCACCGCAAAACGATTGATTTCAACATCGGCAGGTACGATAAGGCTGTTGGCGCCGGCATGACCCGTTATAAAAACGTAGAATTAGCAAAAGACAGGGCTGCAGCAATCAAAAGAGAGGTGTTGAACAACTGGGAGAAATACCTGATTGAGTTTGAAGCAAATTGTCTTGCAAATGGAGCAGAAGTCCTTTGGGCAAAAGACGACACCGAAGCGACCCAACACATCATCAGCATATTAAAGGAAAACAAGGCGACTTTGCTGGTAAAAAGCAAATCCATGACTACCGAGGAAATCGAGTTGAATCACACAGCTGAATCGGTAGGATGTGAATCCATTGAAACGGACTTGGGTGAGTTCATTGTGCAGGTTGCGGGCGAAAAACCCTATCACATCGTAACACCCGTCATGCATAAATCCAAAGAGGACATCGCGGTGTTGTTTCATGAGAAATTCGGCACACCATTAAACAGTACGCCGGAAGAACTGACTGAATATGTGCGGGTTTTACTGCGCAAGAAATATACCACAGCTGATATCGGTGTAACCGGCGCCAACTTCCTCATAGCCGATATTGGCGGTATTTCGGTGACTGAAAATGAGGGCAACGGATTGATGACTACTGCCTTCCCTAAGGTTCACATCGTTATTGCCGGCATTGAGAAAATCATCCCGAAGATGAGTCAGCTTGGACTGTTTTACCCTTTACTGGCGGCACATGGCACCGGTCAGCAATTGACCGCGTACAATACGATTTTCACCGGACCCCGAAAATCAAACGAGACAGACGGTCCGGAAAAGATGTACGTGATTTTACTCGATAATGGCCGGACAACTGTATATGAAGATGTTGAAGCGTATGAATCTTTAGCCTGCATCAGGTGTGGCGCGTGTTTGAATGCCTGTCCGGTTTATAAAACTATAGGTGGTTATACTTACGACACCACTTATAATGGTCCGATTGGTTCGGTGCTGACCCCTTTTCTGAAAGGGTTCAAGGACTTTTCACACCTCAGCTTCGCCTCTACGCTCTGTGGTAAATGCGTGGAGGTTTGTCCGGTTAAAATTCCCCTGACCGATATCCTGCTGACAAATCGCAGGAAAAGCGTTGAGCAGGGATTGCGTCCGGCTGCTGAAAAAATGATGATGAAAGGATTCAGCCTGGTCAGTTCCAATCGCAAAACAATGGACATGGTGCCGGGAAGTATAAAAAATTTTGTAACTTTACCGCTCAATTTTTCAGGATGGGGACCCAAAAGAAGTATGCCGGCATTTGCAGGAAAGTCCTTTTCAGCCCAAATGAAAGAATTGAAAAAAAGAAAAAACAACTCAGATAATCAACCAGATTAAAATAATTAAACAACAATATTGTCCATGCAATCTCCATTCAAATATATTTTCATTCTCCTGCTCTCTGTTTTGGTTCTTTCATCCTGCGATGAGGATAAATATGCCGACTGGAAAATTATCAACGAAGCCTGGTTGGAAAATTTAAAAGAAGAGAATAAAGATAATCCTGATTTTGTTGTTACAGAAAGCGGGTTGTGCTACCAAATTATCCATACTGGAAGCAGTACCAGACCCAATGGGGGAAGTTACATTGAAGCGACATATAAAGGCACATTAATTTCAGGCAAAACCTTTGATAGTGGAGAATACAAACGTTTTTTATCAGAGGCAATCCCCGGATGGAGAGAAGCCATACCGAAAATTACACGAGGTGGACGCATTATTTTATACATCCCGGCAAGTCTGGGTTATGGAGATGATGGCTCGGGATCAATTCCACCTTATTCGACTCTGAAGTTTGATCTGACCCTAAATTACGTCATCAATTACTATTAACCAATCAATTCCCTGTGGAATATAAAAATTACCAGTATGAAAAGAATTTTCGCAGGTCTGATTATTTTGCTATCACTAACTGCCACAGGTGCAGTTTATAATTTAGAAAACATTCCCAATCCCAAAGTTGCGGATAGTCGTACTTTTGTTAGTAATCCCGACGGAATTATCCGGGCTGAAACCGTACGCGAATTAAACATCCTGCTCGATTCGCTGGAAAAAGCTACCCGTACCGAAGTAGCCCTTGTACTTGTTGAATCGATTGGAGATGAAAACATCGAAATGTTCGCGACCGATTTATTCAAGAATTGGGGTGTAGGTAAAGCAAAGGAAGATAATGGTTTGCTTGTCCTGTTTGTACTCGACCAACGGGCCATCCGTTTCGAAACCGGTTACGGTATCGAAGGATTGATGCCCGACGCGATGGCTTCCCGCATTCAGCAACAAAGCATGTTTCCCTTTTTTAAGTCCGGGGATTACGATGCCGGTTTTCTGAAAGGAATGCAGCATGTCGTATCGGTCTTAAAACAGGAGAACTTCGTAGCAGAAAAAAAGACCATTGCCTGGGGGGTGGTTCTACCCGTTGTTGCAGCCATCTACCTGACCATCATGCTGATTTCTTTTGTATGGATAGGAGCTTCTGTTAAGAAAATCAGCAATAATCCAATGCTGAAAACCAACATGAGCAAATACAAGGCTTTGAAAAGTGAAAAAGCCGGTGTATTGGTGGTACTGAATATCCTCATTCCCGCGATAAGTTTGTTCGTCATCATCATGTTTGCCGATCCGATATTGCTCATTTTCCTGATTGGAGTCCCCATTGCAACTCTTCCTGCCAGTTTATATGGTAAATTGATGATGCGGAAAATCAGGCGCAAACCCATTCCATGCAATGAATGTAATGGAACCATGCATATTATGTCTGAAAGAAAAGAAGACGCACACCTGAAATTATCACAACAATTTGAAGAAGAATTGAATGCGGTTGATTATGACGTATTTGTGTGCGATGATTGCGGGAATGAAGCTATTTTCACCCTGGATAAACCAAGCGCCTATACTGAATGTCCGAAATGCGGAACCAAAGCCTTCATTTTACATGACAAACGGGTTGTTGTTGCACCGACATTTGTCAATGGCGGAACAGAGCGAACAACTTACAAGTGCAAGTTCTGCGGATACGAGGAGAATAACAATACCCACTTACCTCGCTTGTCGAGAAGCGGTTCGCTCGCTGCAGGCGCTGCTGCCGGGAGTATTTTCAGTGGAAGAGGAGGTTTTGGCGGTGGTGGCTTCGGAGGAGGCAGCTTTGGTGGCGGCCTGTCCGGTGGCGGCGGAGCTACGGGAAGGTGGTAATAGTGGTTAATGGTTAGTGGTTAGTGGTTAGTGGAGTGAAAAACGAATAGCCCCGTAGGGGCGACATATCAATAGCCCCGGGTTTTAACCCGGGGGATAAAAGGGTCGAATGACCTATTGCAAACAATGAGGAGATTGCCACGTCGCTATGCTCCTCGCAATGACAAACCGTAGACAATTAAATAAAGAAAATATGAAAAAAACAACGATTATTTTAATCTCCATAGTAGCCATCCTTGTTATTATGGTGTTTTCGGGAATCAGCAAATACAATCAACTGGTGGGTCTCGAAGAAAACGTGAACAGCCAGTGGGCTAATGTTGAAAATCAGTACCAGCGTCGTGCCGACCTGATCCCAAACTTAGTTGCAACCGTGAAAGGTTATGCTGCACATGAAAGCGAAACGCTGGAGAGTGTAATTGCAGCACGGGCACGGGCTACCCAGGTTACCGTGAATCCGGATCAGCTTACTCCGGAGAAACTTCAGGAATTTCAGGCAGCACAGGGACAACTGAGTTCTGCATTGGGAAAGCTGTTGATGATTACCGAAAACTATCCCGACCTGAAAGCCAATCAAAACTTCAGGGATCTTCAGGTTCAGCTGGAAGGAACAGAAAACAGAATCTCGACCGAGAGAACCCGTTTTAATGAAATGAGTAATGGTTTTAACTCCACCATCCGTCGGTTCCCGGCAAATATCATCGCTTCCATGTTCGGTTTTGAAAAGAAAGTTTATTTTGAAGCAGAAGCCGGAAGCAATCAGGCGCCGGAAGTAAGTTTTTAATATTTTACCACATTAGTCACATCAGAAAACTTTAGATTTTGTATAAAACCGCTAACGAGTACAACAAAACTTGTGTATTCGACGTTTATACATCAACTATTGTGTACTCATGTGACTAATGTGGTTAATATTAAATTAGTGGTTTTCAACATTCAACAAGTCAATTCATGTCTGAAAAGAAATATACAGCATCTGATAACCGATACAAAGATGTGGTCAGTTATCGTCATTGTGGCAAAAGTGGCCTGAAACTCCCGTTGTTGTCATTGGGTTTGTGGCATAATTTCGGAGATGTGGACAGTCGGGAGGAAGCAATACGCATGCTTCGTCATGCTTTCGATCATGGCATCACCCATTTCGATTTGGCGAATAACTACGGTACGCCTTTTGGAAGCGCGGAGCGAAACTTTGGCAACATGATGAAAAGTGATTTCGCGCCTTACCGCGACGAACTGATTATCAGCACCAAAGCCGGACATGAAATGTGGCCGGGACCTTATGGCGACGGAGGTTCCCGTAAATATCTTATGGCAAGTATCGATCAAAGTCTGAAAAGGATGCAATTAGACTATGTGGATATTTTTTATTCGCACCGTTACGACCCCAACACCCCGCTCGAAGAAACCATGGGCGCTCTGTCAGACATCGTAAAACAAGGGAAAGCCTTGTATGTGGGAATATCAAAATATCCTGAAGACAAAGCCCGGGAAGCATACAGGTTATTAAAAGAAAACGGCACCCCTTGTTTGATTTATCAAGGGAAATACAATATGCTGGCGCGTGAAGTGGAATACACCGCATTTCCGCTGGCTCAAAAAAACGGCGTGGGCTTTATCGGATTTTCGCCTCTCGCACAAGGTATGTTAAGTGACAAGTACCTGAATGGCATTCCTGAAAACTCGAGAGCTGCACTTAGTCATGGTTTTCTGCAGAAAAACCAAATAACCCCTGAAGTAGTAGAAAAAATAAACCGATTAAATGACATTGCTGGTAAAAGAGGACAAACTCTCGCACAGATGGCGTTAGCCTGGTGCTTCCATCAACCGGCTGTAAATTCTGTTATCGTGGGTGCAAGCTCAGCGAAACAATTGCAGGATAATATTGATTCACTAAAAAACACCGAATTCACTTCAGAAGAATTGTGGATTATCGGAGAAATCGCAGGCTGATTTTTCAGGATGTTATGAAGACCAGATTTCTTTCAATTACAGGAAGTTTACTCCTTTGCTGGATGCTGATGGGATGTGAGGACAATTATATTTCTTCCATCCCGAATTACCCGGTCAGGCTGGAGCTGAATCTGACTGCCTCCTACCCGACCTTCAAAGACAATCCCTATCAATTTCTTGTTTTTGAAAAACCACGATACGATAATGAATACCTCGGCTACGGAGGAATACTGGTCGTTTGTGGATTTGGCAGCGACCGGCCTTATGAATATTATGCTTACGATTTGGCTTGTCCACACGAAGCTGATGCAAAAATAAAAGTCACACCCAACGGCGAAGGACAAGCAATTTGTAACACCTGCGGATCGGTTTACGACATCGTAAATGGCTTTGGCAACCCTATTAATGACAGCCCTGCTAAAGAACCCCTAAAAAGATACAAAACTTACTTAGATTCAAAACCTTTTGGCGAGTACCTGATCATTACCCGAAAATGATTATCAACCCCTTTCACCACTTCCTTCTTTTATGAATAACAGAAAACACGCCCACTCCGGCAACATAAACAGGATATAACAGCGACAACAACAAAACATGCAACACCGTTATTTTCAGTTGAAAAAAAGGCCTGATAGTCATCAAAAACAACCTATCAATCAGCAACTTCAACAAGAAAACAACTCCGAACAACAACCAAAGCTGTAAATAAAACACAGCAGAAACAGCTAACACGGGCATTAATAAATTGATTGCGGCCACAATCAGTCCGATAACAATCGTATCTACATCTTTATAATCAGGGGTTTTCGAAGCCCATCTGAGTCGTTGCCTGCAAAATGACTTCAGTGTTTTCTGATAACCGGTGACCACCATGGCTTGCATTGATTTCAGCACCGCTACCTTCCCTTTACGCTTTTTTATACTATGCAACAGAAAAACATCATCGCCCGAAAGCACTTCTTCGTGTAAATCTCCGGCACTATCCAGCCAGGCTTGTTTTGTAAAGGCCATATTTGCGGCATTACAAAAAACCGGCATACCTGCGCCAGCTGCACCCATCCCCGAACCCACCAGGGTTGCAAACTCCAGTTGCTGGATTCGCGTGAATAAACTTTTGCCACGGTAAAACTTAACCGGAGCAATAATCAAATCGGCCTGTTGTTGCGATTGAAAATCAACCATCGTTTCAATCCAGGTTGATGCCGGAACACAATCGGCATCGGTCGTGATGATGAATTCTCCTTTTGCAGCAAGGATTCCAGCCCGCTGCGCCTGCTTTTTACCGGGTACCGGTGACTGGATTATTTTTGCATCAGTAAAATGAATGAGGGATTTTTCCAGTACCTCCTGAGTCTGATCCGTAGAATGATCATTCACCCAGATCAATTCATAAGACTTACAGGACTGACTCTTAAGTGCATCAATTAAGGCCGGAAGATGATGTGCCTCATTTCGACAGCAAATAACAACCGACGGTTTATCCTGCGCTGATTCTTGTTGCGTGGGAGTGGTTTCAGCATCAAAAAAAAGAGTTTTATTCCAGCCCCTTATAAATACCACAATCAGCGACAGGTAAGCAATCAGGATAAAAACTGAAATAATCACCGGCAAATCGAGCATCAGAACATATAATTCAGGTTGATATACATACCGCTATCTCCATCCTGTGGATCAAAAGCCTTTCCATAATCTACCGAAATCACAAAATTCTCGTTCCAGCCGATTTTCAGTCCGATACCTGCCGCCGAATGCAATTTACCGGATTCATAATCCTGAAGCATCAATTCATCTTTAACGGCTGATGACATCGAGTCATATCCGGCAATCTCAATTGGTTTCAGAATAATTCCCGAATCAAAGAAAATATTCGTTCCCAGGTAAAAATTTTGTTTAAATGCTTCGAACTTCAGAAATATATACCTGAATTCAAAATTTCCGAAAGCGATATCATTCCCGATAACCCGGTTGCGCAGCACACCACGAATCGACCGTTTACCGCCAAGACCCTGATTATCTGCCGCAGTCAGGAAACTGGTAATCAGCAAAGGTTGCGCATAATAAGGGACTTTGTTCTTACCTAATGTGGCCTGGTAAGTTAGCCGATACGCCAGCACCATGTCCTTCATCAGTGAAAAATACTGACGATGAATCAGCGCAAATTTGGAATGAGGCATGTCATTAATAAAACCAGGAGCTGTTTGAATAACTGCTTCTGTCCAGATGCCCTTTGAAGCGAACGCACGCTGGTCGCGCGAATCGTATTTAAAACCGGCCTTCAGATAATTGATGCTACCGCCATTGGCTTCTTCTGCACCAATCAAACCATGTTTTACATATCGCTGATACAAGGACCCACCCGATACCGGATCTAAGTCAAGTTTATTTATATTTACTGAATCTATATCAAAGTTGTAAAAAGTATAGCCACCTATCCAGCCAAAATCAGAATCTCCGAAGTTACCCTGAAAATCGGCCTTGGCGCGAAACATATTGCGTTCCTGACTGTAAAACAAACGAGGTCTTGCAGCATCATACTCCGACTGGTAACCATTGAACCCATAAAACGGTAACATCTGATCGGTGTAGTAGGTTACATCAACTGTTGTCCGAATACCCTGCAACAATTTTTCCGTATCATACATGATTCTGTTGATCCCTGTTCCCTTGGTGTAGCGCGATAACTCCATATAAAGCGAATGATCATACTTAGGATAGTTAGTTCCATCGCCATAATGAAACAGGTTTACAATGGCACCATACTGAAAGCCCAAATCCGAGTCAAATGAAACTGCAGGTAAAGCGCCAAAACCGAAACCCGTTTTCACTTTCTCCTGTGAGAGGACTGACAAAGAGAGCAATAACAAACCAAAGAATAATAACTTGCCTTTCATATTATTTAGTTTTACAGTTTAAACATCAAATATACCTGAACCATATAAGTCATATAAGGAACATATAAGTAGTTCTTCTGTTTTAATATTCCATTTAAAATTATCTCAATTAAAGTTTAATTTTAAAATTTATATGTTCCTTATATGACTTATATGGTTCAAAGATAAAAAAAGCACACCAAATATGGTGTGCTTCTTACATTTATTTTTAGTTTCAATGTCCCAGACAAGACTTACAAGTACCGTAGTACGAGATTTCAACTGTATCCACTTTGAATTCCGGCATAGCCGGCAATCGGTACATCTCAGCTTTTACATTAAAAATGTCATATACTTTACCACAACAACGGCAATAAAAATGGGCATGTTTCGATGTATCGGCATCATATCTGGCATTCTTGTCGTCGATGGTTAGCATTTGTACAGCACCCTTTTCAACAAGCAAATTCAGCGTATTGTAAACAGTTGTTTTAGAAAGCGTCGGGATTTCCGGATTCAGCGCAACATAAATTTCATCAACAGTAGGATGGGTAGCGTGATTCATCAGGTAACCCATCACTGCCGTTCTTTGAACAGAAGGTCTGATTTCAAATTTGATCAAATGTCTGTGTACATCGCCAAAAGTTTTCATTTTGTCTCCGGAAAAAATTTTATGGATGCAAAGATACTAATTTTTTCCTTCAATTATGAAAGCATATTAATTTCTTTGAGTACATCATTGGTAGCCCTTACTGCTGCAGCACTTTTTGCAAACAAAGCCATCTCTGCTTCATCAAGCTTATAATCAATAATTTGCTCTACACCATCTTTACCGATAACCACCGGTACTCCAATACAGATGTCGTTCTGTCCGTATTCACCTTCAAGCGAAACACAGCAAGGAATAACCTTTTTCTGGTCACGCAGGATGGACTCAACCAGATAAGCTGCTGCTGCACCCGGTGCATACCATGCAGAAGTTCCGAGTAAGCCTGTCAGCGTAGCACCACCCACCATGGTATCGGCCACCACTTTGTCAAGCACCGCTTTATCGAGAATTCCGGCAACCGGACGACCTTTATAAGAAGCAAAACGAGTCAACGGAATCATCGTAGTATCACCGTGACCACCAATCACCATGCCTTCAATTTCGTTTGCAGGCGCATTCAATGCCTTACTCAGGTAGCATTTAAAACGGGAACTGTCGAGCGCACCACCCATACCGATTACTTTGTTCTTAGGCAATCCGGCAGTTTTAAGTGTCAGGTAAGTCATGGTATCCATCGGATTACTTACAATCACCAGAATGGCATTGGGTGAATACTTCAGAATATTTTCTGATACTGTTTTCACGATGCCTGCATTTACTCCGATTAACTCTTCGCGGGTCATACCCGGCTTGCGTGGAATACCTGAGGTAATCACAACAACATCTGAATCGGCTGTTTTTGAATAATCGTTTGTACAGCCTGTTACAACTGTATCAAAATCCAGCAATGTTGCAGTCTGCATGATATCAAGGGCTTTCCCTTCAGCAAAACCTTCTTTCACATCCAGCAATACGACCTGATTGGCCACTTCATTAATTGCTAATACATTTGCACATGTTGCGCCCACATTTCCGGCGCCCACTACGGTTACTTTTGACATAAATACTTTTTTTCTTGTTAATCTTATTTATACTCTTAATTAAGCGACACAAAAATACAACATTATCTTCAATTAAAGAAAAATTTCTTTAATTATTTCAAATTATTAACTAACTGTTATTTACCCCTGCACTGACTTCAAAGCCAACTTGCGCACCAACACGATGAAAAAGCCTGTCAACACGAGATTAAGCACCAGTGTTAACACGGAAATTGCCAGCAACGGTCCGCCGATATTGTAACCTATGGCTATAAAAATAATGCCCGCTCCCACTTCACCCCGGGTAAACATTCCGATTGAAATGGCAAGTCGTTCAGAAAATTTCCTGTCACGATAATGCAACAGGGGATATAATTTACCAATATTCGATAAGACAGTCACTATTATAACATGTAAACCTATTTCACCCCAGGACATCACCGGTTGCATCATACTGCCAACACTTTCACCATTGACACTTTCCAGTTGATTTATAAAGACCGGCATACTCATTCCGACCAAAAACATGAAAATATACGAAATCAGGTTCGAAGCACTGTGATCCGACTCTCTTTCTTTATGCTCATTCCTGATAATCATTCCTAACACAAAAGCCGGAAGCAAGACCTCAATGTGAATCCCGTTTGTAAAAACCATTTTAGAGGTATGGTAGATAGCTTCCGACAGAAACACAACGGCAACAGCGTATAAAGCAATATGATACCAGCGTTGTGGCAACTGAAAGGCATTCAGCTTTTTCCAACCCAAGAACAACAATGCAAAAACAACAAAAATAACGATGTGTAATTCCCATTGTAATCCGACCATTAATATCTGCAAAGGAATCATCAACAAAATCGTATCCAGGTCATCAAAGATAGCCAGAGTTTGTATCTTTTTGTATATCCAACTGGATTTGAGTCCCACTGCTGCCAACATGGTAAATAAAATCCCTGCGGATGTGGGTGCAGCAAAACGGCTCAACAACAAGTTGTTTTTCCAGGCATCCCAATTCCAAAACATGCCATCAGGCATCAGCCACATATAATATACCGCGACAAAAATCCAGGGTAACGCAGCGGTCATCATTGCCACGTAATAATCCAACGAATAGGAACGCCATTTTTTTTTATCCAGATCAAATTCACGCCCTACATTAATCATGATAAACGACAGTGCAACAGAGAGCGTCAGGCCGGATACAAGTTTAAAGTTATCATAGTTATTCCCGAGGATATCCGGAAGCAATTGAGAAAAAACCAATCCGACAACCAAACACAGGGAGAATAGTACTATTTTCTTCATCTTTAATTAATAAAATTAGAATATTTATAATTTCGAGCCGCAAAATTACGAAAAAAACAGCTTTCCCGAAAGACATGTGCATGCTTGCTGTATGATAATTAAAAAAATATATATCTTTGTGGCCTATTGTTTAACAAATTATCAAACAAAAAGTTAGAATCAACCGAATCAAATTAACACCCATTTTTAAAAAGTTCTCCTACAGGAGAATCGGGGACTAAAAATTCACTATTATGAAAAGAAACATTTTATTTTTGCTTTTTGCTATCGCTTTCAACGTGCTTGCACATGGTCAGATCGACCAGATTCTGGGCAGGTGGAAAACCATCGACGACGAAGATGGATCCACGAAATCAATTGTATATATTTTCAAAGCCACAAATGGTAAATATTATGGTAAGATTGAACATCTTTTCAAAAACCCGGATAAAAAATGTACCGAATGCACAGGCTCCAATAAAGACAAAGCAGTTTTGGGCATGCTGATATTAAATGAGATGACTGAAAAGAACGGAACCCTCACCGGAGGAACAATTTTAGACCCTAACAACGGAAAAATCTACAAATGCAATATCAGTTACGATGCAAAAACGGGAAATCTGAATGTCAGGGGTTCCTTAGACAGGGGAGGTCTTATCGGAAGAACTCAAACCTGGATAAAAAACAAATAATCATATCACATTGATAATGTGCAACATACAATTAAACACAAAAACCAACACAGTTAATTTATATTAAACATGGCAAATTTCCCGGAAAACATGTTGTACAACATAAAAAAACGCTTTATATTTGCACTGTGTTTTTCATGGTATTAGATTTAAGGTTAATAAAAAGATTGGGTTGTCGTGATGACAACCCTTCTTGTTTTTATAGCCCCTACAATTCTGCGCTTATCAATAAGCCTTCAGCCACAATCATCAAAAGTTAATTTTCAGTTACAGTAAACTTTTTTATTGTCCCATTTCAACATTTTTATTAATTTTGCACCTGTTTAAACAAACAAGTTACAACTAACAACGCACAATACACAAACTATGACGAATGCTACTTCCGAGCCAATTGAAGCGTTTCCGTACACACCACCTACCGAGGAGATTAAAGAAAAATACCGCGAGATATTCGAACTGAATCAACCCATCAAAATTCGTTTTCTAAAATTAGTATTTGACAAGCTGGTCGCTTTTGTACTGCTTATTCTGTTTTTACCAGCTATCATCATCCTGTTGATTTTTAATTTTATCGAAGGAGTTTTGGTTCCGGAAAACAGAGGTCCGTTATTTTTTTACTACAATGCGGTAAGCCAGGGTAAAATCATTAAGAAATGGAAAATCCGCCTGATTAAAACATCCTATATCGACAAAGAATTACAGGCAAAAGGCGACTGGCATGCATACAAAAACGAATGGATGCCAGAAGCCAGAACGAATCTGGGAGCATTCGTAAAAAAATTCTATTTAGATGAGATTCCTCAATTTTACATGGTACTGAAAGGGGACATGTCAATTGTTGGTCCGCGCCCATTGGCCATCCACCACTACGAACGGGATCTCGCGCAGGGCAATGTAACGCGCAAACTTATACGTGGGGGACTGATGGGTTACGGCCATGTACGCAAAGGCACACCTGAATTCGGGAAACCCATCTACGAATACGAGTACGTGTACCGTTGCCTGCATTATTCTTCCTGGAAACTATTCCTGACCGATCTTTATGTAATCTGGAAAGGCATCGTAGTGATGCTGAAAGGTGGCGGGCATTGAAAGTAACCGTTCCATTTAAAAAAATTAAAGTTTAGTTAAATAATATCATGGCTCCTGTGGGAGCCATTGTTTTTTTTAATTGAAGCATATAATTTTGCACTGCCTAAAAAAAACACATTTAGAAAATTAATTAAAAACCGGAGGTTTTATTATGTCAGATCATCATTTGTCAATTAAAACAGGGCTCCTTTTTTTAATAATCCTACTTGGGAGCCTGGCAGAAACACCTGCCAAAACACTTGAGCTTTACACCCCTTTTACCAAAATCTCAGTTCCCCCAGGTGAAACAGTCAATTATCCCATCGATATAATCAACCACGACAGCATCACTCGGAATTGCACAATTTATGTAAGCGGTTTATCCTCCAAATGGGAATATTCCCTGAGAGCTGACGGATGGAATATAAATGAAGTCGCAGTACTACCTGGAGAAAAGAAAACAATAACTTTACAGGTTGTTGTACCTTTCGAAATAAACAAAGGGAATTACAATTTTCGTATTATTGCAGGAAACCTTACCGTAATGCCACTGAGTATCAATGTCTCCCAGAAAGGCACATTGAGGACTGAATTTACAAGTGATCAAGTCAACATGCAGGGACATACAGCTTCAACTTTTACATTCAGGACGCAATTGAAAAACTTTACCGGAGAAAAACAGTCATTTGCATTGAGCTCTGTAGTCCCGCAGGGATGGTCGGTAATTTTCAAACCCAATTATCAGCAAGCTACATCAGTCGAAATCGAACCCAATCAGAGTAAAGAAATATCGATAGAAGTCAAGCCTCCACATACAATCAAAGCCGGGAAATACACCATCCCCGTAAGCGCATCAACCGGTTCCACATCAGCATTGCTAAACCTGGAGGTAGACATAACCGGGAACTACAGTATAGAGTTAACAACACCAACCGGGCTACTCAGTAGCAGCATCATAGCAGGAAAACAAAAAAAGATAGACCTGACAATCAGAAACAGTGGTTCAACCGACCTCCACGACATACAGGTAAACAGCTCCAAACCACAAGGTTGGGAAGTCAGTTTCGAACCCGACTCAATACCAATTATACCAGCAGGAGAAGCCATGACCATAGTTGCAACGGTCAAAGCTTATGAAAAAGCAATTCCGGGAGACTATACTATTGGATTTAATGCCCAAACACCGGAAACAAAATCTAATATTTCTTACAGGTTATCCGTTAAGACATCTTTACTCTGGGGATGGCTGGGTATCATCATTTTACTGGGAACCACAGGAGGCATCATCTTTTTGTTTAGAAAATACGGAAGGAGGTAAGTTATGCATACATCCATCATCGAAGTATCCTCACTGACTAAACTGTATGGTAACTTTACTGCTGTTGATTCCTTGTCATTGTCCATTGAAAAAGGGGAAGTCTTTGGATTACTTGGTCCGAATGGCGCCGGAAAATCAACTACTATCCTGATGTTAATGGGATTGACAGAACCAACTGCAGGAAACATCCGGGTCTGTGGATTAGATCCGGTACGCAACCCGATTGAGATAAAACGAAAAGTCGGATACCTTCCCGAAGACGTAGGTTTTTACGATGACCTCACCGGACTCGAAAACTTACGCTACACAGCGCGATTAAACGGTATTCCTGAACTGGAAGCCAACACAAAAGCCCACAAACTCCTATATGATGTCGGGCTGGAAGAACATATCAACAAAAAAACCGGCCAATACTCACGTGGTATGCGGCAACGTCTTGGCTTAGCCGACGTACTTATTAAAGATCCCGAAGTCATCATTCTCGATGAACCAACCCTCGGTATAGATCCGGCCGGAATCCGTGAGTTTCTCGACCTGATCATCAGGTTAAGTAAAGATGAAGGAATAACCGTAGTATTTTCGTCTCACCACCTGCAACAGGTTCAGCAGGTATGCGATCGTGTTGGAATCTTTTCAAAGGGAAAAATGCATCTTTGTTCACTATCTGAAAAGGATATCAATTTGGATGAATTGTATTATCGTTTTTTTGAAGGAGGACCCAAAAATGAAAATTAAAAATACAGACAAACTCCGGTATGCGTTCCGAGCAATAGTATTCAAAGAAATGGGAGATCATTTTCGCAATAAACGCATGCTGATTCTATTTGGAATCATCCTGCTGACTTGTATCGGTTCGTTATATACTGCTATAAGCGGATTGAAAAACGCCACTCCGGCAGAGGAGACAGAATCTTCATTCTTTTTCCTTAAATTATTTACCCTCTCCGATGGAACTTTACCAGCCTATTTTGTCTTTATTAGTTTTCTGGGGCCTCTGCTGGGTATAGGACTGGGATTCGACACGATAAACTCTGAACAAAACAAAGGCACTTTAAGTCGGATGCTGGCCCAACCCATCCCGCGTGATTACGTCTTAAACGCAAAGTTCACAGCTGCATTGCTGGTTATTGCCATACTCTTTTTCTCCTTGAGCTTTCTCGTAATTGGGGCAGGATTAATCGCCCTGAGCATACCACCAACTGCAGAAGAATTTATGCGAATCATGTGTTTTACGTTTGTGAGTGTAATATATGTCGCTCTGTGGTTGAATTTATCGGTTTATTTTTCTGTCTGTTTCAGACAACCGACAACCGCAGCACTGGCCGGAATAGCAGTCTGGCTGTTTTTTACAGTATTCGCCCCTCTACTCATCAACCTGATTCTCAAAACCTTGGAGCCTTCTCCCTATGCTCCCCCATATTCACAATACGCGTTCCAGCAATTCCAATTTGCCATCATCCAGCTGATTCCCAACGAATTGTACAGTCAGGCCACTTCCACTCTGCTAATGCCAACCATTCGAAACCTCGGTCCACTCACCATAGAACAAATTCAGGGAGCCATTCCTGGACCGTTGCCATTGGGACAAAGCATTCTGATTGTATGGCCACAACTCACCGGCATGATTGCCGTCACTATGGCGTGTTTTATACTGAGTTACCTGCGGTTTATGCGAAAGGAAATCAGATCAAGGTAATAACATATATTTATTCCTCACCTCATTATTTTATACTCTGATGTTTAATCGATTGAGCATCGCACGGAGCACCAATTACATAAACCATATATTTTTCAACAGTATGATATTTTTCATGCAGGTGAAGGTACACGCCAATGATAAAAGTATTCGGCACTAAGGAAACTCACTAAAAAACCCCTCTCAATCAAACGATTAAGAGGGGTTTTTGGTACCCGAAGCGGGTACGACACCCATATTTCTAAAGAAAACTAAAGATAACAAATGATATTAAAACGTTGTATATCATAGCATTTATAATTTTTGCAACGATGTTATTTTTCCTTATTTTTCTTTTATTATCACCATTAGTACACCTTTAGTACACCTTAATAAAAAATTATTATTATCTTTGACAAACAAAAGATAACAAATGATAATCAGACTATTGTAAACTTTAGAGGTTCAATAAACAGCCTGTGTACACAACAGTTATAGCACATTAATTATGGCAAATCTTGAGATAAAACACAAAGAAAATCCAAAATTACAGCAAAATGAACTTTCAGATGGTAGGCTTAGCTTATATCTTGAGTATTATTTGGGGCGTACTCAGTGGGTGGATGAAGTCTCCGGTAAGACTAAAATTAAACATGACAGAAAGAAAGAATACCTGAACCTATATATAATCTCCAATCCCAAAACACCTATTGAACGTGAAACCAATCGGAAAGTTCTTGAACTCGCAAGAGAGATAAGGTCTGAAAAAGAACAACAACTCAAGGCAGCTAAAACCGGGAAAAGATTGGCTCCAACCAAGAAAATTAATTTTCTTGATTATTACCAATCATATCTTGACAACTACACTAAAGCTGACAAAAGGATGATTAAAGCTTCACTTGAGCGATTCAAAGATTTTCTGAAAGAAAGTTATCCCATCTATCAAAGCAACATCAAGCCAGAACAGCTAAGCAAAGACATGATGGCTGAGTTTGTCGAATACCTTGAAAGTAAAAGTTATGGAGAAGGAGCGCTTACCTTTTACAAGCGATTTAAAAAGGTCATCAAATATGCTGTAGAACATAATGTTATTCCAAAGAATCCATGTAATGGAGTAATTTGCAGGGTAGATGAGAACGCTTTAAAAAAAGACATTCTAAGCATTGATGAAATGAAAAAGTTATTAACTACTTCCTATGAAGGCCAAAACCCGGAGATTAAAAGAGCTTTTACTTTTACGCTTTATACAGGAATTAGACATTGTGACATTATAAATCTGAAATATAGTAATGTTGATTACGCCAACAAGTTATTATCATTTGAGCAAACCAAAACCAAAGGAAAAAGTTCCGGAAGTTGGGTAAACATTCCACTTAACGATGGCCTACTTACATTAATTGGAGAAAAACCCGCAAAGGATAATTACATCTTCAAGCTACCATCTCAAAGTATGTGTTTACGTGCATTAAAAACCTGGACGAACAAAGCACAAATTAACAAAAACATAACTTGGCATTCGGGAAGACATAGCTTTGCTGTCAACATACTTAACAATGGAGCTAATATAAAAACGGTAGCCAGCCTACTTGGCCATTCCGGGCTCAAACACACAGAAAAGTACACCCGAGCCGTAGATAGTTTGAAAGAAAAAGCAATTAATAGCTTACCCGAAATAATCTTATATAACTAACAGTTCTTTACATAAAAAAAACATGAAGTACAATCAATACTGTAGTGCAATTATTAGCAAACTAAACAAATGGCGAAATAACGATGAAATCTGGGAAGTTATCGAGTTATTTCACAAACAGATACAAAGATTCTCCACAAAAGAAAAGATTGAATATATAACTGAATTGAGATTCCAAATGAATTTAGATGTTCAACAAGGAGGTTTAAACATCTATGGAAACACACCTGAGTTTGGAGGTGTTTTTAAAGAGGAAATAAATAGAATTGAGTTGACTTTAAAATCAGGTACAAGTATAGAAAGTACTGAAAAGCAAATCCCCAAAGAACTGGATTCAACCAAGGCGAAACTTTTTTTTGAAAAAGCCATATCTCTCAATTTAATGACGGTTGATGGTAATGGATATAAATGGTTAAAAACAAAACAACTTCTCGCCTATTTTGCAATGATGCTTAGCTCTCATCTAAATCTAAGCACAAAACTTGACAAAGAAGGCAATATAACAATTAATTGGATTCTTTTTGAACATGCATTTGGCACTTCTAAATTAAAGGGGGCTAAACATGATTGGCTCAAATACAACACTAAATTTACTCCTAACGGATTCGAAAAAGTTGATGAAGTTTTCAAATAAATTTCAAGCAACTAAAACTTAGTAACCCATCGGTGGCCTACCGATGGGTTTTATTTTATTTTTCGCATTATATTTTTGCCTTTGTATTCAAATAGAGAAGTGCAAGACTCTTGATGAATGCACGGCATGGGCGGGGAAGACTTGCACCTATCCCCAACCAGCCATAATCCATAAAAACAAAAGATTATGGAAACAACGATTTTAAAAGAGCTACAGGCTATCAAGCAGTTAACTCTACTCGCATCAAAGAAAGTGCTTACAATGGACGATGTAAGTCTTTTAACCGGACTTAGTAAGAGTCACATCTACAAACTTGTATCTTGGAAAAAGATACCACATTACAAAAGCAATGGTGGCAAGTTAACCTTTTTTGAAAAAGATGAAATAGAAAGGTGGCTCCTTCAGAACAGAATAAGCACATCTGATGAAATTGAAATAAAGGCACAACTCTATTGCACACAAAAAGGGAAAGGAAACAGATTATGAGAACGTATACTTCATGTCGGTTTTCAACCTATAACCCACATAAACAAAAAGTAAAGGCAAATATAATCATAGATCCTGATTTTGTTGAAAAATCACCTGAAAGAGACGCTCTTGGAATTATACTGGGTGAATCTTACTCAAAATATCAAGAATGGTGTATAGACAACCAGTCAAGGTTAAATGAAAGATTTGCATATGACCACACAGAAGATGTTCATACGATTCATTACCATCCCCAGTCACATCACTATTTAGTGGTTGGTAATTTAAAGGGAGAGAATTTCTATAGAATCAGATTTACTGCTGGATCAAATAAGAATTACAAGGTAAATAAAACCCAACCCTTAATACAACTTCATCGGACATTTACTAAAGCCCAGGTGTTTGTTCATATTCACCTAAATGATATTGAGATACTGTTGGAGAATTTCCGCCCCACGAGAAGAACCAACTTTGTTTTACATACATCTAATCCAATTAAACAATGAATACAGCAAAATTCAGTTACTACAAAGGAGGAATCACAAGCATTATTCCAACAAAGAGCATTGATCTTAGCGAATTGCATGCTCTCATCAAGTCGAAAGTATTCTTTCAGATAATAAACGAATACAGAAGTCAGGCAAATGACAGCATTAAAAGAAAGCTAGACTATATAACACCAGCTGGCATTTTCACTAAAAGGAATAATGACTCTATTGTTGAATTCAGCGGATTAATAATGCTCGACTTCGATGATATTGAGAACATTGTTGAACTTAAAAACAGCTTAATTAACGCCCAATACTCTCCCTGTTTTATGTATATCAGTCCGGGAGGAAGAGGTCTGAAAGTGATATATCAAATAGATTTGGAAGAAGACACTTATCACGAATATAACGAAATGCTATTCCAGTATGTTAAAATGGCCAGTGGTTCTGAAGCTGATATTAAATGTAAGGATATTTCGCGGGCCTCTTTTTTAAGCTATGACCCCGAGGTATATTATAATGAAGATGCTCCTGTATTAAAGGGGAGCTTTATCGCAGATGTAAGAAAAATTACTTATGAGCAATCAGCATTGATAAATTCCGGGAATATTCTTGATTTACATTTGAAGAATGAACAAGAAAGCAGATGCGATTCAGATATTGATATTATGATAAAATGTATCGAAAAGGAACAAACTTTTCAGGCAGGGAATCGAAACAATTTTATTTTACATCTAGCTGCTTCGTTAAATCGGATTGGAGTTCCAAAGGATGCTGCTACCAGAATATTATGCGACAAATATGGACAGCCTGATTTTACAGTTAAAGAAATATCCAGAACGATTAACAGTGCATATAAAAACAAACAGTACCACAACATTGCACCATTAAAACAATCGCCAGACAAAGCCTTTGCAAATATTCAGGAAGCACCTCCTATGTTTCCAACTACCGGTTTACCCGAAACGATATTGAAGTTTTCAGAGAACATATCTGAAACATATGGCGTCCCTGTAGAATTCCCAATTGTGTCATCTTTAGCTGCTTTTAGTGCAACTCTTAAAAAGAAAGTCAAACTAACAGATAATAAATTTACAAACTATCCTCAAATCTGGGCTATGATTGTTGCACCATCTGGTGTTGGCAAGTCAGAACAGCTAGAAATTGCATTCAGGCCATTGAAAGAGATTGACAGAAGAAATTATGATAACTATAGACTTGAAATGGCAAAATGGAAATATGACTGTATAACTGCTAAAAAAGCCAAAGAGCCTGAACCAGAGAAGCCGATATTAAAGCAACTACTTGTTGACGACATCACTCCAGAAAGTCTTTATCAAACCCTATATTATAACCAAGGAGCTGCATCACTATGTCGGGATGAATTATCAGGATGGTTTCATGACTTTGGAAGATACAGTAAAAATGGAGAAGTTGCCAGATACCTTTCCATATTTAACAATAGCCAGTTTTCAATTAGTCGTAAATCAGAAGAACCACTATTAATTCACAACCCATTCCTTTCGATATGTGGTACAATTCAACCTGAAGTACTATTGAATGTGCTGAACGAAAATGATTTTAAGGAAAACGGGTTTGCATCCAGATTCCTATATTTATGTCCTGATAATCTCAAACGGCAGTACTATACTGAAATTGAATTGGACCGATTGTTATATGACAGGTTCAGCAACCTGATTATGAAAACATTTGACTGGAATTTTGATAATGACTATGTACTAGGAAGGGAAGCTCTTTCAAATTATATTTTATTTTCAAACGAGATTACCGATATGATAAACGATACCAACAACTCGTTTCTTAAATCTGGATATGCAAAGTTACCAATACATGTTTTGCGTATATCGTTGATAATTCAAATTATCGAAGACATACAAAATAATCGCATGCAATATGAGATTTCTGAAAAGGTAATGGATTACGCAATACAATGTTGTCGATACTTCGCACATTCTTTTAGAATAGTGTCCAATAGTTTTAAGGCAGAAACTGCTCTTAGCAAAAAGACAGTAGCAAAGTATCTAATAGATGAAATTGGACATTCGCAAAATAAAGTGGCAGAAATTCTTAAAGTTTCACAGCAATATATCAATAAAATCTCTTTTGGTTGTAGGTTGTAACCCTAAAGCTCTTACAACCCTCAATACTAAAAGGATTTCATATAAATACAACATACAACTAGAAAAAAATGGAAAATGCAACAAAAATCATCATTAAGGCAATCGACAGAGGTCTGGTGTTATTAAAAACAGAAAAATGCCCAAAAAAACGAGCTAAGTTTATTAAGGTAGCTATTGAAACAATTCAAACTATTCAATCTAAATAAATCTATTATAGAATGGCAAAAGCAAAAGGAAGTCCCAAAACAGGTGGTAGAAAACCAGGGACAACAAACAGATCGACCAAGGAAATAAGAGAGCACATTGCAAATATCGTATCAGAAAATATTGACACATTAAATGAGGATCTTCAGCAATTAAAACCAGAACAAAGAATTGACGTTATCATCAAACTTCTGCCTTGGGCTGCACCAAAGATTTCATCAATTGATGAGAGTTCTCTAAAGCAAGAAGGAACAAGGAAATCATCTCTTCAGGAGACCCTTGACAAGTTAAGTCAATTAAAATATGACAAGAGAATGTAACTAAAATACTTAATTGGGATATTTTTTGATCTAGTTTCGAATTCGACATTTTTGGAATATTGGAGTTCAACCCTATTATCAATCCCCGGTAACATACTTTAAATCAAAGTACAATTAGTTTTTAAACAATTTGCTTCTTATATAAATAAAAGAATGGTAAATGCAAATTAGAAAATGTAATATAGAAAATGCAATTATTAATAAAAAAGTTGTATTTTTACATTATAAAAACCAATTAAACAATATAAATATGATTCAGGTTGTAAATAGAGCTTTAAACATACTCGAATTTATTGCTAGTGATTCAAATAAGGAATTCTCTCTTTCAGAAATAGCAAACACTTTAGAATTACAACATAGCACATGTGCAAACATATTAAAAACCTTAGTGTCTAGAGGTTATGTTGAACAAACTAAAGTAAAAGGCAACTATAAGCTTGGAATAATGATATATCATTTGTCAAACAATGGGAGTAATTCAAGCATAATAAATGCCACAGAGGATTTGATGATTGATTTAAGAAACAAAGTAAATGAAACTGTGATTTTATCTGTTATAAAAAATCAAAGAAGAATTGTATTGAGTATGATGACAAATACACATGAAATTCAGGTAAAAACAATTAAAGAATCATCAGTATATTCTGCGACAACAGGTAGAGTTATTTTAGCTCATTATACTGAAAATGAATTAAATTATTTTATCGAGAAAGTAGGCTTGCCTTCAGAAAACGAATGGCCAGGAATTAACACAAAGAAGAAACTTAGAGAGGAACTATACAGAATAAAGACACAAAACATTGAAATAACTCTAAATAAGAATCATGTTATTGGTTTAGCTACTCCAATTATAAAAGAGAGTAAAATTATAGCCAGTCTGGGAATCTATTTGCCAGACTTCAGATATGGTGATACTGAAAAAAAATTATTGATCGCAGAGTTACTCAAAACAACCGAGAAAATCAATGCGAAAATTGATAATAGCAATTTCTCAAGCAGGTATTGATTAATTCATCTCTTTGATTTCACGTATTATTTTCAGTGTTTTATAAATTAATTTTGTGATACCGTTCCAGTCGCCAGCTTTCATCATTTCAGCAGGGAAAAGGTTTGATCCCATTCCCACGCAGGTCACACCGGCATCAAACCAGGCTTTCAGGTTGGCTTCTTCTGGTTTCACACCTCCAGTAACCATAAGATTCGACCAGGGCATAGGTGCTTTCAAACCTTTTACAAAAGCAGCTCCCAGTACATCACCCGGAAACACCTTGCAGATATCACAACCCATCTCCTGCGCGAAACCAACTTCCGTTACTGATCCACAACCAGGAGCATAAGGCACCAACCTGCGGTTAGCCACTTTCGCTACATCCGGATTAAAAAGCGGACCAACAATGAAATTTGCACCTAACTGTATAAAAAGAGCAGCAGTGGGTGCATCCACAATTGAACCAATTCCCATAATCATTTCGGGACATTCTTTGGCGGCGAATTTTGTCAGTTCACCAAAAACTTCGTGAGCAAATTCACCTCTGTTGGTAAATTCGAAAGCACGAACACCACCGGCATAGCAAGCTTTTAGCACTTGTTTTGCCACTTCTATATCTTTGTGATAGAAAACCGGAACCATGCCAGTTGCTTTCATCACGGATAAAACTTCTAATTTTGTGAAACGCATGTTTTTTATTTATATATAATCTCCGGTTTAATTTTTATTAATACCCCGGGGCTATTGATGCTTGGGTATCAAATTATTTATCTTGACACCCTTCCCGAGCCATCGCCGCCCATCAGGGCTTCGACTTCAGCAACGGTAACCAGGTTGAAATCGCCGTAAATGCTGTGTTTCAGACAAGAGGCCGCCACGGCAAATTCGAGAGCCTTCTGATCACTATCAGTATAAGTAAGCAAACCGTAAATCAAGCCACCCATAAATGAGTCGCCACCTCCTACACGGTCAACGATGTGTGTGATATCATAATCTTTTGATATTTTCAATGATCCTTCCGAATACAAACAGCCTCTCCAGGTGTTGTGGTTGGCATTGATAGAACCACGCAACGTAACAATTACCTTTTTTGCACGGGGAAACCTGGTCATCATTTGGGTACAAACCGATTCAAACTCAGCTGCATTCACTTCACCTCCAGTATGTGCCACATCGAAACCTTCCGGTTTAATGCCAAATACTTTTTCAGCATCTTCTTCATTACCTAAAATCACATCGCAACCGGCAACGAGGGCAGGCATCACTTCAGAAGCTGATTTACCATATTTCCAGAGATTTTTGCGGTAGTTGAGGTCGGTAGAAACCTTAACGCCCATTTCGTTTGCCACCTGAATGGCTTCGAGACAGGCATCAGCAGCACCCTGAGAAAGGCCTGGGGTTATACCTGTCCAGTGAAACCAATCAGCATCTTTTAATACCTCACGCCAGTTAACCATTCCCGGTTTGATGTCCGCGATGGAAGAATTGGCACGGTCGTAAACCACTTTGCTGGCACGTGCTACTGCTCCTGTTTCCAGAAAATAAATACCAACCCGTTCGCCGCCACGCAGGATGTTTTGTGTGCCGACACCAT
>JAKIYP010000087.1 GCA_022708505.1 Bacteroidota bacterium
AATCTGAAGGATCAACGGTGATGTTAGGCGTAAATATACCCCCTTGTATGGATTGCTGAACATCACCCAATTCAACTTTAATTTCTAAGGTGCCACCTGCCTCTAAATCAATCTGATGAATATTGACAACACCATTTGGCACTTCAATCTCATAATTGATTGTTATAAGAGGAAGATCATTAAGAGAAATATCGAGCGGGCCAAAGTTGAATGCTGGATTATCTGTTCCTCCATATGTGTTAAAAGGGGGAGAATTTGCCAATAAATTATCTTTACTGGTCTGTTCGTTAATCGTATCTAAATCCAATTCATTTTCATTTAAAGCATAGTCAGAAAAGCCGACACTAAAATTAGTACTCAAATCTATGGTAGGAACAATGTTTCCAATTTCAATGAGAGGTATATTCATGTCAGTCACCTGAGTCTTGTTGAAATCCGGAATCGAAAAATCGCTTATGTCAATATCACCAAAATCTATTTTGGTAATTTGTGAAAAAGTTCGATCATCAAATTTTAACTTACTAATATCCACATCTCTCAACAGATCGTCTAAAGTCACAGAATCGGAAATATTTATACTGTACCCGCCATCTTCCATGGTTTTAAGAAACTCCAAATCATTAGAATTTAGAAAGTCGCCTAAGCGCATAGTGTCAGTAGTTCCGATGGGTAAAGCCAAAGAATCACCACCAACCTGTATCTCGGTACTTATACCTTGCGCCATGTCATACATAGGGTCAATGCATGAATTGATCAGCAGACCGGTTGTTGCCAGTATCATGATACCCAACAACATTTTTTTGATTTTTCCTATATTACTGCTCATTGTAACTAATATATATATATATATAAATGCGATTAAAATTGATTCTTTCCGGTAAAAACAATCTCAAATTGTTATCTATTTATTATTCAAAAATGTTAATTTAACTGTATAATTCAGACAGGTATTTTTCTGCTTCAATAGCAGCCTGACATCCACTTCCTGCAGCGGTAACTGCTTGTCTATAGTGAGAGTCGGCTACATCACCGGCAGCAAATACGCCTGGTACGTTGGTTATGGGTGTTCCGGGCTTGGTTTGAATATAACCCACCTCATCGGTTTTTATCCATGGTTTAAATATTTCTGAATTGGGCGTGTGACCAATAGCTAAGAAAAAGCCGTCGATTTCGATGTGTACTTTCTCTTCGTCAGCTTCACCCATTCTTTTTATTAAATCGGCACCTTGCACCACTTTATCACCTGTTAATCCAACGGCGTTGTGTTCGAACAATACCTCTATCTTAGGATTTTTAAACACACGATCCTGCATGATTTTGGATGCCCGCAAATAAGGCTTGCGCACAATCATATATACTTTTGAAGCCAAACCCGATAAATAGATGGCTTCTTCGCAAGCAGTATCTCCTCCGCCCACTACCGCAACTTTCAAATTGCGGTAAAAGAATCCATCGCAAGTGGCACAAGCAGAAACCCCGGATCCGGCATATTTGGTTTCATCGGGCAATCCTAAGTATTTGGCTGTTGCACCGGTAGAAATGATGATTGTATCTGCCTCAATGACTTTTTCCCCATCAATGGTTACACGATAAGGAGCTTTGGATAAGTCCGTAGCGGTAGCTTGCCCGAACCTGATGTCCGTTCCAAAACGCTCGGCTTGTTTTCGTAAATCAGCCATCAACTCCGGTCCGGTAGTTCCATCAGGATATCCCGGGAAATTTTCTACCTCAGTGGTTGTTGTTAACTGTCCACCGGGCTGCATGCCTTCATACAACACCGGAGACAAATTGGCTCTTGAAGCATAGATGGCGGCTGTGTATCCTGCAGGTCCTGATCCGATAATCAAACATTTTACTTTTTCCGTCATACTATTTTGTTTGGTAATTAGCAGTTTTTTCTTTTATCTTAAATCATTCAGAATAACTCCTTCAAATTTCGATGCATCAAAAATAAACATTTTTGTATGAATAGATGCATCTTGTTGGTAATTTGTAACAATAATTTCATGTGTTGTGGGAGTTTTTCCTTGCAGTTTGATGGATTGTAACATGTTGTCTTTTTTGTTGAACTTAACAATCAGCTCTTCAAAGTTTTCGTTTTTAGGCGTCATTTTTATCGTATAATGATGAACATCTGCTTGATTGATCAACTGCAAAGTGAATTTTGACGAATATCCGGAAATCGCTATCATGGGATTGGTTTGGGCTAATTCATCTGCAGTCGGCGTTGTGATATTCACTTCATGAGTTTCTTTGAAATATACCCATTGCGTAGTTCCGTTAAACCACAAACTTAATTCTTCCGTATCAAAATACAATTGATTGCCCTTCATCACTATATCACCTGAAATTTCTTGCGAAATTAGATTTTTTCCTTCAAAACTTTTGATGGTGAATTTTGCACTGATACCCCGGGATTGAATGATTTGAATCCACCTGTCCATAAGCTGCTTAGCATTAGCATTACCCTGTGCATTCAATGTAAAAACAGAGCATATAAACATGCATATGGATAAATTGTATTTGATGTATTTGAACATTGATACTTCAGGTTTTATTCAATTTTTTGTTGGATGTTTTTATTGCAATTGTTTTAATATTTGTTCAAGTTGATATTCATCCATCACCAATACTTGCCGCGGCTTGCTGCCTTCACCCGGACCGACGATACCTGCAACCTCCAATTGATCGACGATACGCCCGGCACGGTTGTACCCTATGGATAATTTACGTTGAATATTGGATGTTGAACCTTGTTGGGTGCTGACTATCAGCCTGGCTGCTTCTTCAAACAACGGATCTCTTTTGCTCAAGTCAACTGCACCGGGAGCCAATCCTTCTTCATCCTCATCTGCACATTCAGGCAGCGCAAAAGTAGTCGGATAGCCTGGTTGATCACCAATGAAATTCACTATGTTCTCTACTTCAGGGGTATCGACAAACGCACATTGCACCCGAATTAATTCATTTCCGGAAGTGAAAAGCATATCACCTCTACCTACCAATTGATTGGCACCCGAACCGTCGATAATGGTACGGGAGTCAATCTGGGATGAAACACGGAAAGCCACCCGAGCCGGAAAGTTCGCTTTGATAACACCTGTAATGATGTTCACGGAAGGACGTTGTGTTGCAATAATGATGTGAATACCGATGGCACGGGCTAACTGTGCAATGCGGGCAATCGGAAGCTCAATTTCTTTTCCTGCAGTCATGATCAAATCTCCAAACTCATCAATGATAACCACAATATAAGGCAGGAACTTATGACCTTTGGTAGGATTCAATCTTCTATTGATGAATTTCTCGTTGTATTCTTTGATATTACGGGCATGTGCTTTTTTGAGCAGTTCATATCGTTCATCCATTTCTGCTACAAGAGACTTCAGTGTTTTGATTACCTCTTTGGTATCAGTAATAATGGCGTCTTCTCCATCCGGTAATTTTGCTAAAAATTGCTTTTCAATGGAGCCATATACATTAAATTCAACCTTTTTGGGGTCAATGAGTACTAATTTTAATACAGATGGATGTTTTTTGTATAATAAAGAAGTGATAATGGCATGCAATCCCACCGATTTCCCTTGTCCCGTAGCACCGGCAACCAATAAGTGCGGCATTTTGGTCAAATCAACCATGAAGATTTCATTGGTGATGGTTTTTCCAAAAGCGATGGGCAAATCAAATTTCGATTCCTGAAACTTCTTCGAAGCGATGATTGAATGGATGGAAACAATTTGTGGTTCCGCGTTGGGGACCTCAATACCGATGGTTCCTTTTCCGGGTATGGGTGCAATGATGCGAATACCCGTTGCTGCCAAACTCAACATGATATCGTACTCCAGATTACGTATTCTCGATATCCTGATGCCTTCCACAGGTACAATTTCATATAAAGTGATGGTGGGTCCGACTGTTGCCTTGATTGATTTAATGTCGATGCCATAATTCCGAAGCGTAGTAATGATACGCTCTTTATTGGCAGCTTGCTCCTTCATATCTACCGGAGTTTCATTGTCGGTTCCGTAAACCTTCAATAAGTCTAATGTAGGAAACCGGTACCTTGACAAGTCCAAGGTTGGATCATATTTACCCAATTTTTCTAAATTGTAAAACGGGTCTTCATTTTCATCCTGTTTGCCAAAATTATTATTGTCAACAAGCGCACTTCCTTCCGCATCAACCGGCTTTTCGATTTCAAATGTTACATCACTGTCAGTAGATTCTTCTTCAGCTTTTTCATCGGTTTCTTTCTCTGAGTCGCCCGCATCCGTTTGATTAATCCAATCTTCAGGTACGATTTCAGTACCAACGGCGACTGTAGCTTCTTTATCTTCTAAATCAATGACAGTATCGGACTTATCTTTAGATGAAAATATTTTTCCTAAATACTTGATGGTTTTGGCTGATGCAATGATTGCATAGATTAAAAACAATCCTCCCAAACCTAACAAAACACCTAAATTACCTATGTAAGATATCAGCCAGTTGGCAACGCCAACACCATGACTTCCACCCAATCGGAAAAATAAAGGCGTATCCAAATAGATGTCGACCAATCCTAAACTTAAAGACAGCCAGATTAACCAAAAAGAAGCATGAAAGAAAGCTTTCCAAAGAGAACATAGCTTTTTCTTCATTAACCGGAATGACAGGATGATGGTGAAAAAAGGAATGGCAAAAGCACCGATTCCAAAACCCTGATCAATGATTCGGTGGGCGAATAATGCACCGATAACAGAGGTGATGTTTTTGATGTCGGCTCTCTCTTTGAACAATTGATTCAGCCCAATCTCCATTTTACTCAAGTCGTCAGCACCTACAAAAAAATAGGAAATCATCCCGATAAGAAAATAAACGGATACGATTAAAATTGTGATACCAAGTGCAAAATGCAAGCGCTCATTTTGTAAGAAATTCACCAATTGTCTTCCCCAAGTTTCGTTAGTGTTTTTATCAGTCTTCGTTTTAGTTGCTTTCTTTTCTGATACTTTTAGGGGAATGGTTTTAGTTTGTCCTTTATTTCTAATGCGTGTGATATTAGGTTTTCTAGGAGGCATATATACAATTGTTTCAATTTCGTGTAAGTATTATTTGCAAAAATAGTAAAAAATCGTGCTTAATCGCTATATTTGATATAATTTTACAGGAAATTATTTAGTAAGTTTTTATTTTATCATAAAATCTTATGGCCGTTTTAAAAACAGACTCACTTACAATTGGTTATATTAATCGCGGTAAAATCAAAACGGTACAATCCAATTTGAATATTTCTGTCGATAAAGGGGAATTGGTATGTTTGATAGGACCAAACGGTAGTGGTAAAAGCACTTTATTACGCACTTTAGCCGGATTACAACAGCCTTTATCCGGCAAATCTTATGTCAACAACAGGAATGTTCAGGATATTTCCTTGAAAGAAAGAGCGCGCTTAATAGCTTTGGTATTAACCGACAGAATTGAAATTGAACATGCTACTGTCCGATCGGTCGTAGCTATGGGAAGGCATCCGCATACCAATTGGTGGGGCAATGTACGTGGTGATACCTTACAGTTTGTTGAAGAAGCGCTGGACTTGATGCACCTGCAAGATAAAGCTGCACAACTGATGACGGAATTGTCAGACGGAGAGCGTCAGCGCGTGACCATAGCTAAAGCATTTGTGCAGGATACTCCCATTATTATTTTAGACGAACCGACTGCTCATCTTGATTTGCCGAATAGGGTGGAAATCATGCTGTTATTGCATAAAATGGCTCACGAAACAGGAAAAACTATCATTTTATCCACCCATGAATTGGATATGGCTTTGCAGGCTGCCGATAAAGTTTGGCTTATGACATCAGGAGGCGGAGTGGAAGTTGGCGTGCCCGAAGATTTGGTCTTGAACGGGAAGTTCAATAAGGCATTCCAAAGCGATAATTTTGTTTTTAATCCGACTAATGGTAATTTTTCGATGAATTATAAGTCTCACAAACAAGTATCGGTTGAGGGCAACAAAATGAGAATGTATTGGACGCTACGTGCCTTGGCGAGAGCAGGTTATGTAGCAGTAGAAAAGACCAATCCCCTCGTCATCATAGAAGATGATTGTTGGAGAATTGGTCCTGAAAAATATAAGTCTATAGAGGAATTGCTGATCGGCTTATCGAACACCGTGCATCATACGCACTAATTTTTTGTTCAGTGCAATCATTACTATTCCACACAACATCACAAAGAGAGCTACGTAGAGGAAAATTTTCCCTGCCCCCATGGCTTCGACGGAAGAAGCCAGGAACCCACCTATAATGTTGGCAACAAAGGATGATAATAACCAAACACCCATCAGCAAAGAAGCGTATCTCGGCGGTGAAAGTTTGGTTACTACCGATAAGCCTACCGGTGATAAGCATAATTCGCCCAAAGTATGCAGTAGATAAGTGAGTACAAGCCAAATCAGACTCGCCTTAATATTTACATCATCCACATCTCCTCCTCTTTCGGCTACAGCTCCTAACATAAAGAAGAATCCAAGTCCCAGTACAATCATACCGGTACCCATTTTAATGGGTGTTGTTAGTTTTTTTCCGAATTTAGAAACCCAGAGCATCCCAAAAAGCGGTGCAAATGTTACAATAAACAAAGGATTTACTGATTGGAACCAAGGAGTTGGAATTTCGAATCCCATGATGGTGCGATCAATATATTTATCGGTATATAAACTCAATGAAGAACCGGCTTGTTCAAAACCAGCCCAGAAGAAAATAGCAAAAACAAATATGACAAAAATTACGATGACTCTATCTTTTTCTTCTTTGGTCAAAGGTTTTTTGTTATTAGTCGCCAATTCTTCTGCAGTCATTCCATTCACCACGGAGCCTCCGGGCTTCGAACCAATATCTCCAAGGTATTTATTCCCAAGGGTATTGAATAACATTTGACCGATAAACATGCCTATGGCAGCAGCTAAAAATCCGTATCGGTAGCCGTAGCTCATCACCACTTCTCCAAATTCATTGACTTTGTTAGCTGCAAAAAGATTGTCCGTTAAGAAACCGACTACCAAGGGTGCCATAAAAGCCCCTAAATTAATTCCCATATAAAAGATAGAGAATGCTGCATCTCTTCTGTCATCTCCATCTTCATACAAACCACCTACTAAAGTGGAAATATTGGGTTTGAAAAATCCGTTTCCTATAATGATCAAGAAGAGACCGATATATAAACCTACGTAATTGTTGACGGCGAACAACATAAGTTGCCCTGCCATCATGGTAAAACCACCAATGGTTACGGCTTTCCTTTGTCCCAAAAATTTGTCTGCCAACCAACCACCGATGATGGGCGTAAAATATACGAATCCTGTAAAAAAGC
>JAKIYP010000022.1 GCA_022708505.1 Bacteroidota bacterium
TACGGGGTTGGATTAGTTCCGGCAAAAGTAAGAATTTTTATTCAATAGTTAAAGAACAATCCACTGAATCGTAACAATCAATAATCACTAAAAATGTTTTTTTCACATAAAAATATTGTTTTTGTCAAAAAACAATTAAATTTGTGCTGTAAAACAGTGTTATCTAACATATTTTATTTGTAGATATGGCTAAAAAGATTATCTCAGCTCCCAGATCGATTGACGAAGTGATGACGGTATGGGATGTCCTGACTCCGGACGAAAGGCAGTTTGTCAGACATAATCATACGGTTCACCATTTTAAAAAAAATGAAATGATTCACTGCGAGGGTGAAATACCGACACACATGATGATCCTTGAATCCGGGAAAGTAAAAGTTTATAAGGAAGGAGTCGGAAGTCGCGCTCAGATTATCCGGATGCTCAAACCCGGCGAACATTTCGGCTACAGGGCTATCATTGCCAACGAACCATACAACACGAATGTAGCGGCATTCGAGGCATCAACTATTTTCATGATCAAGGCAGAAATTTTTCTATCTATTCTTAAACATAATAACGCTTTTTGTTACAGGTTCCTGGAAGAACTCGCGAGCGATTTGGGTGCATCGGATGCCCGCACAGTCAACCTCACCCAGAAACACATCCGGGGACGACTTGCAGAAGCCTTATTGATGCTCAAAAAAAACTATGGAATGGAGGAAGACGGGGCAACCATCAGCATCTATCTTTCAAGAGAAGATCTGGCAAACCTATCCAATATGACGACTTCCAATGCCATACGTACATTATCCAATTTTGTAAATGAGCAGGTGATTGCCATGGATGGCCGTAAATTAAAAATTATTGATGAAGAAAGGCTGATCAGAATCAGCAAAATGGGTTAAACCATATAAATTATGACTGCATCTCAGATTGATTCAACATACAAAGCTGTTGTCGGTTTATTACAATCAGGTAAACTCAAACTCGCGTTTGACAAGACACGTATGCTGGTGAATGAACTCCAGTGGGGAGATATCAATGACCAATTTGAGGAAATGCTTCAAAATTACCGGCTTATGCTTCAATATTTTATAACCGGAGTTGAAGATCCTGATCGCAAGATCATCTATAACAAACTAATAGCCAAACTAATCAACATCAACTCTTTATTGAGAGAAGAATTGATGATGCGCAATGCTACCAGCTTCGAATTTACCCAAAAGAGATATTTTCCGCACAAATTACATTTCAGTTCAACAGTCGACTTATACGATTCCCTGCTGTATTTTCACCAGCAAAAAACTATGCTGGATGAACTTTCACCTGATACTGAAAAGGACACCAAAAGATTAAGAAATAATTTTGAAAAATTACTTCCTGATTTATTTGCTGTTTTTTGGCTGAATACGAGAATCAGAGGCGACGAGAAACGTGTTTTCCAGCAAATACTACATGTCTCTTATCCGGGAGATCTGGAAAAAAGCTTGCTTATCTCTGCGCTGACTCTCAACTTGTGGCGCATGTTTGATGAAGAGAAACTCTTGCTTTTGCTTGATGCTTGTACACATGAAAATATGGCTGTCAGACAACGGGCTTTGGTTGGTCTGTGTTTCATTCTCACCAAACACAACAGCCTAATGCCTTATTATCCGGCTGTAAGAAACAGACTTGTGGTGCTAGCAGATGACATATCCATCGTTGAACATCTGAAGAACATCATTATGCTTATCATCGGAACGACTGAAACCGACAGAATTACAAAAAAAATGAAAGAAGAAATTCTACCGGAGGTAATGAAAATCAGTCCAATGATCAAAGACAAGTTAGATGCAGAAAACCTGATGAAATCTGATGAGTGGGATGAAGAAAATCCGGAATGGAATGAAATTTTGGAACAAAGTGGGGTTGCCGACAAACTTCAAGAGCTTACTGAATTACAGATGGAAGGAGCAGATGTGTACATGAGCACCTTTTCAATGCTGAAAAACTTCCCTTTTTTCAATGAAACAGCACATTGGTTTTTGACTTTTGACCCTGATTCTTCTGCCGTTCATGAATTATTCGAAAAAAATGACAAATCCATTCTTGCTGCATTTCTGAACAACAGTGTAATCTGCAATTCAGATAAATACTCATTTTGCCTGAGCGCGCTCCAAATGCCTTATAGTCAGCGCGACATCATGAGCCGCACTTTCAAGGCTGAGGCAGAACAGCTCGAAGAAATCAATAAAGATGAGGCGATTCTGAATCCGGATTTAGCAGCCAGGAATATTGCCCGCCAGTATATTCAGGATTTATTCAGGTTCTTCAGGATACACCCTCATCATACTGATTTTCAGGATATGTTTAACTTCTCATTGAACATACATGAGACTGGATTTTTCGATTTACTGGCATCGGGGAGTGACATCAAAATGCAGGTTGCAGAATATTATTTCACTAAAAAATTATACCCGCAGGCAATTGTACTTTTCTCAGAATTGATTGAAGAACAGGAGCCTTCAGCTGCTTTATACCAGAAAATCGGATTTGCTTACCAGAAGAACTCACAAATTCAGGAAGCGTTGGATGCTTACATCAAATCTGATATGATTTTGCCGGATGATATCTGGACGGTTAAGAAAATTGCCTTGTGTTTCCGTTTAACCGGCAATTATGAAAAAGCCCTGGAACACTACAAACATGCTGATTTTCTTAAGCCCCATCAGTATAATACAAAAATGCAGATAGCCAACTGTTTAATCGGATTAAACAAGCATAAAGAAGCCCTGCATATTTATGCTGATATAGAAAAAACAGATCCGGACAATGAAAAACTGTGGAAAGCAATCAGTTGGTGTGCTTTTGTTTCTAAAAACATCCATCAGGCTGATTATTATATGGAAAAAATCCTTTCAAATGTTCCGGATGCAACTGATCTGTTGAATGCCGGTCACATTGCATTTTGCAAGAAAGACAGAGCACGCGCCTTAACATACTATCAAAACAGCCTGGAATTACGGGATGGGAATCTACAGCTAATTATTGATCAAATAAACAAGGACAAGGAATTTCTGATTACAAATGGTATTTCTCCGGATGAAATCTCCTTGCTTTCAGATGAACTATCCTTTCGTACAGAATAATAAAGCTGTTAAACAATGAAAGGACTCGTAATAAAAAATACAGGCAGTTGGTATCAGGTCAGAACAGATCAGGAAGAGATATTCGAATGTAAGATAAAAGGCAACTTGCGACTGAAAGACATCAAAAGCACAAACCCCATTGCTGTGGGCGATTTTGTTGAATTTACGGCAATAGAAGATAAGGTCGGGTTGATTTCAGCCATTTACGACCGAAAGAATTATATCATCCGCAGATCTTCCAATTTATCAAAACAATCACATATCCTGGCTGCCAATCTGGATTTGGTGGTATTGGTAATTACAATCAGATATCCGGAGACATCAACAGTTTTTATTGATCGTTTTATAGCTTCAGCCGAAGCATACAATGTTTCTGCTTGCATTTTGATTAATAAAACCGACTTGTATAATGATGACGAAATACAATATGCAAAAGCGCTTAAAACACTTTATGAATCAATTGGATATCCGGTTTTTATGTTGTCAGCCTTTAAACCAGATTCGTTCGATTCGTTTCAGCAATTTCTGTCTGGAAAAACCATCCTGATTTCAGGTAATTCAGGCGTAGGTAAATCGACCTTAATCAATGCAATTTTGCCTGAGTCGCTGGCAAAAACCGGTGAGATTTCAAGTTATCACAATAAAGGTACCCATACAACGACCTTCTCTCAACTCTATCAACTTGAGAATGGTGCACAGTTAATTGACACTCCCGGGATCAAAGGATTTGGCACAGTAGACATGGAGGCAGATGAAATCAGCCATTACTTTAAAGAGATATTCAAAACATCAAAAAAATGTCGGTTTACAAATTGCACACATGTACATGAACCGGGATGCGCTGTACTGATGGCAGTTGAAAATCACCAAATCAGTCTTTCCAGATACCAGAGTTATTTAAGTATTTTATCGGATTTTAAAACAGGTAAGTACAGATGAAAATTCATACTACTGATTTTTCATAAAATATGCAACCCGTGTATATTGCCCGTTATTAACCTTTACAAAATACAATCCCGGCAACAAATCATTTACCTTCAGCATTACCTCGTGATTATATGTTTTGTGATATTTTAGTAATTTACCACGAAGATTAAAGATATTTATTTCAGTAACATTGGAGTTAATTTGATCAAACTGTATATGTAAATTATCGACTACCGGATTGGGACTTAGCCTGCATTGAAAATCCGGGTATTCTTCAATAACAATCCCTGAAACAACATCAGTTTCGAGTTCTGCATTGATTTCGTATGTACCTGGATTCACTTCAAAAACAATATATTTACCTTCAACCTCACTGTATGAGGTTTTATAATCCTGTTCAATAAAAAAATTATCGGACCAGATAACTGTATTATTCAAATAGATTGATTTTATTTTCTTGTCAGGATACGGATTTACGGGTATCCCAATCACTGCTTTTGTTTTGTCCGGCGATATGAGTTTCAGTTGATATTTCAGTGAATCCTTGATTATTTCTACTTCAATATTTCCCTTAACGGATGGTGTAACAGACCTGACATAATTCAAATTTCCTTCCTGAGGAAAAACCCGGTATGTATCAAAACCCGGGGTCAGTGGGGCAACTCCACTGCAGTACTTCGACATAAGAATCAAAGGCCCACCCGACCAGGCATGATTATTCGATCCTCCACTATCAAAATACTCAGACAACGTTGTTCCGGGATCTTCTACCATTCTTAAATATCGGTCCGGATGTTTCATACGTGCCATTGCATCCTTTTCATAGCCCATCACAAATAAAGCTTCAAGCACGTATTTCTCCATATAGGGGCTCGCACCTCTCCTTGTCAACAATAAATTTCTGATTTTGCTCCATTTGGTTTTATCTGCAAAGCCTGCTAAAACAGCCATTGCATTAGCCCTGTCATCAGTTAACCCAGTGTAAGTCGGGGATCTGTACCCAAGTCCATTCCAAAAGACATCATTAAAACTATTTTTCATATATTGCATCCGGTTATGGTACACTAATGTATCCATTGGATTCCCCGATAAAACCGCCATTTCTTTGGCTGCTTTCAAGGCCAGATAATACCATGTATTTTGAATGATTTCAGAATCAATATCTTCACCCCAGTCCGACCAGTCCCATCCACCGGGCCTGTAAGTCAGCAAACCATTGGATTTAAACATCCACAAGTCAAGATAATTTTTGATATTTGGATAAACTTCAGCAATTGTGGTTGTATCACCCGTGTACATAAAATAATTCCAGAAACCGAATTCACCTACCGTGGCCAACATCTGTGCAGGCAATTCATTCTCCCAGTTTCCTGAAGGGACCGGAGCATATAAAGACCTGTCCTCTCGTTGCCATTCAATTAAGTTACTGATTGATTTTCTGGATAACAGGTCAGATTTTCTATCAAGCGCATAAAATGATTTCCCGATATGGATTACAGCATCTCCCCACCACAACGCCCTTTCCCTGTCGGGACAATCCATATAATTATCACGCATGGCCAGATAAAGCGTTCGTTGCGCTTTTTGCCATAATTTATTATAAAAAACATCATCGGACAGAAACGAACCTGCCATTTCAGCATCATAGCCCGACTCTCTGTATTTAAGCGACTTAACCGTCACACCAACCGGAATAGAATAAATAAGCTTATGTCCGTTCATCCATCCTAATGATTCATATCGCGAGATTCCTGGAGCAGCAAGATATTCGGCCATAACCCCTTTATCGCGCCAGTTATGATAACTATCGCCATAAATAAAAATTTCTTTACTTTCCGTTGTTTCAATTTCAAGGTAAGGAGTTATCTGCGCGTTATAAGGTAAATCCGCGACAATAAGAACTCGTTTCGTTGTTCTATATGGCAGGGTAATCTGTTGCCCTTCAACAAAAATACTTTCATAATCACGTAATTCAGAATTCTTCCATTGCGGTATAGGTCTCAGCCACAACGAATTCCAGGGACCAACAGGAGGAATGCCTTTTTCAACTGCTACCGGCCAAAAAGAATCATCATATTCAGGCTCTTTCCAGTCACCAATTGTATCATTAACAGCATTATACCTGATCAACGATTCTGAAAGTCTGACGTTAGGCTGGCTGTTTACTGTCGACCTTTCATAAGATGGATGAATGATCATTTTCCAGGTAGCATCACTTTTAATGATAACATTTCCCAAATTACATTCAAATAAAAATCCGCCTTTACTACTGTCATGATGCGAGAACCCGTCTTTACCGAAATACCATACCTGTACAGCAATCACATTTTTTCCGGTTCGCAGGAACTTTTTTATATCAACCAGTTCATAATAAGTGTCATCAGGGGTTGGACCGCGTTTCAAACCACCTTCAAGAATAACCTCCTGTCCATTGATCCATAACCAGTATTTGGAATCAACCGCTATTTTTGCTTTTGCTGTTACAGGAATTTCATCAAGCAAAAAAGTTTTTCTGAAACAAGCCCATGTATTTGCCGGTCCATCTGCTTCCTGCCAAATCCAATTAGCATTCCATGTAGTTATTCCAACATTCAGCTTTTTACTTTTAATAACAGAAAACAAATTTCTGTCAGGTGTCTCATCAGCCGGAAATCCTTTGTTTTGATTATTGAGGTTAACATCCTGAGCTTTCAAAACAGGAAAAATGGATAAACCTGCAAAAAAAAGTAACAGAAAAATCTGTTTCAGTTTTTTTGTTTGATTGTATTTCTCAGGAATATCAGCCATATAAAGATAAACTATTCAAATGTAACAACTTAAACAAGGTTAAGTTCGACAAAGATAGAAAATCTTTTTTATTTCACGTTAAAGGCTATGCGCAGTTCATCAATCTCTTTATCACCCATGGGTTGAAGTGGCCCGATAGAAGAAGCCATGACTAATGAATTGGCACTGAACTCGGCCACTTCGAGGTAATCAAATGTATTTAATAGTTTATCGCCAGATACAAATACACAATCGTTCTCAATAAGGATTGCACGATGATGGTTAAACATGGTTGCTATCTTATCTATCTCATTATAAATCAATCCAAATGGAACAGATGGAACATCCTGCAGGAAAATCCAGCTTTCAGGAATGGTTCGCACGTCGAATGCCTGCCGGCTCACTGCATGCGCCATCAGGTTAACAGGTTGCGTGGTTATGATGGAATTGATATGCGGATTAAGTTGATAAATGCGGTGATGCAAAGCAACTGAACGACTCGGCACCTTTCCTGCTTCAGCCATCCCATTTTTAATCTGCACAATATCATTCGGTTGGATATCCCAACGGGCAACATCCCGTGGTGTAATCAAAAAATCGTTGTCATGCCACCGTACCGAAACGGTTCCATAGGTTGAAATCATCAATCCCTGATCGCAGGCACGACGGATTATCTTGACCATATCCGAACGCAAAGCCCTTTCATCCGAAGGATACTCAACATCCATATAATGAGCAATATTTTTCGGAAAGTGATGAATATATTGTGCTATTTGCTCATCGGTCAACACATTGACGTTCCCAATCCTACCTGCATTCACAATGGTGCGGCAACAGAACTCAAGTGTCTCGAAACGTTGATAAACATCCATCATATTTGTGCCACCCAATACCACTCCGTGGTTTTCCATGATAACAGCCTTATAACGCTTATTTTTAAATTCCGTGGCAATTTTTTCACCCAGGTCTTCACTCCCCGGACAGCCATAAGGTGCAAAACCGATTTCGCCGCAGATATCCCTCGCCTGCGGAACGATATTCGTATCCGGCACTTTGCGTGCAATGCTGAAAGCGACTAATCCCGGCGGATGTGCATGAATGATGGCTGTCAGTTCCGGTCTGGCTTTGTAAATAGCCTTGTGAAAAGGATATTCCGAAGAAAGGTTTATGCGGACCGACTATCGAACCATCTTTTTTAATCAGTATTATATCTTTGACTGTCAACGACCCTTTATCTACTCCTGAAGGAGTTATCCAAATATCTCCGTTTGCATCTTTGATGGAAATATTACCACCGGATGTGGTTGTCATGCCACTCCGGTAAATGCGTCCGATGATCACGTTGATTTGCTCGGAGGGATGCATTAAATTGATGTCTAATTGTTTCATATTTTTATTTTTTACCACAAAAGGCACAAAAGGAAGACTAAGGAAACACAAAAGTGAGAATTAAAAATTAAAAATTAAAAATTTAGAATTAATAGAGGGTGTCTTTCATCACTTCCGTTATTCGCTATTCATTATTAGTTCTTTTGTGTTTCCTTAGTCTTCCTTTTGTGCCTTTTGTGGTTTAAATTTTTATATTCGTCTTAACTCAACATTACCTGCCCCCCTGTAACCGGCAAAGCCTGTCCGGTTTCACCGCATTGCTCCATCAGGTATAATACCCCTTTGGTAACATCTTCAGGTGAACAACCTTTCTTCATGGGTACCTGCGACAGGTAAAATTCCTTGACATCATCAACAGTTTTGGCTCCGGGAACCTTGCCTGCACGGAGATATTGCACGAACAGGCCATTATCGGGGTCGCTCCAGAGCGGACCTTCATAAAAATTACCCGGACAAACCGCATTTATCTTGACATTGTATGGAGCCAGTTCCAGTGCAAAAGACTGCGTTAAACCAATGCCACCGAATTTTCCGCCTGCATAAGCAAAATTGGCTTTACTACCCCGCAATCCCGACTTGGAGTTGATTTGAATGATATCTGCAAAGTAGTCCGGCCTTGCATATTTCGTTTGTAGTTTCATGATTTTACTCACTACTTTCGTGCAATAGAAATAGGCATTGTAATTTATCTTTGTAACAAAGTCAAAGTCTTCAGGAGTCATTTCATCCAAACTCCCTGCTTTTAATACCCCGGCATTACTGATAAAGGCATCAATTCCACCAAAATGACAAATGCTCTCGTGAATCAAGTTTTCGATGCTTGGAATTTCACTTACATTTGTTTTTACAAAAATGGCGCGGTTACTTTTTGTCAAACCATTGAAACGTTCAACGGTAGCTTTTCCAACCGTTTCATTCATATCTGCCACGACTATATTCGCACCTTCCTGCAACAAACAACGGGCAATACCTTCACCAAAACCCTGAGCTGCACCCGTTACAATAATTGTTTTATTCTCAGCGCGACCGGTAGAAGCACCAGCAGCCACAGCACGACGGTAGCTTTCAACTTCCCAGTTATCAATGAAGTCAACTTGCGTTTGCGTCATTGGATGAGCTCCGCCAAAAGATTTTGCAAGAAAAGCTATTTTCATTGCATCTTCAAAAACATCTAAAAGGATTTCGCACTGTTTCGCATTATCTCCTATTGCCACTAATCCGATGCCTTTGATAAGTATTATTTTTGGCAAATAGCCGTTTTTCACTTTGAATGCAGCAATGATTTTTTCAGCTTCAGTCAAGACTATTTCAGGATCTTCTTCGTTCAGAAAAATATAGCTGGATTTACAATATACAATGGCATCCGGTGTATACGGACGAACAATGCTTTGTTGTTCTAATTCATTGTCGTAAAAGAATTTAATCAGATTCGTTTTTCTCACTTTCAGGGTTTTCAAATTTTGAAAGCATCATCCTCAAACCGGGCAAAATCAATTCGGTACAGGAACAATAAGGTCTATCTCCCGAAGGAAGCTGTATAGTTACAGCCTTTTCTAATGTCTCAATAATATCTGTATAAATTTGTTTTATTTCAGCAGTGGTATTGGCAGCTACAAAAATGCCATGATTTTGCAACCAGATAAGCTGTGGTTCCTCCTTGTATTTTAATTTATACGCATTAATTTTCTCCTCTACCTTTTTAAAAAGCACATAACCAGGATCAGTATAAGGGACATAAACATACTTCTCTCCAAAAAGGCGGAATAATTCCTTTTCAGCATCCTCAGCGCACATCAAACCATTTACCAGTGTAGGATGCAAATGCACCACATAAGCATATCCAATGGTATTATGCATGGAAGTCTCTACCGATGGACGTTTGCCTTTTGTCAGTGTAGCATCAGCCAAATCATTTTTCACCTGTTCTTCCCGTTCTGTTGCATCGGAGCTGTAAACCTTTTCCGACATCCGGTTTAGTTTAGACCGATCGATCACCGCGAAACCATCTTCCGTAATCGTAGCTAAAGAAGAACCGCTGGCTTTCACCCAGATTTTCTCCTCATTTTTATACGATGTATTTCCTCCCCCGGCAATCACGAAACAATTGTTGCTGCCGTAGTAGCGGGAAATATTGATTAAATCTTGTATTGCTTTCATTTATATTTTTTTGAACCACAAAAGGCACAAAAGAAAGACCAAGGAAACACAAAAGTGAGAATTAAAAATTAAAAATTTAGAATTAATAGAGGGTTTCTTTCATCACTTCCGTTATTCGCTATTCACTATTAGTTCTTTTGTGTTTCCTTGGTCTTTCTTTTGTGCCTTTTGTGGTTTATATATTTTCAATTAACTCTTTACCGAGTTTCACAAATTCAGCCCGTTTACTCCTGTCTGCTTTACCATCAGCATCCACATATCCCCTGAGTCCCTGCGCCACCAAATGCTGATGCGCGGCTATCACACAGGCGCCTTCATAGTTGATTTGCATCAACTTCTCCGTAAGCGCTGTATTATTTCGTGCAAAAAGCTCAATCGGTTCCATGGCCGGGGTATTGTGTTCACTACCGAGTGTCACCACAAAGCCCTGTTCATGCAAATAGGAAGCATATTTCTCTAACAAGACCACATCATTTCGGGTAGAAATAAACTCCACCGAATGAAACCCCCTTTCGGTAAGCTGTTTTGCTACCCGTTCCAAATCCCCTTCAAAATCAGTATAAACACCTTTCGCATCATCAGCCAGAAAAGGATAAGTCGGGATGCCTCCTGCGGCAAGGATAATCTCGCAAACGGTTTGCATCGGCAAAAATGCCTTCGGATCTTCCGGCACAAATGCTCCACCACCAGCTTTGAGTAGATTAGCTCTAATTTCATTCTCAACTCCGGCGAAATCATCTACCTGAGACTTCAGTTCTTTTCCTCCGAATATTTTACTGAAAATTTCATTTATTTTCTCCTCATCATTTTCACTAGTCTCATACACCTTCAACCGCAACGCTTTAGCCAAATGACGTTCACGGAACATCCCTTTTGTCAGGTTACTCTTGATCCATTTGATATCGAGAATAAAACCCGCATCCACATCCAACAGGATACCATTTAGTTTGCGGCACATGGCATCTACCTGTGCATTCGACTCTTTCAGTATCCCTGCCAGTTGAGAGGCATAAGGATCATCAAGTTTAAAAGGATAAGCAAGCCCCTTCCCGCTGATATATGTTCTGCCCGGATTTGCGGGATCATTTACACGCAATCCTGCTTTTTGATCCGCTTCATTCAGACTGATAAACTCTATGTTGAAAAGTGGATACAACCCTCTTTCCTTACAACCTTTTGACCAGGCATCATAACCAGCAGCAGTATAAAAATCATTGATACCAACTACTTTTACTCCTTCGGCAACCGCTTTGTCGAGTGCTTCTTCGAGATCTGAAAAAGCACTGAAGGAATAAGGTGTGTGGAGGTGTGCGTTGACTTTAATCATAATTAAACTCCCAATTTTGCCCTTCTGATTATCTCTCCATCCGTGAAATTTTGTCCCGTCACATAACCTGTCAGCGGGTGAATTCTTTCATGGATGATATCTAAGAACCAACTTACCTGCGGGAAGAAAGACTCTTCCAGTTCAAAAGCCGGCGTAATCCAGTTGCGCGAACCCAGTACCGCCACCGGAGCGTCTAAGTAATCAAAACAAAGTTGTGAGATGTTCGCTGCCATATCATTCAGGAACGATCCACGCGTACAGGCATCGCTGGCAACAATCACTTTTCCTGTTTTCTTTACCGACTCAACCACTTTCTCGTAGTTAAACGGAACCAGACAACGGGCATCAATCACTTCTACCGACATACCATATTTTTCTTCCAGCACCCTGGAAGCCTGCAAAGCCGGATAAAGCGTATGACCAACAGTAAGGATAGTAATATCATTTCCTGCTTTTTTCACATCAGGCTCGCCGAATGGTATTTCATAATATCCCTCGGGAACACCTCCCTCACGGAACTGCTCGCCAATCTCATAAATGCGCTGACTTTCAAAATAAATAACAGGATCAGTTCCCTGTAAAGCCGCGTTCATCAAACCCTTGGCATCATAGGGTGTTACAGGAAAACAAACCTTGATACCGGGAATCTGGGCAACAAGCGATGTCCAGTCCTGCGAGTGTTGTGCACCATATTTGGAACCCACCGAGACCCTTAGCACAACCGGCATCTTGAGCACATTACCACTCATGGCCTGCCATTTGGGCAATTGGTTGAACACCTCATCGCCACAACGACCCAAAAAATCGCAATACATAATTTCCGGCACTACCCTACCGCCACACATGGCATAACCGATGGCAGTTCCCACGATAGAAGCTTCAGAAATAGGAGAATTGAACAGTCGGTGATAAGGCAATGCTTCCGTCATACCGCCATAAACGGCAAAAGCGCCGCCCCAATCCCGGTTTTCTTCGCCATACGCTATCAGTGAAGCGTCTTTGTAAAAACGATCCATCATCGCCTCGAAGATACCATCACGCAATTGGTATTGTTTCATTTTGCTGAAAGGTTTTCCATCCGCGTCAAAAGCAAAGCGTTCTTTGGCAGCTATTTTCTTTACCCTTGGATTATCAGCCAATGGCATCAACACATCGGGTTTGGCTACCGACATGGCATCCACCGAGCCATTCGAGAACATCATATCACCGATCACGTCCGGGTTCTGCATCCGTGGAGAGATTGTATCATCAATGGATTTAAGGAACATCTCGTAGATTACCGACTTCACATCATTCCAGATATCGTCCAAATCTGATTGCGATGCAACTTTTGCCTCTATCATTTGTTTGCCGAAAGAAGCAATACAGTCTTGTTTCTCCCAGGCTTCCACCTCTTCATTCGAACGATAAGAAGAAGCATCCGAGGGTGAGTGGCCGCTGTATCGGTAAGTCAGCACATCCAGCAACACCGGACCGCGTTTTTCTTCAATCACTTTGCGTTTGCGTTTATAGGCATCAATTACCGCCAGCGGATTGTAACCATCCACCCTTTCGGCATGCATCTGATCTGCATTCACACCGGCACCAATTCTGGCAGCAATGCCATAACCCATCGTTTCACCGCAGGTCTGACCACCCATCTCGTACTGGTTGTTCATGATGTTGATAATCACGGGCAATCCTCCTTTCATATCGCCTTCCCAAAGTTCATTAAACTGGTCCATGGCAGCAAAACTGATTCCTTCCCAAACCGGACCGCAAGCCATAGAGGCATCCCCAATGTTGGCAACTACCAATCCCGGTTTGCGGTTCACTTTTTTATACAAAGCAGCACCCACGGCAATATCACCCGAACCACCCACGATGGCATTGTTGGGATACACCCCGAATGGTGTGAAGAAAGCATGCATAGAGCCTCCCAGTCCTTTGTTGAAACCTGTTTCACGGGCAAAAATTTCAGCCAAAGTTCCGTAAACCAAAAATCGACGGGCTAACTCTTTCGTAGTTCCTTCAAAACCGTTTTTCACCACATTTAATACAGCCCCATCAAAAAAATTAGTCATGACCTCCATCAAAAACTGATCATTAGCTTTGTGGATAGCCGACATGCCTTTGGCTAAGATTTCACCATGACTTCTGTGGCTACCGAAAATAAAATCATCTACGGTCAGTGTCCAGGCCATACCAACAGCTGCCGATTCCTGTCCGATTGACAGGTGAGCCGGGCCGGGATGGTTATAGGGTGTACCATTATACTCTCCTTTTGTTTTAATCAGGTTCAACATGGTTTCAAACTCACGAATGAGCACCATATCATGATAAATGGCTTTGAACTCCTCGTTGGAGAAATTTCCTTTTTCATCTTTCACCGTTTTTTGATACTGGTTTACCGGTATTGGTTGGAATGAAACATATCCTGGCTTCCTTGATGCAACTGGATCAATGTGTTGTAATTTTGGCATTGTTGTATTTAAATTTAACCTCTCCAACCCACCTCACCCCAGCCCTCTCCAGAGGAGAGGGAGAGTGCATATAACCATGTGACATGTGACTAAGAGGGGTAATTGTTCATATTCTTAATTTATCATTATGTTTTTACTTAATCTTGAACCTTTTGCTCACTCCCTCTCCTTTGGAGAGGGCTGGGGTGAGGTGTATTGTTTCCTTGAAAATCTCACTTACGGTCGGATGCGGGAATACTACTTCCTGCAACTGTTCTATTGTCATTTCCTGCTCAATGGCCATGCAGGCGCCATAAATCATCTCACTGCAAGGGTTACCCAGCATGTGAACGCCAATGACTTCTCCATGTTTCTCTCCAATTAAGACCTTGCAAATGCCGCTTCCACCTTCATTCTCGGCAACAAACCGTCCGGCATAAGCCATGGGCAATTTAGCAATCCTGTATTTTATACCTTTTGCACGGGCTGATTCCTCGGTCTCTCCCACTCCCGCAACTTCAGGATTGGTGTAAACCACCCCCGGGATGGCATTATAGCGCATTCGGTCGTTTCTGCCTGTGAGGTTGTTAACCACCACTTCTCCTTCCCGACTGGCCGTATGGGCGAGTAATGAGAATCCCGTTACATCACCCGCGGCATATACGCCGGGTACGTTGGTGCGCATCTTTTCATCGACTTTGATACCGCCTTTGTATAGTTCCACATGCAGGTTTTCAAGTCCGAATCCCTGAATAACCGGCCTTCTTCCAACGCTAACGAGTATTTTGTCTGATTCAATGGTTTCTGTTTTTCCTTCTTTCTCAAAAATGACTTGGTTACCTTCGACCTTCACCACTTTGGCATTGAGGTTAAACGCTATGCCTTTTTTCGCATAATGATTGCGCAACATGGCTGATATTTCCAAGTCCAATCCTCCAAGAATTTCCGGTAGCATCTCCACAACCGTTACTTTCGTTCCCAAACTATTGAAAAAACTGGCAAATTCCATCCCGATAACCCCTCCTCCGATAACGACCAACGAATCAGGTTTTTCTTTCAGCTCCAGTATCTCCCGATTGGTCAGGATGATATTGCCCGATTTATCGCCGGTTTCTTTTAATCCCGGTATGGGGGGAATAAATGCTTCTGACCCCGTGCAAATCAACAAATTCCTGCCTTTATACGAATTGCCCGCACAACTCACCTCAACACCTTCCTTGCCACGACCCACAATCATGGCTTCTCCCTTAATTACCGTTACCTGGTTCATCTTCATCTTGCCTTCCACCCCGGCAACCAGCTTCTTTACCACCTTGTTCTTTCTTGCCATCATGGCAGAAAAATCAAAGCGGATGTTATCACCAAAAACACCGTATCTATCCCCATGCAGGGCATTCTCATAGGTCTTGGCACTATAAAGGAGTGTTTTGGTGGGGATGCAACCTTCGTTCAAACAGACACCACCCATGCTCTTTTTCTCGAAAAGCAACACTTTCAGGCCTTTGTGACCCGCTCGTTCGGCTGCTACGTATCCGGCAGGACCGCCGCCAATGATGATTAAATCGTGTTGTTCCATATTATTTATTATTTTTTTTAAAACCACAAAAGGCACAAAAGAAAAACCAAGGAATCACAAAAGATTAAACCTTTATGTTTTAAACCATCAACTAACCCTTGACCACTTACAATTATTATGTTTAACATCAAAATAAGTCTAGTTCCAGTGTTTCAATTTCGATTGCAATTTGTTTGAGGAAACGGGTTGCTTCGCCGCCATCCAACGCACGATGGTCGTAGGTGAGGCTCAGTCCAATATAAGGCACAAAGCCATACGCTCCATTACCTAAATCTTTGGGGCGCGGAACAATCGTGTTCACACCCAAAATGGCTGACTGTGGCAGGTTAATCACCGGCGTAAACATTTCCACCCCATAGTTACCCAGATTCGAAACCGTGAAGGTAGCTGCTTCGGAGGATAGTAGTTCCGGAGAGATAGCGCCTTTTTTACAACTGTTAGCTACTTCCTTTAGTTGGTTTGCCAGTCCGATGATGGATAAATCATCGGCATTGCGGACTGCCGGCACCATCAGTCCCCGTTCCGTATCAACGGCCAGTCCCAGGTGCACCTTGTTAAACAAACGCATCGCATCGCCCATGAAATGCGAGTTTACATTCGGGAACTTCTTCAGAGCTTTGATCACTGCAAAGCACACCATGTCGTTCAGGGTAATGTTGGTTGACAGTTTGCCTGCCTCCAAAGCCGCTTTTGCTGTTTTGCGCAGTTCCAGTATCCGACGGGCATCCGCACCCAGGTGGTGCGTGAGCTGTGCCGAGTTTTGAAGCGAAGCATGCATCGACTTAGCGATGATTTTGCGCATGTTCGATAGTTTCACGTCCTGGTAATCGACCCCGTAAAGTGCATTGGCAGGTGCTGGTGCCAGATCTGTCGATTTAACTGTGCCAGCAAGTCCGGTGCCTATGCCTTGTACATGCAAACCCTCTTCAGCTGCAATTTTCTTTGCAAGTGGTGTGAGTTTCGCTCGGTTCTCCAATGCAGCTTTTACATCCTGTTCTATCACACGTCCCTTGGGCCCGCTACCGGTTAGTTGTGTCACATCAATAGCTTCTTTGATTGCCAAAGATTTGGCGCGAGGGGAAATAAAAATTTCATCCTGATTGATATTGATTGCTTCAATCTCTGCTTTTACTGGAACACTTTCCTTTACAACTTCTGTTGTGGATTCTTTTTCTTCTTCTTTTGAAGGCGCTATGGCTGATGTTCCCAGCAATCCCGAATAATCCTCTCCCTCTTCACCAATGACCATCATATTCAGCAACACCTCAACCTCATCTCCTTCATTGTAAAAACATTCCAGCACGACCCCGTCAACTGGTGATTCTTCTTCAAAAGAGGCTTTGTCTGTTTCGTAAGCGAACAGCACATCTCCCTTTTTAACAACATCGCCTTTTTTCTTTTTGATTTCGGTGATGATGCAACTTTCAACTGATTGACCTTGTTTGGGTAGTATAATTATTGTGGCCATTATATTATTTACAATTTTTTTATTTACTATTTACTATTTATGTGAATCAGGTGTTTAAAAATCAAATTCCTATTTGCGGCGGTTCGGAAAATCCCGAACCCGTCGTTCAAATTAACACACTATACACGCTATCAATCGACGACGGGCAATATAAATATATAAATACCTGTCATCCTGAATGGAGCGAAGCAAAATGAAGGATCTCATATTTTAAACTATTTATTCTCATTATTTATTTACAAGCTGAAGATAATTTTGTGTTTGTGAGAAATTGATGATATGCTTTTGTCCAAAGCCCTGTATCTTTCGGAACAAATTCATCTAACTGAACAGAATCACAGATAATTTTGCGCATTTCCGGCAATGAATCAACCACTCCGGCCGCTTTAGCCTGAATCATGATGTTACCGATCGCGGTAGCTTCGGATGGACCGGCAACAACGGGAATACCAATGGCATTGGCCGTAAACTGATTCAGCAAAGTGTTTTTTGAACCGCCACCGATTACATGCAATTTTTGAATCGGGAAGGGAGCGAAGGTTTTCAACAAACCGAGTACATAATTGTATTTCAATGCCAGACTTTCGAAAATGCAACGTACTGTTTCTGCATGTGATGACGGGGCATTTTGGTCTGTAAATATACAGTAATCGACAATAGCCCGGGTCATGCTTGCCGGATTGGCAAACGATGGGTGATCCGGATCAATCATGGATTGAAAGGCTGGAACCGATTCTGCCATTTGCACTAATTTCTCGTACTCATAACAAATACCCTCTTTTTTCCATTCTTTCAGACATTGTTCCAGCAACCACATGCCGGTGATGTTTTTCAAGAAACGGGTTGTACCCTCTACCCCACCTTCATTGGTAAAATTAAGTCTAAAAGATTCCTCATTGATGATGGCATCTCTTACTTCAATACCCATCAGCGACCAGGTTCCTGAACTCAGGTAAGCAAAGTTTTCATTCAATGCCGGAACAGCAGCTACTGCTGATGCTGTATCATGACCTGCAACCGCCACAACCGGGATTTTACCCAGTTCACATTCGGCGGCAATGTCATCCCGCAACGTTCCAATTACATGACCGGGCGTGACAATATCACCTAAAACTGAGGGAGAAATTCCAGCTTTTTCAAGCAACTCATTTTCAAATTTCTTTGTAATTGGGTTCAGCATCTGAGAAGTAGACGCGATGGTATATTCGACCACTTTCTTACCTGTGAGCAAATACGCGAGCGCATCAGGCATAAATATAATTTCTTTCGTCGCTTTCAGCAATGAATTATTGGCCTGACTCAGGGCAAACAATTGATAGAGACTATTGAAATTCATGACCTGGATTCCGGTCAATTCATATACCCTCTCACGGGGAATTATTTTGAAGTATCTTTCAGGAGCATCGACAGTATGAGGATCACGGTAGGCATACGGAGCACCGAGGATTGTACCATCTTCGGCAATCAAAGCAAAATCAACACCCCAGGTATCAATACCAATAGATGTTATTTCAACTCCTTCTTTTTTGGCAGCTGCTAATCCGGCTTTCAGGCTTTCAAACAATGCATAGATGTTCCAGTGAAGATGCTCTCCGATTTGAAGCATCTGGTTAGGAAAACGTGTCAGTTCCTTCATCCGAAGTCTGCCGTTTTCGATAGATCCTAATATAGAGCGACCACTGGTGGCTCCCAGATCGAATGCTAAAAATGATTTGTTTCTCATGATACATTTTAATCCTGATACAAAAGTATGTATCCAGCAAGAAAATGACCTGAGAAAAATGACATTTAAACCTTACTTTTTGTTCAGTCTTTCACCTCAAGGCTTTTTCATCGTTCCATAAAACTGATCTGCCCCCAAAAAGTTGGACGAAGAAGTGCCTGTAAATTCCTTGAAAGCCCTTCGAAATATGAAATAAGCTTAGCATATCGCCGAAATCACACCATGCAAATTACGTAATAATTGGAATTACAAACCAATTTTTAGCGTAATATTTGGAGTTAAACATCGTTTTTTTGCGTAATATTTGGAGTTAAAGACAAATTAAAGTATCTTTGAACAATAAAAATGAATACTCATTTGAATTACATCAGAACATGAGAAACAGACAATACGCTAACACATTACTAAAAAAAAGTATTTCCAGATTCGGGAGGATACTTGTATTGACAGGAGCACGCCAAACAGGAAAAACAACCCTGGTTCGTCGTCTTTTCCCTGAGTACACCTATATTTCTATCGAAGATCCGGTAATGCGCAGCACATTCAGCAAGCTCACAGCACAACAATGGAAAAGCATCTACCCCAAAGCCATTCTTGATGAAGTTCAAAAAGAACCGCAACTGATCGAAAGCATCAAAGCCACTTACGATCAGTGGGACGAACCACGTTATATTTTGTTGGGTTCGAGTCAGTTGTTGTTAATGGAAAAAGTACGTGAGAGTTTAGCCGGAAGATGTTCAATTGTCGAGATTTACCCGCTTACACTACCTGAATTGCAAACAAAAGGTTGGGAAGACCCTGTAGTTCCATCTTTGTTTCAACAGGAAATTCAACAACAAATTGATGGTGATTATTTACCTTCATTTTTATTGGACAAGAAACATATTTCGAAGTTGGCTGCTTATAATCACTACCTCCAATTTGGTGGTTATCCAGCAGTTAGTGGCTCCGATACAACTCCTGATGAAAAAGCGGAATGGTTAAAAAATTATGTCCGCACTTATTTGGAGCGTGATGTACGAGATTTGGCTTCGTTTCGGGATTTGGAACCGTTCGTAAAACTCCAACAATATATCGCACTCAATACTGGCTCACTCACCAATGCATCGTCAATTGGTAAACAGCTGGGTGTATCTGTAAAAACAGTTCAGCGCTATATAAAATACTTCGAAATGAGCTATCAGGCACTTAATTTACCTTCATGGTCACGTAATCCAAACAAGCGTTTGGTTAAATCATCGAAAGTACATTATATGGACCTGGGGGTGATTCACGCAGTCTTAAATAAACGAGGCGGACTAACCGGAAATGAATACGAAAGTGCCATTGTTTCGGAAATCTACAAACAAGCCAAAAGTGTTGATTCAGCAGTACAGTTTAGTTTTTTACGTACACACGATGGCAAAGAAGTTGATTTACTGCTCGAATTTCAGGACTTTTATTATGCTTTCGAAATAAAAATGGCCGAAAGAGTAAACCGAACTGATGCTAAGCATTTGTTTGGCTTGGAAGAAATACTTGATAAGCCGGTAAAGAAAGCCTTTTTGTTATCCAATGATGTAGACACAAAATATTTCGACGAAAAAACAATAGCTATACATGCTGCGATGTTTTTGGGATAATCCCTCATCCCTTCACCTCCACGCTATTCCGGTACTCCAACGGTGTCATACCCATTCTTTTTTTAAAAAACACCGGGAAGTAGTCAGGATTTTCGTAATTCAGACTGTAAGCTATTTCTTTTACGGATTGTGAGGTAGTGGATAACAGTAATTTGGCCTCATTCAGCTTTAATTCCACCATGTATTTGGAGGGAGAAGTTCCTGTAAACTCCTTAAAAGCCCTGCGAAATCCGGAATAACTTATATTCAACTCTCCTGCTATATCTTCGGCTGAAATATTCTTGTAAACCGATTCCCGCATAATCACCTTGGCTTTGTTCATTTTCTGAATCAGGTCTTCATCCTGGAAATCACGGGTTTTGTCACGGTAATACATCAATCCTAAAATATGCATGACAATTCCTGAAAGCGCTTGCTGATAACCTGCCCGCTCTTCGTTGGCAATTTCGATGGCTTTCAAATATAAATCAACAATACGTTCATTGAGTCCGATTGTAAACACCGGAGGCCGGTTGATAAAAAAACCTTCCTCCACAATTTTATCGATGATATCCCCTTTAAAACCAATCCAGTATTCATTCCACCCCGATTTTTGAATGGGTTTGTAGGTATGCCAGACACCAGGCATCAAAAAAAACATTTTACCTTCGGTGATGTAACAGGTTTGCTTATTGGAGGTTCCGAAAGTAAAAACACCGTTCCCGTTTGTAATGTATAAAAGCTGGTATTCATTTAATACGCGACCCTTTTCCGGATTAAAATAATAACCTTTAGGGTGATTCTTCGGGGGATAGACTTCGTTTTCTTCTATTTTCTGACAACCGACGGTAGTGACTGTTAATCCCCACAGCTCATCTTCTTCGGAAGTCACCATGTAATTTACATTGCGGTTTAAATGATGGGGCATTTGCATTAGATTTTATGCTATTTAGTTGCAAAAAATTGAATAATTATTTTCAAACTGCAAACTAAGGGAGCGTAGCGAGGGAACTAAATGTTCAATCAAAGTAAATTCGGTAATATCAGCGAAAAAATCAAGATCAACATCCCTACAGCCAACACCACGATGGTTTTAGTTCCGGCGCCTTTCCACTCTTTCAACAAGATTCCCCATACATTGCTGAAAGTAACATTCAGCGACATCAGGATGCTCCACGAGAACAACATCATCACACTTCCTTCAGTAAGAAAACTTTTTCCCAGCGCCAATCCGAAGAACTGTGAATACCACAGGATACCGGCTAAGGCGCAAAACAGCACATTTTGGACGAAAACACCACCGGATACTTTGAAATAATCATTCCCTGTTTTGTTTTTAATATTCTGAAAGATACAGTAAACAGCATTGGTGATAAAGCCTCCCAAGGTAATCATCAGGATGGCAGGCAAACCGGCAAACAAAGGTTGTGCTCCCAATTCAAGTGCAGCGATTCTGATGGGTTCAGCAGCCTCTAAACCGAGACTGAAACAAGCACTCATCACTCCGGCTAATAACGCAACCAACAGACCTTTGCCGAGTGCAAAATCTTTCACAGCTGCTTTTTTCTGCTCAGCCGTCATGTTTTTGGAGCGCAGACTCCCTGCATATCCGATAACCGCAATACCGGCAATAGCCACACTTACCCCGATGAGCAATATAAGTCCCTCGCCTTTAAACAAATCGGTACCGACCATCAGAGCCGGAATGAGCGTACCAAAAGCCGAGCAGGTTCCCAATGCAATGGATTGTCCAAGCGCGATACCGAGGTACCGCATACTCAAACCAAAGGTGAGTCCGCCCACACCCCACAACGCCCCAAAACACAATGCTTTTAAAGCGGCTCCTTCGCCCGATGAAAGCACCTCTAACAGCGAATGTCCTTCCGGTACCGCCAGCAAAGCACCAAGATACGGAAAAACCAGCCAGGCAAAAACTCCCTGCACCAGCCAGAAACTTTCCCATGCCCAGCTTTTGACTTTGTTGATGGGGACATAGGAGCTCGATTGTCCCATGCTGCCCAACGCGATGATGAATAGCCCGATGACGGTGTTCATAATTACAACTTATCTTTTAATAGTAACCTCTTTTTCATACTCTTGGATATTCGCAATGTATGCATCTCCGGCAGGAACACCTTTTTGCATGCAATAATAATCATACACAGCCGCCCAGGGCAAAGCTTTTGCTTCTTCCAACAATGCCATGCGTTCGAAATGCTGACCATTTGCTTCGTATTGACGGAGTTGTGTAATCGGCTCAAGTAATGCCTGCAACAAGGCTTTTTGGGTAGCACGAACACCCACTACATAAGCACCGATCCTGTTGATAGAAGCATCGAAATAATCTAAGCCAACATGTACCCGATCAATGGCATTTGCCCGAATAATCTCCTGCATAATGGCTTGAATTTCATCAGTCAGCAACACCACATGGTCACTGTCCCAACGCACCCCACGGCTGACATGCAACATGATTTCCGGTGCAAAAAGTAATAAGGAGGATATTTTGTCTGAAATTACTTCGGTTGGGTGAAAATGACCTGAATCAAGAGTAATCATTTTGTTATTGGCAACCCCGTAACCCATGTAAAATTCATGAGAACCCACTACATAACTTTCACTACCAATACCAAACAATTTACATTCGATGCTATCGAGCATATAGTCATCATTGGTCTTGTATTCAAAGATTTTATCCAGCGACTCTTTCAGGTTTTGGCGATACAGCAACCTGTCAACCGTCAAATCTTTAGAACCGTCCGGAATCCATATGTTATGTATACATTTAGAGCCTAACTGACGTCCCATCTCCTCTGCAATCTTGCGGCAACGAATCACATGATCAATCCAAAACTCACGAATAGCCGGGTCACGATGCGACAAGGTAAATCCATCAGCCGATTTTTCATGCGAAAAGCAGGTGCAGTTGAAGTCGAGTTTATAGTTTTTTTCTTTTGCCCAGTCGATCCAGCTTTGAAAGTGTTTAGGCTCAATCTGGTCACGATCCACACTTTCGCCCTTAAAATCGCCATAAAAAGCATGGATATTCACCCGGTGTTCACCAGGAATTAACGACATGGCCATATCAATATCGGCACGAAGCTCTGCAATCGTGCGTGCTTTCCCGGGATAATTTCCGGTAGCCTGAATACCGCCTGTCAGCTCACCATTGCCATTTTCGAAACCGGTAACATCATCGGCCTGCCAGCAATGCAGAGAAATGGGTAGTTTATCTAATTGATTGATGGCGTTTTCTACATCGATGCCGAATGCTGCATAACGGGCTTTTGCAAACTCGTATGCCTGCGTAATTTGTTGATTTTTCATGGGATAATAATTAAAATTTGAGGCAAAGATATGGATAAGGGGGATGTAAGATTTTCGAATAATGACAATAAAACTTTGATTTTTGATATTTATGTTTTTACTATGCTATATGAACATATTTAATAAACATGATATTTTTTACTTACAGTTTTAAATATTCTTCCCTCTTTCTAAAAAATTTATTTATATTTGCAGCATATAAATAGAATATTTAATCAATTCCTGCAATTAACACCATGGGACAACACCGTATCGACCGATTAGACAAAAAAATCCTGCAACTCATTTCGCAGGATGCACGCATTCCTTTTTTAGAAGTGGCACGTGAATGCAATGTTTCCGGTGCAGCCATCCATCAGCGCATACAGAAACTCAAAAACAATGGCATTATAAAAGGTTCTGAGTTTATCATCGACAACTACAAAGTTGGATATCAGACCTGTGCATTTATCGGTATTACCTTGTCCGACATCAAGGCTTTCGCGGAAGTTGCAGAGGAATTAAAGAAGATTCCGGAAATCGTGGAATGCCATTATTCTACCGGCAAATACTCGTTATTCGTGAAAATATATGCCCGCGACAACAAACACCTGCTGCAGGTTATTGTTGACAAGATAACTGGTATTAAAGGAATATCTCACACAGAGACCTTCCAGATTTCGTTGGATGAAGTCTTCAACCGGCAATTATCCGCTTTTGATGCAGGAGAGGAAGAAGAGGAGGAAAATGAATAGTTGATAGTGGTTAGTGGTTAGTGGTTAGTGAGGTGATCCACCTTCGGGACGGCGATAACCTCCACCTTCCGGACGCACGCCAGGCCCCCCTTCTGGTCTCATACCAGGGCCAAACTGACCATCTCGCATCCTGGAGTTAAATTCAGTTGAACGACCACCAAACTGCCTGATGCGATAACTGAAACTTACAATAAAGTAGGAAGTAAGCGTATTGTACCTGGCAAATGTAACAGAGTTATCACCTACTGTTTGCCTGATATTCAGCTGTTGATGTAAAATATCAAACCATTTTACAGAAAGTACCCCTTTATTTTTAAACAATGATTTATCAATTGATGCATTCCACAATAACTCAGACTGATCAAAGTTTGAATATCCCAACCTGTTTGAATAGTTGATGTCACTGTTTAATGTCACATCATAGGGTAATCGAAGCACAATATTACCACGTAAGGTCCAGTTGTATGTCTCAGTCAGTTTGTTACTCAGGTTGTTTAATGAATTTGAATAACGAAAAACACCACGACCTCCCAGTTCAATCACATCATGGGTAAAAGTCAGAGACAACTGTTCCTGAGCACTGTAGCGGCGGGTATAACTCAAATCACCCAATGTCAGGTTATCCACATCAATGGTACCCACATCAAGACCTTTAGATGTATAACCATAATCCGTATTGTAACCGATATTTGTGCTGGTGTTAAAATGAAGTCTTTTTTGAATAATGGGCGTATTAAACATGATATTACCATTTAACGCAACAGGTTTTTCCCCTGAATTTACTGTTTGCGTGTATTGCTTTCCTGATTTATCATAAATACGGTTTGTAACCAATTCGTCTTTCACAAAATCTCCTGACAACCAGGTACTGAACGATGAGAATGTCTGATCGTTAAATGTACTGTACATCAACCTGAGATAATTGGAGAAAGATGGATTTAAGGCCGGATTTCCTACTGTTTCCCGCATCAGGTCCTCGTTGTTTTTTACCGGTTGCATTTGGTTGATGGAGGGTTGACGGGTGTATCCGCGATAATCGACACGTAAAAACTCTTTTTTTCTGAAGTTATACTGAAATCTACCATTCGGGGCAAAATTAATGACATTATTCTCCACATCCCTGACATTGCCATTCTTGTAATAAGTCTGACTCAATGTTTGCGATGGTTCGGCCTTCATTCCAAGCGTTAGGTTATAATCTTTTTCAGTAAAGCGGTAATTCAACTCCAGCGTTTCCTGCAGAAAACGGTTTCTAAAAGTATTACTGTATTCATCCACATAAATCGTGTAATCTTCCGGATTTTTATTGTAAAACGCAAGGTTGTCAAGAGAAGCATATTGATCCTTAATACTGTTTTGTGTCGTTGAACTAAATGCCAATACGGCTTCAAGCATATTCTTATTATTCCACAATGGCTCCACAAATGACACGCGGGCATCCACACTGAACCTGTCCGATGTATTACGGGTGAATTGATTAATTACGGTAGTTGTATCCGACATCTTATTAGAGAAATTATAACGCATGTTTTCGCTTTGTGAGAATCCCGAACGGACATTGGCTGTGAGGGTACGACCTGGTTTTGAAGGGAATTTTCGACTAACAATCAACCGTAGTCCGGCAGACAACGAATTATTTTGTCCGGAATTTCTCGCGTTTCCATAACTGGTTGTATCTGCATCCTGCAAATATATATAATCACGGTAGCTTCCCGATGTTTCATAATTGTAGTTGATATTAGGCTGAACAATAATGGTCGTTAGGCTATCAGGCTTCCATTCTGCTTCGAGTCTCAAATTTGCCTCATAACTGTCATTAACAGAAGTATTGTAAGTAGAATCATTAAAAACCGATTCCCTCAGATAACTTTCCTTCGTGCTATTGGTTTCGCTGAAGTTATTTGAATGATTAAAGGAACCGTCACCACCAATTTTAAACCTGTCATTTACAATGGTATTATTATTTGCACCCAGGTTCTGAGTCTCTGTTATTCCATTATTAGCGCCCCAACTACCTCGTCCTCTGCGACTACGGGCCGTGTTTACATTATTCGCTCCGGCAACCAATGATGTTTGAGATTCACCATCCATAAAATTAATATTCGCATTACCATCATAACGGATGTCGTTTTCGGTATCTAATCCGGCACCTCCGACTATATTTCCAAAAACCCCTTTTCGTCTATTCGACTTTGTCGTCAAATTGATAATCCGCTCTGTCTCTTCGTCCTCAAAACCTGTCAACTGAGCCATCTCCGATTTTTGCTCCAACACCTGAATTTTATCGATCATTTCTGCCGGAAGGTTTTTCGTTGCCATTTCAATATCGCCATCGAAAAACTTCTTCCCGTCTACCCTGATTTTTTTAATTTCCTGTCCGTTAACAGTAATTTTACCATCTGTAGTGATTTCCAACCCGGGCATTTTCTTCAACAACTCTTCAACCACGGCGTTTTCCTGCACTTTAAAAGCGGTAGCATTATATTCAAGTGTATCTCCCTTTACAACTAACTGAGCAGCCGTACCTTTTACCTCCAATTCCTTCAGCGCCTGCACATTTTCTTTCAACTGAATATTTTTCAGGATGATATCTTTACGCTCTATCGTGATATTTTCACGGTAATCATTGTATCCAACAGAACTAACAATCAGCACATATTTTCCCGGGTTAACCCGTTGCAGACTAAACCAGCCGTTGCTATTCGTCTGAGCCCCCTGAACTAAGGTTGAATCGGCGGCTTTCAACAGACGTACGGTAACCATCTCAAGCGGCATCCCGTTACTGGCGTCAAATACAGTGGATTGAATGGTGCGCTGGGCAATAGCAGCAAGACTTATAAAAAGAAGTAAAACTGAAATGGAATATTTTTTCATTCTAAATATATAGTTTTTAACCACAAAAGGCACAAAAGAAAAACTAAGGAAACACAAAAGCGAAAATTATAAATTAAAAATTAAGAATTAACAGAGGCTTCCGCTATTCGTTATTCGTTATTCGCTATTCACTATTCGCTATTCACTATTAATTCTTTTGTGTTACCTTAGTTTTTCTTTTGTGCCTTTTGTGGTTCATAATTGAATATCGTCATAAAGACTGCAAAATTACTGAATGGTTTAATGAAATAATAAATTTATCTCCGTTTTTTTTATTTACTTTGCGCTTTGTTCATTCATAAACCCGCATCGCATGATTCTTAATTACATCTGGATTGGCTTTCTTTTGATTGCCTTTGTCGTAGCCTGCATTCAGGCGCTGTTTTACGGCAACACCCAGATTTTCTCCGACATCATCAATTCCACCTTCGATTCGGCCAAAACAGGTTTTGAAATCTCTTTAGGATTAACCGGTGTTCTATCGTTGTGGTTGGGTATCATGAAAATCGGGGAAAACGGGGGAGTAATCAAGGCTTTTTCCAGACTGGTCGCTCCTTTCTTCACGAAGATATTTCCGGAGATACCCAAAGACCATCCCGCTATGGGAAGTATCTTCATGAATATCTCCGCTAACATGCTTGGATTGGATAATGCTGCCACTCCCATGGGATTAAGGGCCATGAAAGAATTACAGGAAATTAACCCGGATAAAGAGAAAGCCTCCAATCCGATGATTATGTTTCTGGTATTAAACACATCGGGACTCACTATTCTCCCCATCAGCATCATGGTTTACCGGGCACAATTAGGTGCAATCAATCCTGCCGATGTGTTTTTACCCATTTTACTGGCAACATTCTTTTCAACTTTGGTTGGTTTCATCAGTGTTTCCATCATGCAAAAGATAAATTTATTCAATAAAACCATTCTGCTGACTTTGCTTGGGCTGACCGTTTTCATTGGAGGTTTGATTTATTTTATCGGTCAGTTAAGCAGAGAGCAATTATCTGTATATTCTAATTTCACTGCGGCTTTTATTCTTTTCTCGGTCATCATATTATTTGTGTCGATGGCAGCCATACGGAAAGTCAATGTGTATGACTCGTTCATTGAAGGTGCAAAAGACGGATTCAAAGTTGCTGTGGGAATCATTCCTTATCTGATAGCCATTTTGGTAGCTATCGGCGTGTTCAGGGCTTCCGGCGCTATGGAATTTATTATTGACGGGATTGGTCGGTTTGTTGCGCTATTGGGTATCAACACCGAGTTTGTAGAAGCCCTGCCTACGGCGCTTATGAAACCCCTGAGCGGTAGTGGCGCCCGGGGCATGATGATTGATGCCATGAACACTTATGGTGCTGATTCATTTGTGGGGCGACTGGCATGCATCGTTCAGGGCTCTACAGAAACTACATTTTATGTACTGGCCGTGTATTTTGGTTCAGTGGGCATCAAAAACACGCGATATGCATTAGGCTGTGGATTATTAGCTGATCTGGCAGGAATAATCGCGGCCATACTCATGGGTTATTTGTTCTTTTTCTAATGAATAGTTTTTTATGATACAGTTTTTACATGAAAATGTCAAAGCACCAAACCTGAGGAAACGGGATGTTACTCAATGGATAAAGAAAACGGCAGAGCAGTACGGCAAAAAAACAGGTGAAATTGCCTTTATCTTTTGCAATGATGATAAAATACTGGAAATCAACCGGCAGTATTTGCAGCACGATTATTACACCGACATCATCACATTTGATTATTCGCAGCACAATATTATTTCGGGTGATATATTCATCAGTCTGGACACAGTAAAAACCAATGCTGAAAAATTCGGAGTAGATTTTAACCAGGAACTGCATCGCATTATTATCCATGGCATTCTGCATTTATGCGGACAAGATGATAAAACCCCAGAATCCAGAAAAGCTATGACTGCAAAGGAAAACGAAGCATTAAATGATTTAGCGGAGGACGGAAAGCGGAAAGCGAAGAACGAATAGTGATTAGCGATTAGTGGTTTTGTGTGTCTAGTCCTGAAATAAGTTTACAAAAAAGTAAACAAAAATCAGGATTATGCGAAGAAAAGTAAACAGATTAACGGACGAGTTAAAATTGCAGGTAGTTTTAGAGTATATCAACACAGATGTGAGT
>JAKIYP010000088.1 GCA_022708505.1 Bacteroidota bacterium
ACTGAATTGTTGTCATCCCGAACGGAAGTGAGGGATCTAAGGGAACGCAGCGAAGAATTTAATTTTCAACTCCTGATTCACATTACTAATCAGATATCGATGCAAATCCAAATATCGGGCAAAACCCGGGGTATTGAATTACAGCTTTAAATTAACTCCCCCGTGGAAATTAATTCCGGGCATCGGGTAGCCATTGTTAATCTGATATTGCTGATTCAACAGGTTATGTCCGGCCACAAAAACATCCAGTTGCTTTGTTACTTTGGCTGAGACACGGGCATTGAGCAAGGTAAAATTTTGAATACTTTCCGGATTCAAGGCAGCGTACAAGGTGTTCACATGCTGAGCCGCCACATTGAAATTCACCATTTTATACTGATAATTCAGGTTGATATTAAACTGATGTTTCGGGGCTGCCACGATTTTCTTTTCCATATCAAGAAAGGTGTAATTTGCCTGCACGTTCAACTGGTTCGTCACGCGGTATTTCGCCGCGAATTCGATTCCACGGTTGCTGAACGTTCCCACATTCTGACGTTTCGGAGGTGTGCCTCCTACTACCTGGATCATGTTCTCTCCTTCAACCAAAAAGGCCGTCAGTTCGGTACTCAACCGATTCGCCATATAGGACTGCAACCAGCTTAACTCGTAATTCATCATCCGTTCGGGTTTCAGTTCGGCATTGGGGGCATACAAATAAAGCTCCATCACGGTGGGACTGCGGAAACCTTTCGAAACAGAAGCTTTGAAATTGGTAGTTTCACCGGCCCTGACAGCCGCACCGGCCATCGGAACCCATTCGTTACCAAATACGGAGTTGTGCTCAAAACGTAAACCGGCATTCAAATCAACAATTTGCAGCAGTTTTTGACGAATTAAGGCATATCCTGCTAATTCGTTTACTGCTTTTAACTCGTTTGCAGCAATACCTCTGTTTGCCTTCCCCCCATATTGCTTTGCATCAAAGCCGGCTGTAATGTGCGTGTCATCAAACAGCCGGTAATTTTGATAAATCATCAACCCTGAATTCCGGTCGGTCGATTGAAATCCGTCGGACAAATCATGTTCTCCAAAATTATGATACAATTTAATGGCGCCATCAAGCTTATCATATTTGTTTTCTACCGACATTGCTGCTTTTCCACGAAGTATATCAATATTAAATGGCGCCGGCGCATAAACGGGTCCGTTGTCGTTCGCTTCGTATTGCGCCATACTTATATCAGCCGTCATTTTCCAATGCTTATCAAGCTCATAACCAACTTTCACGTACCCGTTGCTGATTTTAAAATCCGTATGCTCCCGGGTACCATCCGTACTGGCACAGTTAGCCGAAACAAACAAACTCAGTTTGTCTTTTTTAAATCCGAATGTCCCGGCATATTTCTGCGTATTGTACGAACCATAAACAGCGTTTACTGTCGCTGATAATCCTTCTGTCTGCTGCTTTTTGGTGATAATATTGATAGTCCCTGCCATGGCATTTGAACCATACAACACAGATGCCGGTCCGCGTATCACTTCTACTTTCTCCACATCTGAGGCCACATAAGCATCCGGCAGCGGGTGACCGAAAATTCCCTGATACTGCGGATGACCGTCAATCAACACCAGCACCTGCGTATTGGGCGAACTACCCACACCACGCACATTGATGGCTCCCGACCCACCAGTGGCTACTCCAAAACCCAGGATATTACGTTCGGTAATAAAAACACCCGGCACATAAGCGCTCAAAGTCGAAAGCACGTTGTAATGCCCGCTCTGTTTGATGTTATCAGCACTAATCTGAGACACTGACAGTGGTACTAATTTTCGGGAAGTTTCGAACTTCGAACCGGTTACGACCACATCTTCTAATTGAACGGAATCTTTCACCACATCCTGCGCATAAGGATGCCAGCATATCGATGTAAAGAAAAACACTAATATATATTTTCTCATTTCTTTGGAGTTATTGTGTTACTTTTTGTTTAATAAGACTGCACAAAAGTAATTAAAATCTGTTTCCTGTAAAACCTGATTGTAAACACGCCTCATTGTGCGCTGATGAAAATGAGAAGTGTTATATCATCAAGTAACTCTATGTAGCGATTGAACGATGTACATCGTCAAGGTCGAACGATGGGCATCGTTGAGGCTGAACGATGTACATCGTTCAATCCTGACATCGTGAAGCATGCAGCATCGAAGTATATCTACTCCATGAGTTTGAACAATGGGGTGAGCTCAACTCAGTTCTTTCAAAAAAAAACGGCAAGATGTTTGTATACGTTTTCAAACATTAACATTTAGCAGGTATCTTTCAAGTTACTTGCTTTTTTTAAGACTTATACAATAACAATTTAATTAAAATCATTATGCGACGCATCTATTTACTATTTGCAATTTCAGTACTGCTATTTAGCGCATGCGAGACTGTCTCGTACCCTGAAGATCTCACAACAAAACAGGTATTTAATTTTCAGGTCAGGGCAGCCGACTGGGTACCCATAACCGATCCGAATGGATTAAATCTCTACTACCGTTGCCGGTTTAACCTGGATGGAATATCGAGTTACATGATAAACAACGGAGCGGTAATGGGATACATCGAACTCAACGGAGCTCAGCAGGCACTGCCTTACACCCGTCATTTTGAAAACAGCAACGGAAACTTATGGAGTCGGACGGTGGATTTTGACTATTCCCAAAACGACATTCATTTTTATGTAACCAACAGTGATTTCGTTTCAGATCCGCCTGAAACCATGTATTTCAGGGTTGTATTTATCTGGTAAGCAAGAACATTTCACTTCTACCGCAACAGCTTCTTCATTAAATTAAACTTAGCTTTGCTGTGGGGGAAGTATTTCAATCCTGCTTCGAACCAGGTCGGTTTATCGAGTATGCTTTTGTAATGTGAAAATGTTCTGAAACCATACTCACCGTGGTAAGAGCCGATGCCACTTTCTCCCACTCCGCCGAAAGGCAATTTGTTATTACTGATATGCATGATGGCGTCGTTCACGCATCCGCCGCCGAACGACACTTCATGCATTATTTTATCACGGAGTTTTTTATCCTGCGTGAAAACATAACATGACAAGGGTTTCTCCCTGCGTTTTACTTCAGCAATCATCTCATCGAGTGATTCGAAAGGTATAACCGGCAATATCGGACCAAAAATTTCCTCCTGCATCACTGCATCATCGAAACTAACCTCATCCATCACCGTAGGTTCAATGATACGGGTTTGCAAATCGTATTTTCCACCGTACACCACCTTATCCTGATTGATATAGCCAATCAATCTCTTCATATTTTTCTCGTTGATTATCCGGACATAATTCTGATTTTCAATGGAAAACTGCTCTTTTTTGATTTCAGCAATAAGCTGTTGAATAAACTTATCTTTCAGGGAACGTTTTATCAGGATATAATCCGGTGCAATGCAAGTCTGACCGGCATTCACGAATTTCGCCCAGACTAAGCGCTTCACATACATGTTCAGATTTTTATCATCAAGGATAAATGCCGGACTTTTACCGCCCAGTTCGAGCGTAACGGGTGTAAGATGCTTTGCTGCGGCCTGATAGACAATGCGTCCAACCGGCACACTACCGGTGAAGAATATCTTATCGAAACGCTGTTCGAGTAATTGCTGCGTTTCTGCTACACCACCTTCCACTACCCTGAAAAACTCCGGATTAAAATTGCTGTTGATTATTTCAGCCATCAACCTACTCGTATTAGCGGGCAATTCACTCGGTTTCAGCACAACGGTATTTCCTGCTGCAATAGCGGCGATAGCAGGTGCAAACGACAACTGATACGGATAATTCCACGCTCCGATGATGAGCGAAACACCCAGCGGTTCCGGCATGATGTAACTTCTTCCCGGGAGATTCACCAAATCGGTCGGCACCCGTTTTCGTGACGACCATTTCTTTATTTTCTTAACCGCATCATTTATTTCAAGATACAACAAGGCAATTTCAGTGGAATAATTATCAAAAGCTGATTTACTGAAATCGGCATAAATCGCTTCCTCCATCCGTTGCTCATTTTCCTTCAACAACTTTTTTAGCTTTTTCAGTTGCTCTATTCTGAAATTAATGTCTTTGGTTTTGTTGGAGTTAAAAAATTGGCGTTGTTTGTTTACGAGTTCTTGCATAAGGCATCTGTTTTTAATGCTTGTAAAGGTAATTATTTTGCATCAAATCCATGCATATTGAAAATTTCAGAATTTTTACTGAATCTGGCTGTAAAATCCTTCATCTCACCATCTTCCACCTTGTAAAACCGCTGATTGGTATCCGGAGAATCCAACCCGCCCAACTTTTCAATATAGGGTCCGAGTTTAATATAGTCGAAACTACCGGCAGCACAATGCTCCGGCAGCTTCGGTTTTCCTGAATACCAGGCTGTTTTCAAGCGATTACGGGATATTATCCGGATATAAAGCGAAAGCCTTTCCACTGCCTGCGGATCGGCATCGCCACCCATGAAACAAACACAGGTAATGGCGTCACCGTATCTGGCAAGAAGCTTATCAATCGCCTTTTCATCAAGCCTTTCTCCGACATCTTCCTGCAAATGGGGACTATGACATCCCTTGCAACCATTGGGACAGTTCGAGAGGTTGATGGCAAGCGTCACTTCTCCCGGCACTTCCTGAAAAACAATATTATAGCTGAGATATCGTAGCATAATGTCTTTTTGCAGCTTCTACCTGCCTGCTTTCCGAAAAATTACTTACACGCTTCATATACCCGATGATGCGGGTCAGGTAATCCAGATTACGGCTTTTGCAAACCGGACATTCCTTCAGGTTATTTTTGTCGATATGTCCGCAGTCGTTACATACCGTATTCGGGATATTAAAGGTGAAATAATTACACCCTTCCTGAATGGCTACCCGCAACAACTGTTTGTATTGCTCCCTGCTCAGATGTTCATCTAAATTCAGGTGTAACGCCGAACCACCCGTTAGGTGTTCGATGTATTTTCGTCCGTGCAACCTGAATTTATCAATAATATTCAACGACTCATCCTCGACGATGTAAAAATAACTGTTGTAGCAATCCCGGTTCGATTTGAACCCATCCCTTTTGTCCCATTGGGCATGTTTTACGCCCACGTTTTCGGCCGGAATCATTTCGCAATTGAACATTACATCTTTCGTGCGGTATTTTTTGTTGTACGATTCAATCAGTCCGAGTACCTCCTGCACAAACAACGAGTACCTTGGGTTATCATTAATTTCAACACCCAGAAATTCAGCAGCTTCCACCAACCCATTCACACCAATTGTCAGGTATTGACGGCTCATGTTGATATATCCTGCATCGAACAAAGGAAGCATACCCTTCTCATGCATGTATTTCAGGTTTTCGTTGTAAGCCACCTGCACTTTATGCACCAAATCCACCACTTCTTCGAGAAAAAAATGATAATGCATACCCCTTCGGGCAGCATGCTGGATGCATCGGTTCAGGTTGATAGTCAGCACACTTTTCGAACCGGTAGAAACGCCCCCGGCGCCCAGTGTATAACTAAAACCATTATCGGTAATCTCGTTACGCAGCCGGCAACAACTGCTCAGCGAATCGGCATTGTCGCTCATATAGGTAAAAAACGAATGGCCTTCCGCGTACATTTCAGCCGTAAAATCCCCGTATTCCTTGTCCTTCGCCTCTCCGTTTTCACTCAGCAAAGCCATTGTTTCCACGGGGAATGTCAGCACCGTTTTCGTACGCTCCTGGTTAAACCATTTCATGAAACGTTTCTGAAGCCAGTTCAGCGAATCCCAATGCGGCTTGCTTCCATTCGGGAACACGAAGTTTTCAAACAAACTATTGAAATAATACCGGTCATAATACGAGATATTCCAGAACACCGCCTGAAAATTCCTGGCTCCGGTAGGCTGGTTGATGGAATACACGATCTGTTCGAAATAATCAGTAATTACCTTGTCCAGCGTGCGTTGCTTCTTCGACAAATCAACAATTTTATCTGATTCGAGATAATAGTCATCCCCAAATTCCAACCCGATAAAATAATTCATGTACATCAGGAATTCCGGTGTAGCACAAGCTCCGCTCAACATACTCGATACCATGAACACCATGTTGATAAAACCACCGCAAAACGACTTGAGGTTGGTTGGCGCTTTCGAATTTCCACCGATAGAAGTCGTACCACCAATCAACCAGGGATACATGGTAATGCTGGCGCAGTAATTAGCCAGACTGGTTTCGTCGTTTTTATAGATATAATGGTTGTTCAGCAAATCGATATAACGATCCGCGATTTCTTTTCCGTACATCTCTTTGATGCGATCGGTAAGCATCCGGCGGTTCAGGCGGATAAAATTCGATTTGGGTAATTCGCCGATGAGTGTCGCCATGTTTTTGTTTTCCACATTGGCATTGGCATCGTATTTACTCCCGGAAGCAGCATTGCGGGCATTGCAATAGTCCATCAGGAATTCCAGCTTATCACGCACCTCCCTGTCTTCGAGGTGTTTCTGACGATACAACATGTACGATTTCGCCACCGCGTAATACCGTTCCGACATCAGCGCGATTTCCACCTGATTCTGAATTTCTTCCACCGTGACATCCTGCGTGATGTTCACCCGGCAAAGGATATTCGCGATGACTTCCTCTGTCGCGTAAGTTCCTACCGATAAAAATGCCTTCCTGATCGCACTTTTGATTTTTTCAATCGAAAATGCTTCTTTTTTCCCGTCTCTCTTGATAATGAATGTTTCCATTTTGAAATATAATTTAATGATGATGATTCAGTAGGCTGTCTCAAAAGTATTTTCATGCGAGAAACAGCCAAGGTGTTTCAGAAGTGTTCAAATGCAAGGCGCTGAGATTGAGGGAGAGGGAGCGTACTAAAGTACGTGACCGAGCAC
>JAKIYP010000089.1 GCA_022708505.1 Bacteroidota bacterium
CCCAATTGTCTGATTTCCTGAATATAGCCGGGAAATTCGGCACCTGACTTTACCTTTTCGTGGGCTTTCTCAATTTGTGCTACTGTAAACATATGCTTCTGTTTTATGTAATTAATGCGAATCGGGAGCTATTTTCAACTCACAGATTCGCATTATAATTTTAATTGCAAATTAAAAACTGAACATTTTAAGCCATGTTCATTAGTCTTCCTCAAATTTAATCACTTCAACCGGGCAACTATCGGCCGATTCCCTGATCTCACTTTCGTAATCAGAGTAGTTCACGCCTTCTTTCGCGTGCGAGATATCTGTGATTTCGAAAACTTCAGGACATAAACTTTCGCATACGCCACATGACGTACAATCTTCTTCAACCCATACTTTCTTGATTCCCATAATTTTAAATTTTAAATTGATTTATATTTTTACCACATTAGTCAAATTAGTAACCCGGAGTAAATTGTTAAACACAAATATCAGAAAAATTTTTGAATAAAAAAGTATTATTTTAATAGTTCCTCCACTTTTTTCCAATTAACAACATGCCAGAATGCTTTGGTGTAATCAGCGCGTTTCGACTGATATTTCAGATAGTAAGCATGTTCCCAAACATCAATCGCAAGAATCGGTTTACCTTTTGCTTCGGCAAACGACATCAGTGGATTATCCTGATTGGGTGTCGATACAATTTTCAACTTACCGCTATTATCTTTAATAAGCCATGCCCAGCCTGAACCAAAACGGGTTGCAGCTGCTTTTTCAAATTCTGCTTTAAACTGATCCACGGAACCGAAGTTGGCAATCAAAGCTTTTTCCACAACAGGCGACATTTTGCTTTTGGATGCAGGAGTCAGCAACTCCCAAAATAACACGTGGTTGTAGTACCCTCCCCCATTGTTTCTTACCGCCGTTTGAATGTCAGCAGGTAGCTCTGAAAAATTCTGAAAAATTTCGACCAAATCCTTCTTATACAATTCCGGATATTTGCTCAATGCTGCGTTCAGGTTGTTGGTATAAGCCGCATGATGGTTGTTGTAATGGATGTACATCGTTGTACTGTCGATGTAAGGCTCCAAATCGGCATAGCTGTAATTTAACTGCGGTAATTTGTACTGAGCCTGTGCAGTAAACCCTAACACGCATGTCACGAGTAATAACAATTGAAGTTTTTTCATAAATTTATTTGTTTAAATTTTTAACCATATAAGTCATAAAAGGAACATATAAGATTCGTTATTCACTCTTTACGCCTTTTGTGACTATATTTGATAACTATTTCAAGAACAAATTATATGCTGCTTAGTTTATCATCTCACTTCATTTTAACATATTTTTTTAACTAAATTACGAAAAAGGTTGTACTTTTTCCCGAAATAAACCGTTATTCAATCGAAACATCCCGTCTGAAAAGCATTTACAATCGACAGGATGTCCGAAACGGTTTTATCAGGCCGATTATTTTTTTTATTTTTGTGGGTTTATAAACTGCATGCTGATTCGATAAAAATATGATAGATTACATAAAAGGAGAAATTACCGAATTAAACCCGACCTATGCTGTTGTAGAAACCGCCGGCATAGGTTATTTTATCAATATAGCCCTGCCGGTATACTCAGTGCTGAACGGACAGAAAACGGGTAAATTGTATATTTATGAAGCTATCCGGGAGGATGCGTATAATTTATACGGTTTTCTCAACCAGGCCGACCGGCAACTATTCCTGATGCTCATTTCAGTTTCGGGAATCGGGGCCAATACAGCCCGGATGATCATGTCATCGTACGCAGTTGCCGAAATTCAACAAATGATTGCAACCGGTAATGCTGTTGCACTGAGTTCAATTAAAGGAATCGGAGCTAAAACAGCACAGCGCATCATCGTGGACTTAAAAGATAAAATCATTAAACTTAATGTGATATCCGACATCGATCTACCGCAACAACATGCATCCGGCGAAGTTCGTGAAGAAGCTGTATCTGCCCTTGTAATGCTGGGTTTTGCAGCCAATGTATCTCAAAAGGCTGTTGATGGTATCCTGAAATCGCAATCGGATGTTACCGTTGAACAACTCATCAAACTGGCGTTGAAGAATATCTGATATGTAATCGGTTTTTCTCACTTAGCAGCAAAGTATGGTTCTGAAATCAAGGATATTATTTCTCACCCTCTTTTTTCTGGTAATTTTAGGTTCTGTGTCGGGCGTACTGAACACATTATCTGAACCGGAGCTGCTTTATCAGGATCCTGTCGGTCAACCTGACAACAACACACAGGAAACGGCAATACCTAAAGACTTTAGCATCAGCAAAACAACCCTCGATGATTTTGAAACAATCAAACAACAGGTACCCTTAGATGCTCCGCTTCCCGACAATGTGAAAACGACAGTGGAATATGATATTCGTTCCGGAAATTACGTGATGCGCACCCGGGTGGGCGATATGGAAATTGCGACTCCTTTTACACTAACGGAAAAAGAATATGTTGATTTTTCAGCCAAAAACGAACTAAAAGATTACTGGAAAGAGTTGAATGCCAAGGCTGAAGTAGATAATGAAGAGAAATTTTCCATTACCGACATCAAGTTTGACATTGGCAAAGCAGATAAAGTATTCGGTCCCGGTGGTGTACAAATCAAAACACAGGGCTCGGCCGAACTTATTTTCGGTATAAAAACCAACAAACTCGATAATCCGGCGCTGACAGAACGCATGCGTAAAACAACCATGTTCGATTTCGATGAAAAAATTCAGATGAATGTGACTGGTAGTGTTGGCGACAAGGTCAATTTCAACATGAATTATAACACCGAATCGACTTTTGACTTTGATCAGAAATTAGTCAAATTGAATTACAAAGGTAATGAAGATGATATCATCCGGAGTATTCAGGCCGGTAATGTAAGCATGCAGCTCAACAGTTCGCTTATCACCGGTAGCACAGCACTTTTCGGTTTACGGACGGATTTACAGTTTGGCAAATTGAGTGTTTCGGCCATTGCATCACAACAAGAATCTGAAACCAAAACAGTGAGTTCGCGTGGTGGTGCGCAAACGACCAAATATGAAGTCAATATCGACAATTACGACGAAAACCGGCACTTTTTCATCGGACATCATTTCAGGGAAAATTTTGAAACGGCCATGAGTCGCCTGCCATTCATATCTTCGGGCATTACCATCAACAGAATCGAGGTTTGGATAACAAACAAACGCGCCAACTACGATGAAGCCCGTAACATCATTGCTTTCATGGATTTAGGAGAACACTCCCGTATCGACAACTCTCACTGGAAACCCAAGGGATCCGCTACCAATCCCTATAACGATGCCAACACGCTCTATCAGGAGATAAAAGATCTGGGAGATGAAGTCCGTGATATCAAAAGAACCAATGCGGTACTCGCCGACAATCTGGGAGGTTTTGGCATCAACGGAGGTGAGGATTACGAAAAAATTGAAAGCGCCCGCAGACTGAATCCTTCAGAATACAGTTTCAATCCAACTCTTGGAATCCTGTCTCTGAGAAGTACGTTAAATCCTGATGAGGTTGTCGGGATAGCTTATGAATACACACAGGGAGGAAATGTGTATCAGGTAGGTGAATTTTCGACCGACCAGGTTCAGGCTCCCAATGCTTTGATAGTAAAATTACTGAAAGGCACATCTCAGTCGCCGCAATTACCCACCTGGGATCTCATGCTAAAAAATGTGTATTACCTGGGAGCCATGCAGATGCAGCAGGAAAACTTCGAGTTAAACATTGTTTACCGCAATGATTCTATTGGTACCAACCTGCGTTATATTACCGAAGGAGACATCAAAAATCAACTGTTAATCAGGGTAATGAATCTCGACCGGCTGGATTTAAAACAAAACACAAATCCCGATGGAAAATTCGACTACATTGAAGGATATACCGCGTTTTCTTCCAGCGGCAGAGTTATGTTCCCGGTTCTGGAGCCTTTTGGTTCGCATCTGAAGAAAATGATCGGCAACGATCAGATAGCTGAAAAATATATTTTTCAGGAACTTTACGATTCTACGCTGGTTGTCGCCAGAGAACTCAGCGAAAAAAATAAATTCATGATTGAAGGAGAATACAAAGCCACCAGCGGTTCTGAAATTCGACTTAATGCCATGAATGTACCAAGAGGCTCTGTAACAGTAACTGCCGGAGGAGCTACGCTTCGTGAGAATGTCGATTACATTGTCGACTACACCATGGGTACAGTTAATGTCATCAACCAATCGATTATCGAATCGGGAACTCAGGTGGACGTGAAACTCGAGAATCAGTCGATGTTTAACATGCAGCGGAAAACCATGCTCGGCACCCACATGGAATATCAGTTCAGTAAAGATTTTTCAGTGGGAGGAACTATTATGCGTCTTTCTGAAATGCCGTTGACAAAGAAAGTTAACACAGGCAACGAACCTATTGCCAATACCATCTGGGGATTGAATACGGCATGGAAAGGACAGTCGCAATGGCTGACCAATATGCTCGACAAATTACCTTTTGTAGATGCAACAGCTCCTTCTACAATCGCTTTTAATGCCGAATTCGCACAATTACTGCCTGGTCATCACAAAGCCGTTGGTTCCGAGGGCTATGCCTACCTGGATGATTTCGAATCAACCAAAACCAGTTTCAATATCAATTATCCGTTCAACTGGTACCTGGCAAGCACACCTTCCATGTTTCCGGAATCTGCACTAAGCAACCAGGTAGCTTATGGAAACAACCGTGCTTTATTGGCCTGGTATTTTGTCGATCCCTTGTTAAACCAGGATAAACCGTCGACACCGGCCAACTTGCGTAATAACCTGGAGTCTCAGTCCAATCATTACACTCGTACCGTTTTGATTCCTGAAATATTTCCGAACAGGGACACCCCTTCCACCCTGACTACCAGTATGACTATTATGAATCTGTCATATTACCCGACTGAACGGGGACCTTACAATTTAGATGTGGAAGGAATGGATGAAAATGGCCGGTTGAAATTTCCCGACAAACGTTGGGGAGGCATCATGCGTAAACTGGATGTTACCGACTTCGAAACCTCCAATATCGAATACATTGAATTCTGGATGATGGATCCGTTCATTTACAATGACGGAAGTGATAAAGGAGGCGAACTATACTTCAACTTAGGCGATATCAGTGAAGATGTACTGAAAGATGGTAAAAAATTCTTTGAACACGGATTACCGTTGGATGATGATCCTACTAAAACAGAAGAAACAGTCTGGGGCGTGGTACCCCGTGTACAGTCAACCGTAACTGCATTCGACAACACAGCAGGAGCCAGAGCCAAACAAGATGTGGGATTAAATGGGCTCCCGACAGAAAAAGAATTAATATTTCCAATCTATCGCAGCTATGTCGATTCAATTCTGGCAAAAGTAAACGTAGCCACCCGTCAGCGAATGCAGGAAGATCCGTTTTCACCACTCAACGACCCTGCCGGTGACAATTACAGCTTCTACCGGAATCCTGCTTACGATCAGCAGGAAGCGGGTATTTTAACCCGTTACAAACGGTTTAACGGGACAGAAGGAAACTCTCCTGATGCTACCAACAGCGATCTGGCCTATACGACAACGGCTACTTCAATTCCTGACAACGAAGATATCAACAACGACAACACGCTGAATGAATATGAGCGATACTTCCAGTATCGTGTTGAGATAAAACCTGAGAGAATGGTGGTTGGTTCAAACTACATCACAGATAAAATTACCTCCAATGTTAAGTTAGCCAACAACAACATAGAACAGGTAAGTTGGTATCAGTTTAAAATTCCATTGAGAGAATATGATGATAAAAATATAGTTGGGAATATACGTAATTTCAAATCCATCCGGTTTATCCGTATGTTTATGACTGGCTTTGAACAGGAAAAGCACCTGCGTTTTGCCTCTTTAGATTTGGTAAGAGGAGAATGGAGAAACTACACTAAAATGTTGCATGAACCGGGAAAAACACCCATATCAGAAGGTAAACTGGATGTTCAGGCAGTGAATATCGAAGAAAATTCAGAAAAGATACCGGTAAATTACATATTACCTCCGGGCATTACCCGTGCAACCGACCCGGGACAACCCCAGCTGATTCAACAAAATGAACAATCCATGCTTATGAAAGTCACCGGACTGGCTCCCGGCGACGCTAAGGCAGTATACAAAAACACATCTTACGACATGCGTCAGTACAAACGACTTCAAATGTTTGTACATGCCGAAAAACTGATCAATGACGAATACAATTTAAAAGACAACGAACTGACTTGTTTTATTCGTATCGGATCCGACATGGTCAACAATTATTATGAATATGAAGTGCCGCTGATGTTAACTCCTCATGGAACATACAGCTCAAGTAATACGCGTGACCGTGAAGTAGTCTGGCATCCCGACAACATGATTGATTTTCCTTTTGAAGCCCTGACAGAAGTCAAGCTGAGGAGAAATAAGGCCAAAGGTAATTCACAGGCGGTAACAAATTTAACCCCGTTTACAGTCTCCGATCCTGAAAAGCCCAGAAACAGCATCACAGTTGTAGGTAATCCTACCATTGCGGAAGTTGAAAACATCATGATTGGAGTACGCAACAGAAGCAACAACCTGAAATCGGCTGAAATATGGGTAAACGAGTTACGCATGTCACAATTCAATGAAGAAAGCGGTTGGGCTGCCCTGGCAAATCTGGCAGTAGGACTTTCTGATTTAGGAAGCATTAATTTAGCAGGTCGTGTCGAAACAGCCGGCTACGGTAGTCTCGAAAGCAACGTGATGGAAAGAAGAAACGACGACCTCTACCAAATGAATTTTTCAACCTCTCTGGAGTT
>JAKIYP010000023.1 GCA_022708505.1 Bacteroidota bacterium
AGTATGGTTGGCTACAAAAAGCATGACTCGGAAAAACTGGTTGTGGATGGTAAAAGAACCGTGATTGAAAGGAATATTGTGTTGAACGAGCAAAGTGAAATGCTGAAAGCCGTTGAGGTGGTGGCAAAAAAGGAATTCATCGAGCAGGCTGTTGATAAAACGGTCATACATCCCGAAGCATCTATCACATCTGCTTCAGAAAATGTATATGAAATTTTGCGGAAGTTGCCGGGGGTGAGTATCGATAACAACGACAACATCACCTTGAAGGGTATGCAGGGTGTGAGGGTTATGATTGACGACAAACCAACTTATCTTTCTGCCACGCAGTTGGCTTCCTGGTTGAAAAGTATGCAGGGGAAAGATGTGGAACGCATTGAGATTATTGAAAACCCTTCTGCAAAATATGATGCTGAAGGAAATTCGGGAATCATCAACATCAAGACAAAACACACCCGGGCTCCCGGTTTTAACGGAACTGTGAATGGCGGACTGAATATCGCCAGTAAAGTTGGTTGGAATGGAGGCATAAATCTCAATATGAATTATGGGAAACTGAATCTGTATGGTAACTATTCTAATTATCACTGGGAGGGATGGAACTCGATGGATGCTGTCCGCCGCTTTACCGGAACGGAATTGCAGGGCGCTTCTCAGGTGATTAAAAATACAGAAACTTATGATGGTAGTTCACATAATTACAAAGCAGGCGCTGACTATTTTATTGCTAAAAATCATGTTGTCAGCGTGATGACCCGTGGAAATTTCGGGTTCAATTACGGTGCAATGAATAACAGAACGTCGTTTACGGACAAATTTGATCAGGTTGATTCGATTTTGATTACCACCTCAACCGGAAACAACAATTGGAAAAGCGCTACATATAATCTCAATTATAAATGGGATATCGATACCACGGGTCAGTCGTTGTTGTTTGATGTGGATTATGCCCGTTTCGGATTTACAAGTTCGAACAACCAGGATGGGAAATATTATGATGCCAATGAAGTGGAGCTGAATCATGGTTTGATTGTGATCACTACCCAGGGGAATGATATCAGCATTTTATCATCAAAACTGGACTACGTGCTACCGGTGAATAAAATGCTGAATCTCGAATCGGGACTGAAGTTTAGCGCTGTTACAACCGATAGTTATATTGATATGAACGGATTCTTAACCCAACATGATAATTTTATTTATGAGGAAAATATCCTGGCTGCTTATCTCAATGCCCGTGCACAGCTCAATAAAACAACACTACAACTGGGGTTGCGGCTCGAAAATACATACTCCAGCGGTAATTCGGTGCTGACTAATCAGGTAAACGATACTACTTACCTGAAGTTATTTCCTTCTTTCTTCGTGCAACAGCAACTGAACAAGGATAATAACCTGAATTTCCGGTATAGTTACCGCATCGGCCGACCCAGTTATCATCATTTGAATCCTTTCAGGTGGATGGTCGACCCTTATACTTTCAACAAAGGAAATCCAAACCTCAAGCCCCAGTTTACGCATACTGCCGGCTTAAGTCATAGTTATAAAAACAAGTTGATTTCGAGTTTGGGCGCCAATTATACGATGGGACTTTTTACCCAGATAATCAGGCAGGATGATGTGTCACGGACGGTATATCAAACCATGGAGAATCTGCACAACTCGTTAGACTTAACGCTTTCGGAAACCCTCCAGTTTCAGCCTTTTAAATGGTGGAGGTTCAATGGAACCGTTACGGGCATGTATAAAACCATTCAAATGGATGAACAGAATTTAATCCCCTTGAGCAGATTTAGTTTCATGGCCAATATGAGTAATAATTTTACCCTCCCGTGGAAACTGGATTTGGAGATGAGTGGCAGGTATAACTCAGAACAACTGATCAGTAATATTATCCTGCGCCCGCATTATTCCATTGATTTGGGAATCCAACGGAAGGTGTTTAAGGATCAGGGTACCATTAAGGTGTCGGTGAGCGATATTTTTAATACGGCAAATGGTGGCGCTTATGCGAAATACGATAACGTGGATATTGATGTAATGAATAAATGGGAATCCCGTAAATTAAATGTATCATTCACATACCGTTTCGGTAAAGATGATTTTAAAACCAGAGCCAATCGTTCAACTTCCTCGAGTGAAGAAGAAAACCGGAGTTCAAAATAATTTACCATCTCTATATATAGAAGAATGTTCCGAAAGATGTTGATTTAAAGGATATTCTTCAACTCCATCAGCCTGCTGATCTTATAGGTCGCGGGCTGATTTTCTTTGTGGTGACCATTCAGCGGGAAGTAAACCTGATCGATACCTGCATTTTGTGCGCCACGAATATCTGCCTCGTAGGAATCACCAATCATGATGGCTTCATGGGCTGATGCACCATTGAGTTTTAAAGCATGTTCGAAGATTCTGGGATCCGGTTTTAAGGCATTGGCTTCGTCCGACAAAATAATATGGGCAAAATAATGATGGATTCCGCTGCTGTTAATCTTTTTGTGTTGGACCCCTTTAAAACCATTTGATATGAGGGTTATGGGATATTTTTGCTTGAGATAATCAAGTACCTCTATCGCATCGGGCATCAGAGCTGATTTTGTCGGAAGAATTTCCAGATAATGCTCGCTGATTTTCTCTGCTAACTGGTGATTGTCAACGCCCATTTGTGAGAGTGTGTATCTGAAGCGCTCAGTCATCAAAAACTCTTTTGTAATCTCTCCCTTGCCGTAGGCATCCCATAGTTCCAGGTTCTTTTTCGCGTAGATATGAAAGAAAGTCGGAAAGTTTCCGAAATAGTCATATAACCTGCCTTCATCAAATACTTGCTGCAAGGTTTCCCTCGCGTTCGTATGAAAATCCCAGATAGTATCGTCTAAATCGAAAAATACGTATTTGTACATGCAATAAATTAATCTACTTCAATCACCAGATACTTACTCACACTCCAGAATTCTCTGGTGTCGGTAATCAACAGGGTGAAGGTGTCATTTTCTTTTTCCAGCGTATAGGATGATTTTGGGTGTGTACTCAAAATCTTAGCCCTGGATGAATACAAGGGAATAGATTTGGTTTTGCGGGCATCGATGCGCACGAAATAACTTTTGTTGAAATCGCTTTCGAGCACCCGTCCCGGTCTGAACCAACCCTCTGAGGTGATTATGTTTTGTTCTTTTAATTCTTTTCTTGTTCCAAACACATACCAGGCCGTGTGTATGGTTTCATCCTGTTCTTTGATTTTGGTAATATGCTCTTCTTTTTCCGATTCCAGCGTTTCGATGTTGCCGCTTAAGCCGTCAATATCTTCATTCAGTTGTGTAATCAGCGAATCTTTTTTTACCAGTTCATCTTCCAGCGCTTTCACTTTGAGTGCTTCTTCTTCCAGCGCTTTGGTGAGACGGGTAATCGTGCGTTCTAATTCGGCAAACTTAAAATTACTTTTGCCGAGTTTGCTTTTCAGCAGATTGATTTCTTCCCGGTTGGCCTTCAGCATTTCATTGATGAAAGTCAGGTCGTCGTTGATTTTATTGCGGTTGTCAACTTCACTCTCTTCCCCGAGTGGTTGCAGGGAGATTAATTTCTCGGCATTTTTTATTTTTTCTATATTTTGCTCTATCATGTTGATGGTGGCAAAATAGCTCTCCATCTCGGTTTTCATGGCTTCTTTCTCACGCGCAAGCGAGTCACGTTCGGCCTGAAGTGACTGGTAATCACCCGATCGGTTGTTGCAGGCAAGCATTACGAGGGTGAGTACTGAGAGAAAGAAAAGTTTAGTCTTCATATTTTTTGTCCGCAGACATGTTTATAATTAATAATTACACCTTAAAAAAACACCTTGAAAATATTGTTTTATTTCCGATGCAAAATTAGCGTTAATATTCTAATCCTGCAACAATTAACACAATTTCTCCTTTGGGTGGATGCAGGGTATAATATTCGGCAAGTCCGGCAAGCGTTCCGCGTTTTGTTTCTTCATGAAATTTGGATATTTCACGTGAGACGGAAGCTTTTCTTTCCGGACCGAAAACTTCCCCTAATTGGGTCAGCGTTTTCACCAACCTGAAGGGTGATTCATAGAAAACCATTGTCCGGGTTTCACTTGCAAGTGACTGTATGCGTGTTTGCCGGCCTTTCTTTTGCGGTAAAAATCCCTCGAAGCAAAAGCGGTCGTTCGGCAGTCCCGAGGCCACCAAAGCGGGGACAAAAGCCGTTGCTCCCGGCAAACATTCCACTTCAATGTCGTTTTCCACGCAAGCCCTTACAACTAAAAAGCCCGGGTCTGAGATAGCCGGAGTTCCGGCATCCGAAATTAACGCGATGATTTGCCCGGCTTTCAATCGTTGCACAATGCCCTCCACTGTTTTGTGTTCGTTGAACTTATGATGCGAAACCATGGGCGTTTTAATCTCGAAATGCTTCAGCAGGAAACCACTGGTACGCGTGTCTTCTGCCAGGATGAGATCCGCTTCCTTCAATACCCGGATAGCCCGCAGGGTCATGTCCTCTAAGTTTCCGATGGGAGTTGGTACAACGAATAGTTTCATATTCAGAATTTACGTTTGATGATTTGGTAAAAATCCTCTGCCGCAGCACTGCCTTCTTCCCAGCCGTATTTCGATTGCAGGAAACTGATTACCTCCTCGTAGGTGGCCAGCTTGTTGATGTAGCTGAGCGTTTTATTCATTTCCTCCCCGTTGTTTTTAAACAATTCGCGCTGGAACCTGAAACGGTCGCCCAGACTGATGGCCTGCCGGATGTCATCGACTTTCTTGCTTCCGATGGCAGCGTTGATGCCTCCGTTCTCAGCTCTTGACATCATGTCGTTACGGGAGATTCCGTTGCCTGAAATTTTCTCGGCAAGGGTTATTTTCTTTTCAACGGTTTCTGTCGTGGTGATAATCTTTTCTGTGTCAGTTGTTGCCGTCTCTTCTTTCTCAATTGTTTCCGTAAATTCAACTGTAATTATATCTTCGGTAATTTCAATTTCATCATTTTTGTCATCTATGACTTCTGCATTATGTACCACAACATGCTCGGGGGCTTCGTTCTCTTCCTCTTCCTCTTCCTCCTCTTCTTCTTCCTCCTCTTCATTTTCTGAAAATTCCTCTTCATCAAAAGCATTTTTTTCTTCATCGTCCATAACATCGCTTTCAACAGGATGCATCTCTTCCTCTTCTGTAGTTTCTACATTACTTACAGGCATTTCTGTTTCGACTGTTTCAGCTTTTTCGGTATTAGCAGTCATGTCCGGTGCGACAGGCATTTTCTCAACAATCTGCTGAATTTCTTCCGGTTTCAGGTTGCCTAACTGGTTGATATACGACCAGATATCGTCTGTTTTGTTTTTTGCCAGGTTGATAATGGCTGCCGGATAGGTATTCATTTCCATAAAACCTTCAGTCAGCATAATGAGCTCGTCGATATTTTTCCGGATTAACGTAACAAGAAGTTCTCTGTTCATATCTTTTTAAAAAAAGAGGTAATACAACGGTTGATTTTTTATATTTTTGCGAATGTAAAGCTATTATGAGTGCAAAAACGCTGTAAAGTTAATGATTTCAACAGAATAAATAATCAAAAAAATCGCTAAAAATCAAGAATTACCATGATCTATTCAGAGCAGAACCGGTTGTCGGCACAAAAGAGGGGGAGTATTGAAGTCATCTGTGGGTCCATGTTCTCCGGAAAAACGGAAGAACTCATCCGCAGGTTGAAAAGAGCGCAGTTTGCCAAACAATCCGTCGAAATTTTCAAACCTAAAATTGACACCCGCTACTCTGAAGATGAGGTGGTTTCGCACGATAAAAACTCCATCCGCTCCACGCCGGTTGAGTCTTCGGGCAGTATCCTGCTGATGTCGAACGATGTGGATGTAATAGGGATTGACGAAGCCCAGTTTTTTGATGAAGGTCTGGTCGAAGTTTGTAATACGCTCGCGGATCAGGGCATCCGGGTCATCGTTGCCGGATTGGACATGGATTACCGCGGAGTGCCCTTCGGTCCCATGCCCGGACTTTGCGCCATCGCCGAAGATGTGTATAAAGTCCACGCGATTTGTGTGCGCTGCGGTTCCTTAGCGTATGTCTCGCACCGTTTGGTGGATAGCGACAAAAGGGTGTTGCTGGGCGAAACGCTCGAATACGAACCCATTTGCCGGGATTGTTTCAGGGAAGCGGGGGTGAGATAGAGTTCAGCAAACCCTCACAGGCATCTTCGAGTAAATCAATCACATATTCAAAGCCTTCGGCACCGCCGTAATAAGGGTCGGGGACCTCGGTAGCCTGCATATTCACACAAAAATCCGTCATCCGGCGGATTTTTGCTTTTTGTTCGGGTGTTTGTGCCAGGTTGTTCAATCCCCGGATGTTTTGGTCATCCATCCCGATAATCAGGTCGAACTTATCGAAATCAGCCTTGGTTACTTGACGCGAACGATGCGTAAGGTTATACTCCCGGCGGGAAGCATGCGCCCGCATACGACTGTCGGCCAACTCGCCCTGGTGATAACCGATTAACCCGGCAGAATCAACCTGAAACTGATGGTGTAATCCTTCTCTGAAAAGAATTTTCTTAAAAACCCCTTCAGCCATGGGGGAACGGCAGATATTGCCTAAGCAAACGAATAATATGGAGGATGGGTGCATGATGTTTTAGTGAATAGTGAATAACAAATATAGTGGATAAAAGTTAGATAACAAAACTCCACTGTAGAAGTTCCTGTAGAAGTTCCTGTAGAAGTCGTGACGAAAGCTTACGTCGTGCCATAACGCAAGGTTTCGTCGTGGCTGTTTGCTTACCGGATAGGGTATAGCAGCTTGAAGAATACGTTGAATAAGAGAAAATAATAAAAACTTTTCTGCAAATAAACAGATTTGTTTACTTTTTGTATCTTTGTTGAAAATTTATTGACGCAATGGACCCAAATATAGATATAATCAAAGGGATTCATCCCGGTTTAATTCTGGAAAGAGAATTGAAAAAAAGAAATTTGCCGAAAGGATTATTTGCGCTCTCCATCAATGAGTTTCCTCAAACCATTACTGCCATAACTAAGGGAAAGCGCCGAATGAATCCCGCTTTGTCATTGAAAATAGAGCAAGCCCTTGGTTTGGAAGATGGTTTCTTTATGGTACTTCAGGCATACAACGATATTGCACAGGAGAAAAGAAAATTGTCCGAAAATAACCGCCCCAATTTATCTGTTTTTCGTTCGGTTGTATTTTGGGACACAGATTTTAATCGGATTGATTGGGAAAAGAACAGAACATCTGTAATTCGACGGGTTTTTGAACGTGGAAACGAACAGGAAATTAAGGAGATTGTTCATTTCTATGGAAAAGAGGTGGTGTTGAAATGTCTTGAAAAGGGAGCTTCAACAAGTAAAATTATTTCAGCCAATATGAACATGTACTTAAGATAGTATGGATAAAGCTTTATACTATAATACAGTTAGTCCGTTGTTGCTTTCCACGCTTCAGGATTTGATGAGAAATGCAGCTTTCAATGATTTCCGTTTAGTAGGAGGCACTTCTTTGAGTTTACAATTAGGACATCGCCAGTCAATTGACATTGATTTGTTCACAGATAGTTTGTATGGTACTGTTGATTTTAAAACAATAGACGACTATCTTAGAAAACACTATGCCTATGTGGATACATTTGAGACTGACATTATTGGGATGGGTAAATCTTATTATGTTGGAAAGTCAAAGAACGACAGTATTAAGTTGGATTTGTTCTACACTGACTCATTTATTCGTCCATTTTTATTGAAAGATGAATTACGATTGGCTACTTTGGAAGAAATCGTTGCGATGAAGATAGATGTAATATTAAGAGGTGGAAGGAAAAAGGATTTTTGGGATATACATGAATTAATGGATGTCTTTTCAATTGAACAAATGATTAGTCTACATGAGGAACGTTATCTGTATGCTCATGACAAACATGAAATAATTGCGCAACTTGCTAATTTTGAGCATGCTGATAGTGACTTTGATCCGATTTGTCTGCGTGATAAATACTGGGAAATAATAAAGTTAGATTTGTTTGAAGCGATTCAAAGAATAGTTTAATTCAATACGATTCCGATATTCACTCTCGTTTGGTATAGCCATCTGGAGATTACGCCGAATAAGAGATTCTTGATAGTCAATAATTCCATAACATCATTTAATTTTTGTTTTCTTGGGTAATTCTTAGTAAGCTTTTTTATTGTTTATCTGTTTGCTTGTCGTGTAAAAGAATGTTTTTTACATATTCATTTCGCTGATCAACAAAGCTTAATTCCGCATTGTTCTCTACAAGTAGCTTCTCAATATCTGTGAGATTTTTACGTTTTGCATAGCTAAGACAGCTTTCATAGTCCAGTAATTCATACTTCTTGTTGTCATCCATCAATTTTTCTAAATAATCTAAATGGATAAGTTTTACATGTCTCGGAATTTTTTTAGGAATTGGATTTATAAAAGCGTTTACACACACACCTTTATCAATAACTTTTTTCACTAAATCAGGACTATCTAACCAGATTGTATAGCTAAGCAAATTAATGTTAATCTTATAATTATAGTCTTTAGGATATGCCGGATAATCGTGTTGTTCTTTGAATGTTATAGATTTATCAAAGCATTTTGGATTTGATTTCTCGATAATTGCACATAAACTTTGATTACAGGAATTATAAATCTTTGTATGAAAAAGATTTGTTCTAACATTCTGATCAAGGTTTATATATCCCGCAGTTAATGATTTAATAATGAACAAAGCTTTATATAAATATGGTATCCATTTATCACATGCTGGATCAGTTAACAAAGAATATCCATTTTTGTCAGGGGTGTCAATTTGTTTCAGTATCGAATCATAAGACCTTTCAACTAAATTGCAAATCACCCATTCTTTGTAATAATCGAAATCTAAGATCGAACAAGCAAAATGCAAGTGGGTTTTACCATCGGGATTTAATGAATCTGAGAGCGGATAACTTTTTAAAATGCCATTTCTGTCACGCAAGAAAATTGACATAAACAAATCATCGCCAAAGTATTTGCTGCAATTATAATTATGCTTATGTAAATAATCTATGATGCTTCCGTAACTTATAGCATTATCTTCATGTATATTAAACCACCTGATATTAGATAATGGTTTATCGAAAGATGTACCATTGGCAATTAAAAAATCCGCAAATTCAAAATTTTTACACTGAACTGCTTCATCAAGTAATTTCGAAAAATCTGAACTGTTATAAATTGAGCTGACATTATAAAAACTGCTGCATAATGACTTAAGCTCTACAAGTTTCTTTTGCACAGGATAATATGAAACATACCTTGCTATTAATTTTGCATCAGGTTTGGAAGTGTCCATTTTAGAGAAAATCAACCTAAAAGCCTTTTCGTCTTTTTCATTTAATAATTCTATCGGTCTTTCATTTTTGGCATTTACTAAATAAATTGAAGCACCGTGATTTAACAGAAAGTTAATAACTTCATAGTTTCCTCCTTTGCAAGCCCAGTGTAAAACACTATCTCCATTTTCATCAACTGAAATTATGTTATTAACTTTTAAATACGTTTTTAATTCTTCTAGATTGCCAAAGTATGCCGCCTCAAAAATATTAGAAAATATTGGTTCTTGTTGATTTGTTGAGTTGACAGATACTTCAGAGATTTTGTCGTTGTAATTTTCAAAATCATAAATCAATTTGTTAATGATTGACAATGCATTTGAGAGATTACCTATTTTACACTGATATAAACAATTTGTAAATGAGTCAAATTGTGATTTACTAACAAACATGGCCAGGGTTGAAATTTTTTCACCTTGGGTTTGTATGTCTTCCTGATCGTTCAATTTAATTAATTGTAACAATGCTTTTAATCTTAATGATAATTTTAAATATGCCTCCTTTTCACTTCCAAATTGTCTTCTTTTTATGTTGTCAAACTCGTTAATAAAGCTTTTGGCAATTTCTTCATTTCCGTTGATTATAACAACATTCTCATGATTTTCTTTTGCCTTGATAGTCCAATTATATGATCCGTTTACAACAACCTGATTATCAATGATGCAAAATTTATTATGCATTACTTTGTTGTTTTCCATCATCCACACCTTACCTCCAGCTTTGAACAACTTTGAGAAATCAATTGCAGAGTTAACATCATCGTTAATGGTTATAAGTTCCACTTTTAAACCATCGGATGCTTTTCTACAGATAATATCTAATAAGTCCTGATCTGTAAACCATGCGACTGCAATATAAATTGATGTTTTGGCTTGATTAAGGTAATTAATCAAAGTTGATTTTATATTCGTGAAAACTACTTTAACTTCCATGTTATTATTTGTTTTAAAACTTTTAATCTGCTAAATTGCACTCAAATATTTCACCAATTGATTTGCTTTTTGCCTTCTAATATGAGCATACATTTCTTCCTGAAGTGTGGCGACATTAAAAGAAATCTCCAGACTTTTTTGAAAATCAACACCTAACCATATAATACGAATCAACGGTTTGTCTCTCAAATTTTATTTTTCGAGATTTGTTTCAAAAAAATCTTTCCCCAAATTATTCCATACATTTTTCTCTGTTTTGAATAACTTAGCCGGGTTAATTCCGAAATAAATATAAAAATAAGGAATGTTTTTTATTAATCTAAATCTTGCAATAAAACTCATTTTCTTTATTTCATTCTCACCAAGTGGGGTAATCCAATTTTCACCCATTACCGATAAAGAATTATAATAGAGTAATATTTGTTCGTAATCAGATAGTTGTGCTCTGACTATTTTTGTAAATTCGTATTTTTCGTTTTCTTCGAGAATATTGTTATTTGCCACTAACTTTATTATCTGGAATAAGTGTCTATAATAATGGCCTAGAGTAGAATTGTAATGTGTACTTACATTGAGTTCATATCCTTCATTTACAGAAAGTAATTTTTGTACAATCAAGGTTGTAATAGCCAAATTAATATGGTAAATGATATTATTCTTGTCCTTTGTCATATGGTATTCTTGAATTCCATAAAAAAAATAGCCATATGACAATTTATGAGCTAACAATAACACCTTATCATTGTCATTAATATAGTCTTTTATTTGTGTGAGAACCTCAACATTAGTTTCAATTTCCTGTGGGTCTTGAATGGATTTCAAACGAAGAAATGCACTTTCAACTTCAATAAATATTGAATGTAATTTTTCAGTCAATTCTTCAATAGCCTCTCTTCCTTTCTTATCTCCGACCGATATTTCTTTTACATTTGTATTGTGTATTTTTAGCATTTCATAGAATTTTGCTTCGAAAGCTTCTTTTTTGTTCTGCCTAGTCTGTTCGTTAAAATTTAAGAATAACAAAAGAGTTCCTGTTAATGCAAAGAGAGTTCCAACTACACCCCCGAAAAAGTCTCCAAATTGTCCGGTTGTTACGAAATTTATTGAATCTTTCCCCCATATACAATAACCATCTATTGCTGTGCTAATAATAAAATATACAGAAATTAAGAGTCCTAATGAAAGCATGCTCCATGCTATAATTAGTAGATATTTGTTGCTTATTCTCACAATTTCAAAAAAATAATAGTTTGTATTTTTTTCAAGTTGAACGCTAACACTTAGCTATCCGTTCACCCATTTCTGTATCCAAACCCGTAGTTCGAGTATATCCATTACATCAAAAGCCATATTCATCTGAATTACTTGGATTTACCAAAATACAACAGCAGATATTCATTTCTCATACAGGAAACTTTACATCCAATATTATCTACCTGTTTCTCTGATAATATACATAATCAACATCCAACCCCACGCGCAATCTAAGAGAAAGTACACCTTGCGCACATCATCATCAGACAATCCGGTTAACATCTCATCTGTAGAAAAATCAGTTTACAAACATAAAAATAAATTTTAAATAAATTAGCAGCCTCCAATAAGGTTTTGTAGGTTTGGATAAATGACCAATCAAGAGCAAAATAAATCAGTTAGCCCCGAACGACGATTAAAGTCCGCCGTAATTAAATTTTTTCTCGCCCTGTTTGGTGTTGCATCTCGCCCTATTTTCAAAAAAGTAGCTAACACTTTGGTCCACAAATAAACGATGTACAACTTTCACATCTACGATGTACTGATTGTACATCGCTGATGCACCGATTGCACATGCCCGATGCAAGACCCGTACATCACCGATGTAATTGTTGTGCATCGCCGATGTAAATCTCCTACATGCCTTATGTACGGAACAAAAGAAGTTATCCGCTCTCCGCTCTCCGCTCTCCGTTTTTAGTTTTCAGTTTTCCGCTATTAGCTATTCGTTATTCGCTTTCCGCTTGCGCTTGCGCACCCGCTTCTCCGCTCCCCAACACCCATCTTTTGTAATAGGAAATAATCAGGGTGGTTAACGGCAGCGCGATGATCATGCCGATGATGCCCATCAGGGAACCCCAAACGGACAATGACAGGAGGATGACAGCCGGTTTCAGTCCGGTTACTTTGCCCATGATTTTCGGTACCAGCACCAAATCCTGGAACGACTGAACAATCAGGAATACAATCAGTACGCTGAGTAAAACGCCTCCCAAGGAATGACCGGGCTCAGAAGCTTTCAGGATAAAGAGGAACATACCCGGCACGATGGCGACGGTTTGCAGGTAGGGCACCAGGTTGAGGATGCCGACAAATATACCGAATACAATGGCCATCGGGAGCCCAATAATCAGAAATCCAATCGTGAATAGAATGCCCACGATCAGGGCGATCAGGGCTTGTCCCCTGAAATAACGGTTCATCCCGGCTTCGATGTCATCGAAAATGCCGGTGACAAGTCCGCGGTAGTTTTTAGGAATAATCTGCGGTATCGAGTCCGTTATCTTCTCATAATCTTTCAGGATGAAAATCAGGTAAAGCAAAATGATGACGATAACCATCAAACCGAGCACAAAGCTGAGCGACCCGTTGAGTAAACTCCAAAGTTGCGGGGCTACTTTCCGGACAACTTCCATGATGTTCGGATTGTTAATCAGCGCCACCACATCAATGCTGGAAAAGTATTCCACGATGGCATTCTGCCAGGCAATCGGCAATACGCTGTCGACATTGAAATTCTGGGTGAAATTCTGAACCAGTATGGATACCTTCGAGACTTCTTTTGAAATCTGGGGGATGAGTAACATAATGACCCCCGTGATGCTACCGAAAAACAGGAGCAGGGTCGTGATGATGGAGAGAATGCGACTTTTGAACTTCAGTTTATATTGAAAGAATTTTACAATCGGATGCAGCAGATAAGCAATCAGCCATCCGATGAAGAAAGGAGTGAGTACGGCACTCAGTCTTTTGAACAAAAGGAAAATCAATACGATGATGGTAAGCCCGATGAGTAGTCTGACTACTTTGTCGAATGTGTAAGGCGTTTTAAATTCAATCATATCGTGGTGTTTTTGATGTTCACTCATTCCATATTTGCCAGGCAGCGATGGCTTGTCCGTGCAACATTTCGAGACCATTGACCGTTACAGCGCCGTTTTCTTTCCCTTTTTTCATGAAGAGCGTTTCTTCCGGATGATAGATGACGTCGTAAAGCAAGTGTTTCGATGTCAGCAGATGATAGGGTATATCTGGACAAGCTTCTGTTTTGGGATGCATACCTAAGGGCGTTGTGTTAACGATTAATAGATTTTCTGCTATTATCTCCTCATTCAAATCAGCATAACTTAAGATGCCCTCTGAAGCATTCCGGGATACATACCTTGTTTGCAACACCAGTTTATTCAGGGTGTACCAAACCGCTTTCGAGGCGCCGCCGGTACCCAAAATCAGGGCTTTGCTGTGATGGGATTGAATAAATGGTTTGATGGCGTTTTCAAATCCGATGGCATCCGAGTTATACCCTTTCAGCGTGGTTTTACCCTTTTCCCGTATAAACTTTATAACATTCACAGCCCCGATTTCCGAAGCCGTTGCATCCAGCTCATCTAAAAAAGGAATCACTTGTTGTTTGTAGGGAATCGTTACGTTGAGGCCTGTGAGTTCTACCCGGTTTATCAAGTCCGGAAAAGCATCGATATTTTCCAGCGGGTATAAGTCGTATTGCGCCTCAATGCCTTCTTCCCTGAAATAGGCCGTGAAATAGCGCTGCGAAAACGAGTGTCCCAACGGATAACCGATTAAACCGAAATACCTCATTTTTTATGCTTTTTACGGATGAATTTGTAGATGTAAAATGCACCGACGATTAATACAATACCCATAATTCCATATCCGATTTCATGGGAATAAGTATCAATAGTTTCTGAGTTTCCCTGAGCAATATAACCTAAAAATGCCAGAATAGCATTCCAAATACCAGCCCCCAGAAAGGTAAACAGGCTGAAAGTAAGTATGTTCATTTTAGATAATCCGGCAGGAATAGAAATCAGTTGTCGGACCGCAGGAATTAATCTTCCAATGAAAGTGGAGGTTTTACCGTGTGTTTGAAAATAATCTTCTGCTTTTTGAATCTTTTCAGAACTAAGTAATAATAAACGTCCTAATTTACTGTCTGCAAATTTATGAAGGATAGGTCGGCCGAGGAAGTAAGCCAGCGCATAGTTGATGTACGCACCCAATAAGGCTCCCAGGGTACCAAAGAGCACGACGAGAAATATATTCAGGTGACTGCCTTCTTTACTCGCGATATACGCTGCAGGCGGAATAACGACTTCGGAAGGAAAAGGAATAAACGAGCTTTCAACCGTCATCAACAGGGTGATGGTGAAGTAATTCATGTTCTGCTCGTACCAGTGCTCAACCTGCTTGATGATAGATAAATTCTCAGGTTCTACCGGCTCGGCGGCAAATAAACCCAAACTAAAAATGCTCAAAAAAAGAATTGCAAATATTTTTTTCATTATTTATTGATGTTGTTGTTTGTTGTTGTAGAGACGCACGATCGTGCGTCTCTACTTTCTATTCAGGACACAAATCCAAAAACAATTTCAACGCGTCTAAGTTTTCGTTTGTTGCTTTTTTTAACGATTCCTGCGAGGCGAGGTAGTCTCCGGTATGATGATAGGCTACTGCCATGAACAGGTGTATGTTCTCCAGTTCGTGGTGTTCATCACATTGCAGCGCCTCCTTGTAATATTTCAATGCCAGTTCGAACTCGGCCTGTTCCATGAAGATGTTGCCAATAGCCATCAGCGTGTCCGGTTGGTTGGCGTCGAGATTAATGGAATTCAAATAAGCAATCAGTGCCCCGGCCGTGTCGTCGATGCCGGTCAGTGCTTCCGCCAGATAAACCCAGGCGTCAGAAGCCGTGTCGTTCAACTTGATAGCCCGTTCGAGTAAAGGAATACTTTCCGCGAACAATTCCTGCTCAAGCATGCAAATGGCTATACCCGTCAACGCTTCGAAATTTTCTTCGTTTTCGGCTAATGACTTTTGGTAATACACGATGGCATCCGTGTATTGCTCCATCCTCTCATAACACTCTCCGATGAAAAGATAGGTTTGCCAGTTTTCAGCCGCCATGGCCTCGTAAGTTTGATATTCTTCCAACGCCTCCTGATATTGTTGCAGCTGAAAATGTGTATGCGCTTTTTGCAGGCACGACAATGAATCTTCGGGACGAATCACCCGTGCGTAATCGTAGGCTTCCAGCGCTTGTTGGAAATCCTGTCTGGTAAAGTGGATCTGCCCCAAATTAAACCAGGCCTCGGCAGCGTAAGGGTCTTTCCGGATTATCTTATTGTAGGTGGCAATTGCCTTCTCAATTTCGTCGATTTGCTCGTAACAAAAAGCCAGCTCGAAGAGCAGTTCTTCGTTTAAGGGGTTGAATATCTCGCCAATGCGGAGGTATTTGTAGGCCGAAACGGTATCAAACTGTGCCAGAAAAATATAGGCTATATCAAGGCATACATTGTCAACGTCACTTTTCTCCGATTCAATCAGCTTTTCACACAAGGCATGGGCTTCTTTACTTCTTTCGAGTCTGATTAGCGCGTCAATTTTAAGGAGCATGACTTCGTAATCTCCCTGTTCGCTCAACGATTCGAGTATGTTGAATGCTTTTTTCGTGTCGCCGGTAGCGAGGTATATCTTGGCTCTCTTCGACATCAGCGCAGCGCTGTTCGGGTGCAGTCTGAAGCCAAATTCCAGTGCTTTGGAACTTTCCCGGGTGCGGCCTTTTCGCAGGTAATAATCAACGATGCTTTCCATTTCTTCCACATCAAAATAGCCTGAAACGCCTCTGTTGGAAAGGAAAGCCTCGTATCGTTTTACAATTTCGCCGGAGTCATCTTCCGGACTATAAGGTAGTTTGCGACTCATGTTCCACGTTTTTTGCAAAAATACGCTATTAATTGTAATAAAATAAACACTTTAAGTGAAAAGTTATTAACAATAGCGAATAGTGAATAGTGAATAGTGAATAGTGAATAGCGAATAGCGAATAGCGGAGAACGGAGAATGGAAAGCGGAAAACGGAAAACGGAAAACGTGGGGGCGCAATGCTTGCGCCCTAATCCCATCAATAGCCCCGGGTTTTAGCCCGGGGATTCGAATTATTAATCGGTTATAGGACAAAAATGAATAAATTCATGTAAATTTGCGGGAAAGATTATGATTTATGAAATTTGACCGTTTGTTCCGATTCTGTCCAGTATGTGGATCTGATGATTTTGTGCAGCACAACGTGAAGTCGAAACGTTGTAACCGTTGCGGTTTTATCATGTATGTCAACCCCTCAGCAGCAGTCGGAGCTTTTATTCTTAATCCGAAGGGCGAACTGTTGGTTTGTGTGCGGGGTAATGAGCCTTCCAAAGGGAAATGGGACCTTCCGGGCGGCTTTGTTGACGATCATGAAACGGCCGAACAGGCAGTTGTCAGGGAAATTCAGGAAGAGTTAGGCATGAAAGTTGATGCAGGAACTTGTCTTTTTACCGAACCGAATGAATATACCTACAGCGGTTGGACCTTGCCCACGCTCGATATATTCTTTCTTTTTGAAGTGGGCGAGGTAAATCCGGTGCCGGCCGATGATGTGGCCGACTGTTTTTTTGTGCCGCTCAATGAGATTGATGTCAGCAACTTCGGATTTTTATCCATGCAGCGGGCTGTGACGAGATTAAAGGCTGAATATAAAAGAATATGATACAATGACAAGATAAAAGATACGCGTATGAAGAATTTTTTATTATCCATGCTCCTTGTTTACGGATTTTCTGTTGGCTATGCCCAACAGACATTGGTTTTTACAAATTCCGATTTACTGTTTAAACAAGGCCGGGAATTGTACGACCAGCGAAAATATGTAGCTTCTTACCGGAGTTTTGAGTCTTTTCTCAATTCGGCTGAAAATATACAGGCGGGTCAGCGGCATGAGGCTGAATATTATATGGTAGCCAATGCTTACGAACTCAGGCAGGAAAACGCGTTCATGCTGATTCAGAATTTCCTGAAGAAACATCCGTATACGACTTTCCTCGATAAGGTGAATAGCATGCTCGGAACGCTGTTATACGAAGAAAAGAATTATGTGGCGGCACTGGATTATTTTAATCAGGTGAACCCGAATCGTTTCGGACAGCGGGAACAAATCGTTTTTTTGTTTTGTAAAGGATATGCGCTACTCGAAACCGGCGCTTTTCATCAGGCGCTCGATATTTTCAAAGACTTAAAACAAAAGGACTCGGATTACAAGGAGGCAGCGACCTATTATTATGCCTACACCGAATATACCCTGCATAATTACAACGCGGCTTTGCCCGATTTCCTGGGACTGGAAAACAGTGAACGATACAAAGAAAAAGTAGCTTACTATCTGTTTCAGATTTACTATCATTTAGGTGATCTGAATGAAATGAATAAAAGGGGTGATTTTATCATGACCAATTACCCCAATCACCCCGACAATGCCGAGATTTATCGTATCAAAGGGGAAGTGGCTTATGTCGCCAATAATTTTGAAGATGCAATTGCTTACCTGAAAAGGTATGAAAGTCTTTCGCAACAAGTATTAAGAAAAGATCTTTATATCCTGGGTATCGCGCATATCCGTACCAACAGGTTCAACTCCGCGATTCCATATTTGCAGCGGGTTACCACCGAAGTGGATGAGATGACGGAGAATGCCTATCTCCACATGGGTAATGCTTTTGTGAAAATCAAGGATAAAGTTAATGCCCGCTTAGCGTTCGAGGCTGCCTTGCGTACGAATTTCAACAAACAGGTGCGCGAAGAAGCCTTGCTGAATTACGCGTTGACAACTTACGAAACAACAGCTGCCTTCGGGGAGTCTATCAGCGCTTTCGAACAGTTCCTGAATGAATTCCCGAATTCCAGGGAAGCTAACAAGGTGAAAAGTTACCTGGCGCTCGAATATATGTCGACCAACAATTACGAAGTGGCTTATCAGTCGATTCAGCGTATCGCGCAACCCAACGATAAAATCCTGGAAGCGAAACAGTATATCTTGTATCAATTGGGTACCGAAGCTTTCGCGCAGCAGAATTTCAACAAGGCAGTCGATTATTTCACGCTTTCGATTCAAACGCTACCTGTAGGAAGTTATGTGGCTGAAAGTTATTACTGGCGCTCCGAGAGTTATTACCGCTTAGGTATGCACGATAATAGCATCAACGACTTGAAGACCTATTTCAATACTTCCAACGTGAGAAACAGTAAAAATTACGTGGCAGCACATTACAGCATGGGTTATGCCTATTTCTCACAACAACGTTTTTCATTGGCCAAAGACTTCTTTGCCCAATACACCAATCTTGAGCGGAATAAAACATCTGATATTTTTGCAGATGCCCTGAACCGCATCGGTGATTGCTATTATTATGAAAGGGATTTTCGCAATGCCGAGATATTCTATGCCCGGTCGACCAACCTGAGTCCGAATACCGGAGATTACGCGTTGTTCCAAAGTGGATATGTGGCCGGATTGCAAAAGAAATATACAACTAAAATTTCCCGGCTGAATGATTTGGTCGATACTTACCCGAATTCAGAATATGTGGATGATGCGCTGTATGAAATCGGACGGGCTTACATCATGCTCGGGAATGAAAATGAAGCCCTGAGTACCTATCGCCGCCTGTTGGTGCTGTTGCCCAATACACAGGTTGCCCGTGTTGCCGCCCTCGAAATCGGTATGATTTATCAGAACCAGGAAAAATCCACCGAAGCAATATCCGCCTATAAATCGGTTATCTCAAATTATCCGGGATCGGTCGAGGCCTTCACCGCGTTGCAAAGTCTGGAAGGCATCTACATCGAATTGAATGACGTCCCGACTTACCTGGCGTATGCACGGACCCTCGACATGAAAGTGTCGGGCATCAGTGTAAGCCACGAAGACTCCATCAGTTATATTGCTGCTGAAAAGCAATATATGAATGGCGCTTATCCGCAGGCAATCAATGGTTTCAATATGTATCTGAAAAACTATTGCAGTGGTGGCCGGTATTGTACCAGCGCTCAGTACTATCTTGCCGACAGTTATTACCGTTCAAAAGACTTTGCATCGGCGCTGACTGAGTATCAGCAGTTACTCAAAATTCAGGGAAATCAGTATATGGAAGAAGCGCTGATGCGTTCAGCAGAGATAACGTATGATCAAAAGAATTATGAGGCATCACTCGGCTTTTTCGAACGCTTCGAGAAGATTGCACAGTCTTCTGAGAAAAAGAATATCGCGCGATTGGGAATTTTACGTTGCAGTTATCAGCTTAATAATTACCAGCGTACCATAAATATTGTAAACGAAATCGTCGCGGATCCCAAATCGAACACGGATATCCTGAATGAAGCAAAATACAACCGGGCCAAGGCTTATATCGCGACCAACCAGTCGAATCTGGCTTTGGAAGATTTGAAAATGCTATCGAAAGATACCCGTACAGCCGTTGGGGCAGAGTCGAAATATCTGTTGGCATTTGTTTATTATCAGCAGGGAAGTCTGGCTACGGCGGAAAAAGAAGTGCTTGATTTCGCCCAGAAGAATACACCCTTTCAGTATTGGCTGGCTCGCGGGTTTGTGTTGTTGTCCGATATATACATTGCTCAAAAAAATGACTTTCAGGCCAAACAATACCTGTTGAGTTTGCAGCGGAACTACAAGACCAACGACGATATTCAGGAAATGATTAGTACGCGCCTGAGCGCCATATCCAAACGAGAGAAATCAAAAGTTATCAATTAATCCGACAGTCCTTTTTCGGTTCAACTAAAAGCCAAACGAAATATGACAACCATTCAAAAATATCTGACCATCCTGTTTGCTGTTTTAGTGCTAAACACCGTTGTTGCACAGGAACAAACCGACAGAAACGTAACCATAGAAAGAGAATTTCAGCCTGTTATACAGGATGCCGGTAAGATTACCACGCTTCCTGAAGTCTTTCAGGTGAATACAACCAAGGAACGGGTTGACTATTCCGAAATCTATCAGCCGCTTCCTTTTGAAAAGAATATTGTTACGCTTTCTGCTGAAGAAGTGTTGCATCAGCGCAGAAAGGAATCGAATGAAGCCTTCATCCGCCTCGGTGCCGGTAATTATTGGAACACCCTGGGTGACATCGCTCTGCCGGTTATCAAAAATGATAAAAACAGGCTCGACCTGTTGCTGAAACATACGGGTACTTTTGGAGAAAAGAAACATGCTTTCAGTCAGGCTAAACTGGGTTACAATCACTATTTCAACAGTTATGATTTGTACGCCGGACTGGGATTTTCGCATCAGTATTTCAATTATTACGGGAATAATTTTTATGGATTAAATGGTGATACCCTGAATTTGAAAACTTTTTCTTCTACATTCCCCGTATCACAGCCTGACTACAAAGAGCAGAACTTAGAACGGATTACCCGTTCTGCCCAAACTGTAAAGTTAGACGAACTGGCAAACAGTCCGCTTTTCGATATGCTCTGGCGCTACAACGCGCATGTGGGTATCCGTTCGCTGCCCAATGCTACCGGTAAAAAATACAATGCTGAAATGGCTTTTGATGTGTTTCGGTCGGACAACGGTTTACAGGAGAGCATCCTGGAAATGAAATATGGTTTCAGTAATCCCCTTGGAGAAAACAGGTTCGGGATGGACTTCGAATTATCAAACTTGTTTTATCAGGAAACTGATACCGCAAAAATAAACTTCTGGGATTATTACGCGGTGTTTTCCATGAATCCTTATTTCCTGATGGAGCGTGATAACTGGTTCCTGCGTGCCGGCGTGAAAACTGCCTTTTCTTTTATCCATGGCAGACCCTTTAATCCGACTCCCGATATAACTGCCGAATGGCGGGTGTTGCCGAAAGTGCTGTCGGTTTATGGTGGTATCACCGGTGCTTTCAGTCTTTCAACACTCAGTAGTATTTATGAAGAAAATCCTTATGTATTCTCAGATTTACGTGTAAAAGATACCTATACGCCAATTAATACCTATCTCGGTTTTAAACTGAAACCGCTGCACAACCTGTTGCTGGATGCCTTTATAGATTACAGGTACATTGTTGATCAGTATTTCTTTGAAAATAAAGCCTATTTTTCTTCTGATGTTGTGGGTGACTCTGCAGCATTATTTACCAATCGTTTCAATGCCGTATATAGTGATGCCGGCTTGTTCAGGGTTGGCTTGCGGGCTAATTACAACTTCAAAAACACCGTTAACATCCAGTTGAAGGGTGTTTACAATGCCTGGAATGTGAAAACCCAATTGCATGCATGGATGAAACCAAAACTGGAAGCAGATGTAAGTGCAGATGTCAGGATAAGCAGAAACCTGACCGCAACTGCCCAGTTGTTCTACGAAGGCGAAAGATATGCTCAACTGGGTAGCAAAACCTTTAAAATGGATCCAAAAGTAGATGTGAACCTGGGTGCAACCTATACGTTCAACCGGACTTTATCGGCATTCGCGAAACTTAACAACCTGCTGAATAGCAAATATCAGCAGTTCTATGGTTACGAAGTGCAGGGCATCAACTTCATGCTTGGAGGGGCGGTGTCCTTTTAAAAGTTAATAGCTAATAGCTAATAGCGAATGACTTAAAGATTTCCGCTATTAGCTATTCGCTATTAGTTATTCGCTATTGAACTGTTATCTCACGCAGCAATCTGTCCGCTTCCCCGATTTTGTCCATGATGAAAAGCATGTAGCGCACATCTACGTTGATGGTGCGTTGCAGTTCCGGTTCGAAAACGATGTCGCCGCTCATGGCTTCCCAGTTGCCGTCGAAAGCCAACCCCAGGAGTTCACCATTGGCATTGAAAATCGGGCTGCCTGAGTTGCCTCCGGTAATGTCGTTGTTGCTAAGGAAGTTCACGATTAACTGGCCGGTTTCAGCATCAGCATAAATACCGAAGTCGCGGTTATTGATTGCCTCTTTGAGCTTAGCCGGCACATCGAATTCCATGTCTCCCGGAATTTCTTTCTCCAGAATACCTTTGGTGGTCGTGTAATAATTGAATGTTACCGCATCTGCCGGTTTGTACCCATCAATCGACCCATAAGTCATGCGCATGGTGAAGTTGGCATCCGGATAACGCTTCGTTCCCTTAGCTAAGTTGATTTCCTTCAATCCAGCTTCCAGTAAGCGGGTGGCATAATCGATGGAATCACGGCTCTTCGTGTAGTTGTCGTCGTCCAGTTTATTCAGCATATCTTCAACCGCATGGAGATAAATCAGTGCCTGATCATTCTTTAGGTTGATTTTCTTTGTTTTGAGTTTTTTGCTGAATTTATCCAAATCAGAGAAAGCTGATTTTTGAAAAACTGATTGCGCATAGCGCGTATAATCCCCTTTGAATTTCGTGTCGATTTCGCTATAGATAGCGGGAAGATAGGCTTTGCTCACGTATTTTCTGTAGGTTTCCAGCATGACTGCAAAAGTAGCCACATCCACTTCAGCATAATAGTCTTCGTATTTCTCTTTCGCACTTTTCAGAATAGAGTCCGTTGTAATATTTTGCGACAGCAGTTTCTCCAGGTCACCTGCAATGCGTGGCATCTCAACGCCGGTCAAAAGCGCTTCCCGCAGGTAGCTCATCGCGTGCCGGGTCGGAAAACTTGCTTTGTAATTTCTTTCCAGCACAGGCAGTACCTGACCGTATGTTGAAATCCTTTCAGGAGATTCATTCACCCATTTAGCAAAATCAAGTTCAGCAGCCTTTTTACGCTCCATGATGCCCAGCTTTTGGATGGCTTTGTTCATGCCAATGCTGTTTTTCCAGTAGTTCGAACTGCGTGCGTATTTACCGGCATAAGCGATATTCATGGCTTCATTTTCTTTCATAAACGAGCGCCAAACCGCTTGCTTTTCACCACGGACATCAATACGTGCCCGGTTGGTGGCTTCGGTACGGTTGTAGAGTCCGTATGAAGTGATGTAGCGCGAGGTGCTTCCCGGGTTGCCCAGGATCATCGCGAAATCGCCGGCTTTGTACCCTTTTGTCGAAACAGGGATTACTTTTTTGGGCACATAGGGAATGTTTGTTTCGGCATATTCAGCCGGTTTGCCTGTTGAGTCGGCATAAACACGAAAGACAGAGAAATCTCCCGTGTGCCTTGGCCACATCCAGTTGTCGGTATCACCGCCAAATTTCCCAATAGAGGAAGGTGGTGTGAAAGCCAGCCGGATATCCTTAAACTCTTCCATCACGAAAACGTAAAATTCGTTGTCACTATAGAAAGATTCCACGTCAACTAAGTAGTCATTGTCTTTGCTGAATTCTTCTTTAATAACGCTTATAACAGAATCCTGCTTTTCTTTGATACTCGTATAGTCAGTTACACCATTTAAAACCGACATGATACGGTCGGTTACATCCGTGATGCTGACCAAAAACTTAACCGTCAAACCCGGAGCCGGTATTTCGTCCGATAATTCCTTCGCGGTAAAGCCATCTTTGAGGTAATTGTGCTCAACAGAACTCAGTTCCTGTATGGCGCCATATCCACAATGGTGGTTGGTAAAGATGAGTCCCTGATTGGAAACAACCACACCCGTACATCCGCCTCCAAAAACAATTACTGCATCTTTCAGACTGATGCTTTCTTCGCTGTAAATCTCCTCAGCTGTCAGCGCACAACCCATGTTATGCATCTTTTGTATGTTCAGCTTTTCAATCAATGGCAACATCCACATGCCTTCATCCGCTTTGATGCCCGTGTAGATGATTAGCGACAGCATCAGTAAAATTATTTTCTTCATATTGAAATGGGTGTTTGTATGAAATTGGTATAATTACACACAAAGATAGGGTTTTTTAGCGGAAAACGGAAAGCGGAAAACGGACAACGGAAAAAAGTAAATGTAAATGTAAAAAAAACATAACAAAACTTATTTGTAGTTTAATATAATTTTATAAATTTGTGGGCATTAAATATAATGTTATGAAAAATAAAATTTTATTGTTGTTTGTTTTGATGATTTATTGTACTCTTTCAGCCCAGACTGTTGATCAGATCAAGATGGACCAACATACCTATATTTGGGGAGAAGGAACAGGAAACACGCTAAGGGAAGCCGATCAACAGGCATTAGTTGATATCATTAGTCAGATTTCTACTCAGGTTCAAAGTAATTTTGAGCGGATAATAACCGAAACCGGTCAGAAGTTTACCGAAACGGTGAATGATGTGCTGAAAACATATTCCAACGCCACCCTCCACAATACAAATCGATTTATTATTCAGCACGAACCCGACGCAAAGGTATTCAGGTACATCAAAAGAAATGAAATTGCCAAGGTTTTTGAATCCAGAAAGCAGAAAATTATTGAATTTGCTAAAAATGGCGAACAGGCAGCCAGAAACTATCAGATTGCTGATGCGCTGCGATATTTTTACTGGTCGCAGACTTTGTTGCGGAGTCACCCTGAAGCAGGAGAAGTTAAAATGACTGCATCAGATGGTGCTGAAGTGTTATTACTTACGTGGTTGCCTGTGCAAATCAACGATATTTTTGCCAATATATCAGTCAACATCGAAAAAACAGAAAACAGAAATACCTACCACGAATACCTGCTGAATATCCATTATAAAAATCATCCGGTGAGAAATATGGATTATTCCTATTGGTCAGGTCAGGATTGGACGAACATCTATAGTGCTAAAGATGGACTCGGTGTGGCTGAATTACCCAACGTAAGTGCCGGTGGCGATTTAAGGTTGAAAATTGAATATGCTTTCGAAGGCGAATCGGCAATCGATATGGAGTTGCGTGATGTGATGCAGAAATTGCCATTAGTACCTTATCGAAATGCATATCTAACTGCATTGAAAAATAATGGTAAAGCGACTGTTATAAACAATGAAAGTATATCTCGTGAGTCTCCTTCAGTGCATTCAGAAACACAACATGCAGAAAGGAATCCAGGTAAACTAACATTATTGTCCAATGTGGAGGATAAAGAAGTTGTGTTGAAAAACGTTTTACAAGCCATAACTTCTAAAAATTATGGTGCCGTTCAATCACTTTTCACAACCGAAGGATATGACATCTTTCAAAAACTGATGCAATATGGAAATGCCAGGATACTCAAAACCGGTACTGTGAAGTATTTTCAGCACGGTGATTTCGTATTGTGCCGTTCGGTTCCGATGTCCTTCTCTTTTCAGAACAACAACCGGACTTTCGTCGAGGATGTCATTTTTACCCTCAACAAGAAGAATAAAATCACCAACATCACCTTTGGCTTATCCAAACAATCGGTAGATGATATTTCATCCAATACCTTTTGGAGCGAAAAAACACGCGTTGAGTTAATCAATTTCATGGAGAACTACAAAACAGCGTATGCACTGAAACGATTAGATTATATCGAAAATATCTTTTCGGATAATGCCCTTATCATCACGGGAAGTGTAGTGAAAGTGAAATCAAACGCCGAATTTCAGTATAGCAACAATCAGATTGTCAGGTACAACAGAATGTCGAAAGAGCAGTATTTGCGTAACCTGCAGCACTGTTTCAAAAGCAATGAATTTATCAATATCCGTTTTGCCGATAATACAGTTCGTCAATCCGGTAAAGGAAATGAGATATTTGGCATCCAGATTAAGCAGGATTATTTCTCTACCAATTATGGCGACACCGGATACCTGTTTCTACTGATTGATATGACCGATTCCATTGCCCCGGTGATTCATGTCCGCACCTGGCAACCGGAAAAGAACGCGGATGGAAGTATTTATGGGTTGTCGGATTTTTAATATATACTTGCGAAAGTTCAATTAGTATAAGTGTCAATTGTATTCATAGCCTAATATCTGTTCAGTGATAAATTTATACAATAATGGAAAAAACTAACATAAATTTAATACCCATGAAATCACACATAAATTTAATTTTATTGTTATTAGTTTTCGAAATTGCAGGTTTAAACGCGCAAACATATTTTGATATTGAGTTTGCGGGAGCAAATAATAAAAGTTAGCTCTATTGAAATGGAATCATAAAGATAATCATATTTGATAACCTAAAGCCTTACTTTTGTTTTTCATGATATGCTAAAGTTGTACTTTCGATTCTCATGAAAAAACATATCTTTGTTGTGTTTTTGAAAGCTTTTGAAACGGTTTAACTTTTTTATTAATCCTAATATTCTCGTACTTGTCACTATGAATAAAACATGTTTTATCAGATTTATATTCCTGTTTATGCTGATTGGGAGTGCTGCGCAGGCTCAACTTTCTGTTAAATACTTCCGCATGCTCGAGAATGATTTGGATGCAAGGGTTAATTTTCCGGTGAAAGATCAGAATGGCGATATTGCGGCCCTCATAAAAGTCGTAACCACTCAAAAAGGCTTTACGTTTGATGGTGGCATGACTGGCATTGTAAAAACCATCGAAAAACCCTCAGAAATATGGGTGTATGTGCCCTGGGGAATCAAACGAATCTCCATTTTTCATCCGCAGTTGGGGCAACTCAGGGATTATATGATTTCTATGAGTGTCGAAAAAGCCACGGTATATGAGTTGGTGTTGATAAGCGGCAGTGTCACCACCATCGTAGAAGAAACCATCGAAAGTCAGTGGCTGGTAATAACGCCCGAACCAGCCAATGCTTCGGTTTATATTGATGATGTGTACATAAATAAAGGAGTCTATCAGTCAAAGTTGAAACCGGGCAGTTATAATTATCGGGTGGAAGCACCTCTTTATCATCCGCAGATTGGGGTGATTAATATTACGGATAAGAAAGAAGATTTGAAAGTGGTTTTAAAGCCTAATTTTGGTTATATCCGCATTACAAGTACTCCTGAGAGTGCTGCTCAGGTGTTAATTGATGACAAAGTGTTGAACTCCAGCACTCCCGTGACGTCAGACATGTTGAAAAGTGGTGAATATACGGTAAAGGTAATTAAAGAAATGTATCAACCTTTTGTGAAAAAGGTTACTGTTACAGATGAAACAACAACTGAAATCAATGCTGTTCTTCAACCAAATTTTGCTGAGTTGATTGTCAATGCTCCTTCCGAAGCTTCACTATATATCAATAACCAATTAAAAGGTACTGGAAGTTGGAAGGGTCGTTTGCCTGCCGGCGTGTTTTCATTGGAGGCCCGACTTAACCGACACAGAAATGCCAGGCAGGATATTGAGCTAAAGACCGGAGAAAACCGCATTGTTAATTTGAATCCTTCTCCAATATTTGGTTCGTTGGATGTTATGACCAATCCGCCGGGGGCAAAAATTATGATTAATGGAAATGATTATGGATTTACACCAAGTACGATTAATAAACTATTGATAGGTGATTATGAAATAGAGATAACAAAAAGTGGGTACAGTAAGGTCAATAAAACAATATCAATTGAAGATTCTAAAGTGGTCTCGGTAAATGAAATATTGCAAAATGGGAAAACTGTAACAATAACTTCCAATCCTTCTAGTGCTAAACTATTTATTGATCAAAAAGAAGTGGGTGTTACACCATTTAATGGTATCGTTTCATATGGGGTTCATCATTTGAGGGCAGTAATTGATAACTATGTTGATGAAAAAAATATAACTATTACTGAAGCAAAAGATGATATTTATAACTTAAATCTGGGTAAATACATTACTATCGATGCCGACATAAAGAAATGTAAGGTTTATATTAACGATCTTTCAGTTGGTTATACACCTTACAAAGGGATTATTGGATTAGGGCATCACAAAATTAAGGTTATCTACGAAGGATATCAATTCGAAAAGCAGGTTTCTATCATGCAGTATGAAAGTGAGATCAATGTAAGTTTCGATATTAAAAAGTCTGTTAGTATTGAGAAGATGAGCGGTCCTGAAAATGTCTTCTTATCACTTTTAGTGCCTGGTTTAGGTGATTGGAATGTAACTAAAAGAGAGAAAAATGGAATTGGCAAAATGTTGTGGTCGTATGGTTTAATTCTTGGTGGTGTGGGTTGTAAGTTATACTCGAATAACGAATATAAGCAATACCATTTAGCAACTGAACAAGCGGCAATCGATGCTTATTACACAAATGCAAATTATGCAAATTATGCATTTTATGGCTTGGTAGCCTCAGGATTAGTAGTTTGGGTATATGATATAATATGGGTAGCAAAAAGGGGAACTCAGAATATAAAAGAACGTGATAAAAACAGATTAGCGTTGATTTATGAACCAAATAATCAATTGGTAGGATTGAGTTACAGTATAAAATTCTAAACTATGAGATACTTATATATTATATCGATGTTTGCTTCCATTTTGCTGTTGGCTGGTTGTGATTTAACAAGAGATAATATTTTAGATGATAAAAGTATATATTTGCCTAAACTAACGACAACTGATGCATATTCAATTACTGCTTTTTCAGCTATCTCCGGAGGTACAATAAATAGTGATGGAGGCACACCAATAACTACTCGTGGTGTTTGTTGGAGTACGAGTTCATCTCCGACAATAGGAGATAGTATAACAATTAATGGTGAAGGTATTGGAAAATATGCAAGTTCAATATCAAACTTAAATCCTAATACAAAGTATTATGTAAGAGCGTATGCAACTAACAGCGTTGGAACTGCCTACGGTAATCAGGTGTCTTTTACTACTTCTTCTGCTCCTATGATGGGATTCAGCAAATATACTGTTTTAGATGATAGTAACGATGATGGGATTATCAATAAAGGCGAAGCTGTCACATTAAAAGTTTATTTAAAAAATAATGGAACCAGTAC
>JAKIYP010000090.1 GCA_022708505.1 Bacteroidota bacterium
ACGGATTTTGGCATTGGTAAAAGTCCTCGCGCCAAAAAGATCATATTCCTGTCGACCGTAACCACCCTGTGAGGCAGTCCACCCGTTATCATTAAAACTCACCTCCTTCCAGTCGGAAGCAGGAGTCCCTGTTGTATAACGGCTCTCCCAGCCGCCATGCTCGGCACTGTTTAATATCGTTTTGTAATCGAGCAGATGCTGTTCAGTATTGCGTATCAGTATTGGATGGGGGTATTTCTTCGCATTATTGAAGTTCATCGGTTGGTCGCTCTCTGCTGCCCCTACCTGATACATCCCGGAACGGGGCCCCATGCGGTTGGAAGCAAAAACCTGATAATAGCGCCCCCTGTGTTTGAATAACTCGGGACCTTCGAAGTTAACGTGATTCAGGTTGCTGGAGTGTCCCCGCTGATGGGTCATTTGAACCGAACCCACCGTGATATCCTTGCGCGAAAAAACCGAGTTCATTTTAAAGGCCCAGGTTTCGGGACCTTCGAGGTTAGAGTTTGCTCCCGTCAGGGGATGCGGATCAGATGGATTGCGTTTCTTAACCCAATATATCTCACCATCTTCATCCTGAAACACCTGCACATCGATACCGTAATCGTCGAAAGGTTCACTGATGGAACCCTCTTTGTACGGGCCCAAGGGGGTTGCCGAATACGCATGCCCGATGCCGTTCCAATAGGTATGAAAAACCCCGTTTCGATAGATGATATCCCCTGCCTGCATTTCTTTATAAACGGAAGCTTGTGTCCATTTCGGGTCATTCAGCCAGGTGGCTTCGTTAGTTGGTACTGCGAATACCGGTCCCGACCAGTTAAACATATCTTTCGAGTAATAAATATTTCCTTTGGTACCTTCTCCGATAGCATAATAAATCCCCATAAACCGTTCTGTTGCACCATCGCGCATAGAAAGTACCGGGTTAACAAGCCGGTTCTGTAAAGGCTGTGCAAGTAAAAACTGAAAGCCAAAGACAGATAATATAAAAGTAACTCTGAAATAATTGAAATAAAGGAATTTATTTTTCATGCGCATTAAATGTTTTTTGCAAAAATACTTTTACTGAAAATTCATTCAAAGTAAAACTGTCCCGAATAGTAGTATATATGTTCTGTTTTAGTCCTCAAATCAGCTCTTAATTGTAGCGATATAATCTGAGGGAGTAGAACCATATTTCTTTTTGAAGCATTTAGAAAAGTAGTTTGGATCCGAGAATCCTGTTTTATAGGCTGTTTCTGATATATTAAGTCCCTCTGTCAAAAGTTCTTTTGCTTTATTGAGTCGAAGATTTCTCACATATTCACTGATAGACATGTCGAGTAAATTCTTCATCTTGACATGCAGCACGGTACGGCTGACTCCCACTGCCTGCGTAATATCCGATACCGATAAGTTTTCATTCTCGATATTGTCGTTTATAAATGTTTTTATGCCATTAAGCAATTTCTCATCCCTGGGGTTTCTGACCACAGTCGTGATATTTAACTCCGGATCATCTTTAAATTGTTTACGGTTCTGTTCACGCGTACGAAGCATATTTTGAACCATCAGTTCGAGTGCCTGCGTGTTAAATGGCTTTTCAACATACATATCGGCTCCGCTCTCGTATCCACTGATGATATTTTCCTGGCCCTGTTTGGCTGTTAATAGTATCACGGGTATATGTGATGTCAGCAAATCATTTTTTAGTTTACTACATAAGGTAATACCATCCATTACGGGCATCATGATATCACTGATGATGATATCGGGGTTGGATTTTGTTGCAATTTTTAGCGCTTCTTCTCCATTGATGGCGGTAAGTACCCTGTAATATTTAGCTGAAAAAATCTCAGAAAGAAAGGCTGCCAGTTCCTGATTGTCATCCACGACAAGCAATGTATACTTCATCTCAGGATCCATCAAATCCTGATTTGACGACTGATTCGTCATCTCAGCAGAGTTTAGAAATTCCTCCGATTTCTGATAGTTGTATGTTACCAGAAAATTCTGATTTGCTTTTACTTCCGACCGTTCTTGTGGTGAAAAGGCATTTTCGCTTACATTCAACAACACCGAGAACCGGGATCCTTTCCCAACCTCGCTTTCAACAGATATTGTTCCTTTATGCATTTGAACCAGGTTGTAGGTCAGGGCAAGTCCGATACCCCAGCCATTTGGATCGAAATTCTGTCCCCTGCGGGTTTGGTAATAATTTGTAAAAACATTTGTCAATTCCTCCCGGGCAATCCCGATACCGGTATCTTCCACCCTGATATTTAGCATTACAGAACCTTCCCTGTTTTCAACAATGCTTGCTGACAGCATGATCGATCCTCCTTCAGCCGTAAATTTTATCGCGTTTGACAACAGATTATTTACAATTTTTTCGACACAGGAGGGCGAGAACCAAACTTCTTCACCATTATTTTCCAGGTTAAGCTCAAAATTTATATCCTTTTTACCTGCAATATCTTTAAAAAGATAATATATTTCCTCTATAAATTCCAGTGGGTTTCCTTGTTGCAGATGAATCCGGGTCTGACCGGATTCAATTTTATTAAACGTAATCAGCTCTTCAATCAATCTCACCATCCTATGCGCGTTTCTCAGAACCGTTTGCAAACGCGACTTAAGCCCGAAGTCCAGCGCAGCATCTTCTATCACACTTTGAAGCGGAGAAATAATTAGCGTCAGAGGCGTTTTAAGTTCATGCGAAATATTCGTAAAGAAATCAATCTTCAGTTTATTCATCGCTTTGATATTTTCTTTCTCCAGATGTTCCATCTTCATCATATTTCTTTCTTTAATTCTGATGGAAACAACACGGTACACAATATATAAAACAGAAAGAACCAACAGAAAATAAATTACATATGCCAGATTAGAAAGATAAAAAGGAGGCAGAATTTCAATTGCCAACACACGTTCGGTTGCTTTATCCCAGTTTAACCCGGACGATGACGCTCTGATTTTAAACTGATAATTACCGTGAGGCAGGCCCGAATAAACAATACGCCGCTGTTTATTTACATAATTCCATTCCCTGTCAACCCCCTCCATTTTAATTGCATAGCTTATGTTACTGGTATGCCCGAGTGATATAGCAGCATATTCAATGCTAAAAGAGCGTGCCTGTTTTGCTGTAAGCGTTATTCTCGCGGTTTCGTCAAAACTATTCGAAAGCGGTGATTTTTTGTCTCTTGCAGTAGCAATATGATTCCCTATGTAAAGATTCAACAAGACGATATTCAACGGACGATTATTGATTTCGACCTGTTCGGGATGGAATGAGATCAACCCGTTTACCGTCCCAAAATAAAATCGCCCGCTTTTTGAACGCAGACAGGAAGCGTAATTAAACTGATTCACAGGAAGTCCCTCGTCGGTTGTATATCTCCGGATATCATTCTGATGGGTATCAATGCTCACGAGACCATTATTGGTGCTAATCCATAGCCTTTTATTATCATCCTCCAGAATTCCGTATATACAATTCTCATCCAGGGACAGTTCATCATCAACATTCTTGATTAGCTCACTTGTTTGATTAAGACTGTGCAATCCACCGTTATTTGTCCCTATCCATATCCGGTGTCTTGTATCCTCAAAAACAGACGTAATAAAGTTATCGGCTAATCCGGCTACATTCTCTTTACTTACCCAGCTTTTAATTTCTCCTGATTTTTTATTGTAGCGGAAAAGTCCCTGAGCGCGTGTTCCTATCCAGATATTGTTTTTTGAATCGACATACAAAGTATAAATAAACACATCTGAGAGCAACTCATGTGAAATACGTTCAAAACGATTCTTTTTTTTGTCAAAATATCTCAACCCTCTTACCGAAGCAACCCACACAACCCCATCGTGATCCATTTCAATAGAAAATATCATATCCGAATCCAATCCTAAAGAGCCTTCTGTATAGTTTCTGAAACTTCCCGTTCTGAGGTTATAACAAGTTAATCCACCTCTGAACATCCCGATCCACAATTCATGTGAAACTGAATCGTATAAGAGCGCATGTACATTATCAACTAACAATGGATGCTCAATTTTTTTAATTTCACCCGTTTTTTCGTTCAGCTGGTTCAATCCACCATCTTCTGTGGCAATCCAGAAAATGCCATTGCCTTCCTCCACAATTTTACGGATGGCTTTGCCCTTTAAAAGCATGTTGGAATATCCGGCCCGGTAATGCCTGAATTGCTTATAGTCGTTTTTGAAGATATTGATGCCCCCAAAATAAGTTCCTATCCAGATATTATCGTCCCGGTCGCGAACGATGCTATAGATTGCATTATCATTCAAACCCTGGTTATTCGTATAATCCTGCCTTATATTGTGTATCCCGCCATCCGGAAAAATAATAAACACACCCTTCTCTGTTCCGATCCACATCCTGCCCGACACATCCTGTTCAATGGCTCTGATCATACCATCGGTCAATCCGTTCTTTTTATTCCAATGGGTAATTTCGTTTGTTTTTGAATTGATGCAGACTATTCCATTACCGTTTTTACCCGCCCAAATATTATTTTGCTTATCTACGAAAATTACGTTAATTACATCGGCAACATCGTGTGTAACATCGTTAGGATTTAAGCCGGTATATTCGGTTACATGCATAAACTTCTGATCGTAAACTTTTAATCCCCTGTCGGTTCCAAGCCACAAGCGATCGTTGTCATCCGTTGCCAGGCTGTAAATCAGGACTGAATCAGCAACAGCATCTACCCGTTGGAAAATATTGTTTGTTTCATCATAACGATTCAGCAAATTATAGCCTGAAATACAAAATATATCTCCCTTGCTGTTTTGAACGAAAGAAGTTGTTACAGCCTGCGGATAATCATATCGTTGAAACGCGTCAAATTCAGGCAGATATCGGCACAACCCTTTCTCCGTGCCAATCCAGATACGTTTTTGAGTATCCTGAAAAACCGAACGGATAAAGTTATGACTCAGGGAATTATTATCTCTGACATCATTAAAATAGCGTTTAATCTCATATCCGTTGTAAAGACATAACCCATTCTTGGTACCTATCCACATCAACCCTTTTTCGTCCTGCATCATACAGGTAATGTGCTGCTGCGAAATACCATCGTTATTCGTTAAATGGGCAAAACGAAAATCAAGATTACTATTTTCAGCTTTCAAGGCTAAAAACAAGACACTTACAAGCAGGAAGAAAGGTAATCTCAAACGCATATTATAGTTTTATTTGATTAACCCAAAATGAGTTTGTCGCCGAAAATTAATAATAGTTTTCGGATAATGCAGAATATCCGAAGAATAATCCTGAAAAATAATAGATATTGTCACGAGTCAGGCAAAAAGACCCGATTACCATGAAACGGCAACCGGGTCGTCCTGAAAAAAAACTACACCTATAAAACAGAAACTGTCACCTCTGTCTCAGCAATCAAATGCGATTTCCCGGGATAAGTGTTTCTGAGCCGGAAAACCACAGGTGAAGAGAAATCAATCACGCTGACAGCAGAAGTTATCAATAAATCGTTTACAAAGACTTCCTGACCCTGAGAAAGCGTAAATTCGGGAACTAAACCGGTTTTATCTGTACCCGCAGGCAGGGTCACGGTCATGGTCATTTTATCATAATTGAATTCACTTCTGGTAAGCACTCCGTTAACTCCTGCCAGCTTAAACACTGAAAATTCAGGTAAACGGAGCATGTACAGCGTATAATCCATTACATTTCCGGCATGAGCCGTCAGATTAAGTGTCAGTGGATTATTCAGTTGATAATTTGTTGTTGTACTGAATTTTACCCCATCAACCAGCATAAGCGTAGAGTCCGATGCCAGTTTCACCGCGAGGCGTTGTGTTGAAGGGATGGTTGCCTGCTGCCCCCTGAACAAAATTCGCTGGGGAAGACGCACCAGCCAGTCCGTATCATTAACACTATGTGCCGCGATTTCATCATACAATACCCTCGAACAAGAGAGCGACTTTATAGTCACATCATCATCTATTACCTGTATCATTACAGAAGTCGTATCCTTCAGCATATTTACCGCACCTTCAGCATAATTTGATGCAACAACTACAACCTTGTATGTTCCGGGTTGCTTATAGGCATAACTGAATGTTCCTTTATTAACGACGAAACCCGTGTTACCACCCGACTCAAACAAATCGTAGTTGTGGGCTTTATCACCGGGAAATATGGCAACCTGCTGCGCCTGACCGGTAAAGTTAAACACCACCGATTCGTTAATCCCGTACACCGTTTTAGTAACTTCCACCGATGCAACAGGCATGGTCAGTTCTTCTTCGACACAAGCACTGACTAACAGCACAATAAGAGGTAATATCTTAAAAATATTCACTATCTTCATATCATTGATTTTTTAATATCCGGGATTTTGGGTTATAACTCCGTTACTTAAATCTACTTCCGTCTGTGGAATCGGGAAAATCTCATTCACACCTTCAATGAATAGCTGTCCTCGTTTGTGTGTGGTTGAGCTTTCCGAAGCAAAAGCATGGAAAATTTTTGCGGCTCTTCCCTGGCGTACAACATCGAAAAAGCGATCCCATTCGTGACAGAGTTCCAAACGCCGCTCTGCCCAAATCTGATCACGCATATAACCGTATCCCCCACTGGTATAAAGGGTAGCACTAGAGGTTATTTTATTGGCTGTGGTTTTCACTTTATTTAATTGAACTAATGCATCGGCTCCACGTCCTGTTTCATTTAGTCCTTCTGCGTACATCAACAGCACCTCGGCATAACGCATAACCCGTCTGTTCTTGGCATAATCATCGGCATATAGC
>JAKIYP010000091.1 GCA_022708505.1 Bacteroidota bacterium
GCTTTCTGTGTCGGAATCTCAGAGGGTTTGTCGATTGAAGATGCTGTGAGAATGGCAACAAAAGCCGCAGGAATAACGGTTACAAGAGAAGGAGCGCAAGCTGCAATTCCTTACAGAAAAGAAATTCAGCTTTAGCGCTGAACTGAAAAAGTAATTCCTTAAAAATAAATAGTATTATGAAACGAACATGAACTAATTTAATCAATTATTTCGCCGAAGCGGAATGATTAAATTAGTTCATCGAGAGTTCCATACGACAACTGAAAAATAAAATTTAAACGTATGAAACATCGTAGCTGGTCAGGTCACAGACCTTTCTTTAATAATGTGATTATATTGTTTTTTATGTTGACCGCCCTTTCGGGAGCAGTCTATGCCAACAATCAGTTTGTGGTATCCGGAGTAGTTTCCGATGAAAGCGGACAACCATTGCCGGGCGTAAACATCAAACATAAGAACGGAACGGCCGGGGTCATAACAGACATTAATGGTGAATATAAGATTGAACTTCCTTCTGATGCGGAAACACTTGTTTTCTCATATATCGGATATATCACCAAAGAAATCAGTGTAAACAAACAGAAGCGATTGGACGTAATTCTTGCCGAAGATGTAAAAAACATTGATGAGGTGGTGGTTATAGGTTATGGTAAAAGCTCCCGAAAAGAAATAACCGGTTCGATTGCAACATTAAAATCAGACAATTTTAATCAGGGATCTTTCTCGAATGCAGCCGGATTACTGCAAGGGAAAATTGCGGGTTTATCGGTTGTCAATTCAAGCGGCGCTGATCCCCAGGGTGGATACGAAATAATTTTAAGAGGAACGAATACGCTTACTTCGGGTCAGGGACCGCTGATTATCATCGATGGAGTTGCGGGTGCTGATCTGAAAAATATCAATTTTCAGGAAGTTGAATCAATTGATGTGTTGAAAGATGGTTCTGCTGCTGCAATTTATGGCACCAGAGGTACGAACGGAGTAATTATTGTTACTACAAAACAAGCCCGGAAGGGTAAGACTATGGTCGAATACCAGGGAGTCGCTACCGTACAGGTTGCTCCGAGAATGGTTGAAAATTTAACTGCAGATGAGTTCAGGCATGCAATTAATATTTATGCACCCAATAAAATCAATAGTATTTATGATGGGAATACCGATTGGTTTGGTGAAGTTACCAGAAATATGCCGTTCAGCCATAAACATAATCTTGCTATTTCAGGAGGAAATGAAGAATTTTCACATCGTACCATTATTAACCTGGAACAAAATCAGGGATTACTTAAGAACAATAACCTGAGTAAGTTACTTGCCAGAACGAACATTCAGCAAAAAGCCCTGAAAGGCATACTTACACTGAATTATAATTCCTTTTACTCGATGAGAAAATCAAATCCGGCAAACTATGATATTTTCTATCAGGCATTTATTCACAACCCGACTGAACCTGTTTATGACCCGGATAATGCACTGTCGGGAGGATATAAACGTGTCGACGGCATTAGTTATTACAATCCGGTAGCCATGTTGAACGAAGAAAAACGTGATAGTGAAACAGATGATTTTGGCGGTAATGTCAGGGCTACATTGAATATCCCTTTTGTAACCGGGTTGAAATGGGATAATTTTGTTTCTTATGAAAAATCACGATGGGAGACAAATCGCTATCGTACACGTTATTACCCAAGTGCAATAGGTAGTAATGGGATTGCCAGTATTGAAAACGGAAGCAGTAACAATCTTCAGTATGAAAGTACGGTGAATTATTTAAACACGTGGGATGGCCATACATTGCAGGCTCTTGCCGGATATTCATATCAGGAAGAAAATATGCATTATTCAGGCATGTCGAACAAAGGATTTGACACTGATTTGTATGGGGTAAATAATATCGGTGCCGGATCGGCGCTTGCTTCGGGTACGGCATCCATGTATTCGTTCAGAGAGAAAAGTAAGCTTATTTCATTTTTTGGCAGGGTCATGTACAACCTGAATGAAAAGTATTTATTGTCTGCATCTTTACGCCGTGAAGGTTCATCCCGTTTCGGTGAAAATAACAAGTGGGGCTGGTTTCCGGCCGTCAGCCTAGGATGGAGGATGAATGAAGAATCGTTTATTCAAAATCTGAATTGGATTAATGATTTAAAAATCAGACTGGGATACGGTGCAACCGGCAATCAGGAATTTGCCAATTACAAGTCGTTGATTATGATGGGCAGAGCCGGCCGTTTTTATTACAACGGAGAGTGGATAAACACCTATCAGCCGGTAAGTAATCCCAATCCGAATCTGCGTTGGGAAAAGAAACATGAAATAAATGCGGGAGTCGATTTTTCAATTCTGGATAACCGTCTGGGTGGAACGATTGATTATTATCTACGCAGGAGTACTGATTTGTTGTATAATTATCAGGTGTCTGTTCCTCCGTATTTGTACACTGAAATGTTTACAAACGTTGGTACCATCCGTAACAGTGGTATTGAAATCACACTTAATGCTATGCCTGTAAAACAGCATGATTTCCAATGGAATACCTATCTGACTTTCAGTAGTAATAAAAATATCCTCGAAAAATTCACAAACGAGGAGTTTACCAATGGAACTTACAAAACCGGTTGGTTGTCGGGAGATATTGCCGTGTATTCGCAACGCATGGAAGAAGGGAAAAGTCTGGGAACATTTTATGGCCCGGTGTGGCTTGGTGTGGATGACTTCGGAAATGACAAATTTAAAAATCAGATGCCCGACGGTAAGGTGCCTGAGTCGAAATGGGAAGTGATAGGTAACGCATATCCTGACTTCATTCTCGGGTGGAGTAATACATTTACCTGGAAAAACTGGGATTGTAGTTTTGCCCTGCGTGCTTCGATCGGTGGAGAAGTCTTAAACTCGTACCGTTTATATTATGAGAATTTCAGTACACTGGGGTTGAAAAACATACTCCGGTCTCAACTGGATACTCCGGAATTCACAGGAAACCAGTTGTATTCATCGAAATATGTAGAAGACGCTTCTTATCTGAAAATGGATAATCTTTCAGTAGGTTATAACCTGAAAAATGTTTCGACCTATATTTCCAATATGAGGATATATGCGGCAGCACAGGATCTGTTTTGTATTACCGGCTATAAAGGGGTCAACCCGGAAGTGTCGCTGAGCGGATTACAACCGGGTATCGAATACATGAGCTACTATCCGGTTACCACGGGAGTTACTATCGGAGTTAATATTACATTCTAATTCAATTGAGATGAACACAACTATGCTAACAAAATGCAAGCTATTCGCGATATCGGTTATTTCAACTGCTTTATTTTCAGCTTGTACCGATTTGACAGAAACGGTTTATTCCGATATACCAATGGATCAGTTTTTTACCAGTGAACAGGCGCTCCTGATGAATGCCGGAAGGGCTTACACGAAATTGCAGCCATATCCTGAAGAACAGAGGCTTTGGTCATTGGTTACAGTGAGTTCCGATGAGTGTGTTATTCCTTCCAGAGAAGATGGTGAGTGGTGGGATAACGGCCGGTGGGATGAGATGCAAAAACACAATGTATCGACTGCCAATAAAATTAACCGTCAGGCCTGGGAATTTGTTTTCGGAGGAATCAGCGCTTGTAATGAGGTTCTGTATGAAACCGGGAGTTCTTCATTTGACTTTGCCGGAAAAGATAAAATTATAGCCGAAATAAAGATTCTCCGTGCGTTGTTCTACTATTGGGGAATGGATACCTGGGGCGATATTCCCTTTACAACAGACTTTACGGATAAAAACCTGCCTCCCAAAAAATCCAGGGCGTTTATTTACGATTTTGTTGAAAACGAAATTAAAAACAACATCGACTTTCTGGATGAAGTCCCGACTTCTCAGAATTATGGGCGGGTAACCAAAGCACTTGCCTATACATTACTTGCTAAGTTATATCTGAATGCTGAAATCTGGAAGGGAGAAGCCAGATGGAAAGATGCGGAGGATATGTGCGACAATGTAATGGATTTGGGACATTATCAGCTGGAAAGCAACTACTTCGATAATTTTAAAATTCACAACGAAAGTTCCCGGGAGAATATTTTTGTTATCGTTTATAATTCAACGTTGACAACCGAGTATTTCTATTGGTACGATCTTACGCTTAATTCCATGAGCCGTTATACCTATAATCTGAATGATACGCCATGGGATGGATTTATGACATCTCCGGAATTTTTTAGTACTTACAGTGATACTGATTTGCGGAAGAAATCATGGCTCTACGGTCAACAATACGACATGAACGGCAAAAAACTATATGAGATATCAGGAGCAGGTGATACATTGTGGTTTAAATATAATCCTGTATTTCCGGAATCAAAATACCGGTCGAGACACAAATGGGATGGCGCCCGTTGTTGTAAATATGAATTTCAGACCAATGGCTTACAGTACGATGTTGTGGATATGGAAAACGATTTTGTATTGTTCCGATATGCCGATGTTGTGATGATGAAAGCAGAAGCGATGATGAGGCAGGGAAAAACGAGTCAGGTTGTCGATATTCCTGAATTTAAAACGCTCAGAACACGTGTGGGACTGACTCCATATACTGCCGGTGAGTTGACCTTAGATGAATTGCTGGCTGAGCGTGGAAGGGAATTCGCATGGGAAGGTCATCGTCGGCAGGATTTAATCCGGTTCGGGAAATGGCACGACGCCTGGTGGGCAAAGCCGGTAACCAATACACAACTTGTATTTCCCATACCACAAACAGCTATTGATACTAATCCTAATCTGGCAGGAGATCCTCAGTGATTTAAAGTTGATTTATTAATCCAAACATACACGTTATGCTTAGAAAAACATTCTTTATTTTAGTGTTGCTTCCACTGTGTCTGCAAGCTCAACAACTGAAAAAAATTTCAAAGGAAGTCATGGAGGATAAAATTGCCGGTGCCTGGTTGGGACAGTTAATCGGGAATTTCTACGGACTGCCTTTTGAAAATAAATTTGTTGAAAATCCGGGACCTGATGCCAACTGGCCTTATGGTTATACAAAAAATCTGGACAGGCTCGAACGTACCGGCGGCGCTTTCTCCGACGATGATACCGATTTTGAATATATCTATCTCCTCCAAATGGAAAAGTATGGTTGTGAACCGACTTATGCTCAATTGCGTGAAGCCTGGATGCACCATGTACGCGACAGGGTGTGGTTGGCCAACCGCGCTGCACTTGGTTTGATGCATCATGGTTTTACGCCTCCGTTTACCGGGATGAAAGATAATAATCCGCATTGGTACCAGATAGACCCTCAGTTAATTAACGAGATTTGGGCTTATACAGCTCCAGGGATGGTCGCTTATGCAGCACAAAAATCGGACTGGGCAGCGCGGATAACCAGTGATGACTGGGCTGCTCATCCAACCGTGCATTACGGTGCCATGTATGCCGATGCTTTTTTTGAAAAAGATATAGAAAAGTTGGTGCTGGATGCTTTACGGATGATTCCTGCTGATAGCAGATACGCACAGACGGTAAGAGATATGGTGAACCTCTATAAAAAGTATCCGAATGACTGGAAAAAAGCTCGTCAGATTATGGCAGAAAAGTATTATGTAAACGAAAATGCCATGACAAAAACCATCTGGAATGCCAATCTCAATGGGGCCTGTGGAATTTTATCATTCTTGTATGGAAAAGGTGATTTCCAGCTCACGATGGATTTGGGTTGCGCGATGGGATTCGATGCCGATAATCAGACTGCAACTATTGGAGGGCTTTTGGGAGTAATGTATGGTGCAAGCGCCCTTCCCAAAGATCTGCTTTATCCAATCAAAGAGTGGGCTAAACCATTTAATGATAAATACATTAATGTTACGCGCCATGATATGCCGGATGCTACTATTTCAGATCTTATTGCAAGAACAGTGAAACAGGCTGAAAATGTTATCCTGAAAAACGGAGGTAAGAAAAGTACGAGCCGGGGAAAAGATTTCTATCATATCAATACGAAGGCAATATTTAAAGTGCCTCTCGAATTCTATGTCGGTCCGGCTCCGGTGATGCATGCCGGACAAGCTTTCGAATATGTTTTTTATACGAACTCCAATCAAAATTATGAGTGGAAGTTGGTTGGCGGATCTTTACCGGAAGGCGTTAAATTTGACAAGGGGAAAATATCCGGAATTCCACAGAAGGCAGGTAAATACAATATTAAACTAAGCCTTGGAGATGGCAAGAAAGTAGTTGAGAAAACTTTCGAATTGCTCGTAAGATCTCAAAACATCGCTTCTCAAGCAGATACTATTTATGCCAATGTGAATACCCTGAACGCCCAGGTGCTCGATTCTACCTGGTATACGTTTGGCAAACCGATGTATGCGCAAACCGTCGATGTAATTAACGATGGTATTGTATCGGGAGAAGGTTCGGTGTTTTACAGTCTGGCAGCAAGAGCAAACATTCCCAAAGTCGATTATTTCGGATATGGATGGAATGAAGAAAAAGAAATCGGAATGATTGCTTTGCATCTCGGATGTATGGAAGAGTTTGGCGGATGGTGGAGTTCATTCAATATCCAGTATCAGGATGAAAAAGGGAAATGGGTTCCTGTTCCGTCTTTTAAAAGCTATCCCCGGTTGCCGGAAACAGATATCGTGTTCTTTCAACCTCATTTTGTGGAATTTGTGTTTGAATTTGA
>JAKIYP010000092.1 GCA_022708505.1 Bacteroidota bacterium
ATCGCACTGAGGGTAGGCTGTGTTACGCCGCACATCTCAGCCGCACGTACAAAATGACGTGTTTTATCCAGTGCCAGGATATATTCAAGTTGTTGTAGTGTCATGATGTTAAATTCGATATACCAGTTAATTATTCACTATTCACTTTTAGCTATTCGTTATTCGCTTTCCGCTCTCAGTTCCCGTTTTCCGTTCTCAATCAAAAAATCTTTCTATACGCGTGACAATACGGAATTCCGTTTTTCTTGTCGTAATACTCCTGATGGTAATCTTCCGCTTCCCAGAATTCAGGTGCGGGACGAAGCTGTGTCGCAACCTTATATCCTTTATCAGTGAGTATTTTAATGTACTTCTCAACCATCTGTTTCTGATTCTCATTCACATAAAAAACCACCGATTGATATTGCTCGCCTATATCGGGTCCCTGACCACCAACCTGTTCAAAATCATGGGTTTCATAATACAACCTGAGCATGTTTTCAAATGAAGTAATTTCAGGATCGAAAACTACCTCCACAACTTCCACATGTCCGGTTGTACCGGTACAAACTTCTTTATAAGTCGGCGCAAAGGTATGTCCGCCCATATATCCCACTGTAGTAGAGATCACGCCGGGCGCTTTCATAAAGTGATATTCGGTTCCCCAAAAACAACCTGAGGCAAAATAAGCTTTTTCCATCTTTTTAAAATCAAGCGATAATGAATTTACGCAATGTCGGACATTTTTCGTTGTAAACCCTTCTCCGGTGAAAACATGACCCAAATGTCCACCACAGTTTGCACATACAATCTCTGTTCTGCTACCGTCGGCATCCGGCATCCGCTTTACAGCTCCCGGAATTTCATCGTCAAAAGACGGCCAACCGCAATGAGACTCAAATTTATCATCCGATCGATAAAGCGGAGAATCGCACCGGCGACAAACATACACTCCTTTTTCCTTGTGATTCAGGAATTTTCCTGTAAAGGGATATTCAGTCGCTTTGTGAATAATCACAGCTTCCTCATCGGGAGTCAGTTTGTTGAATGTCATGTAATAACCTGAAATATATTATCGTATTCTGTTCAATGATTTAACCAGGGCTTCATCTTTAGCGATAGCCCTGATCGCCATGATACTTAATATAATACCAACCAATGGAAATGCAGCAGGAATTTCCAAATAAAGTGAAGCATCCAATGCTTTACCATATTGCCATAAATAAATAAACATCAGTCCGTAAAAACCAGCCATCAGGATTATATTAGAAATAATCAGACGAATCTGAAGCAATCTTTTTTTAAACAAAAATACTGTTATCAGTGAAATCAGCGGTACTATTGCCATTAAAGCTGTTAACGTCCAGATATTAGCCAACCTGATATCACCGGATGTATTCATTTCAAATAATCCTCGATAACTCATTTCATAAATTGCTGCCTGTTCTGCATTTTGCAGTCCTGCAAACGGTGAAAAAAAAGTTACAGTTGTCACAATAACAACAAGCAACAAGTATAAAGTCTGAATTCTTTGTATCATTATTTTCAAGAAAAATTAATATTGATCCTTCCGGAACTTATTTCTTCCACTTATTATCGCGGACAGCATATATACGTTCGATGATATCAACAACCTTCATTCCTTCGAGCAAATTTGTTTTGATATCTCCGTCACCCATCAGTTTCTCTACTACATTTTCGATTACATAATGATGATTCTGAGCCGAACCTTTGTATTTTCCATAATCGTTGGGTGGATTTGAAGCGGGAAGTTCAGGCATTTCATAATCCTTGATATGGCAATAAACCACTTCATTCATATATTGTCCGGCAACCTTAACAGTCCCTTTAGATCCTATGATGGTTATGGCGCTCTCGAAATTTGTATCCCAAACTGCAGTTGAGTAGTTTAAACAACCTATTCCTCCACCTTCAACAAAATTGAAAGTAACGATACCACTATCTTCAAAATCAGTAAGATGCTGATGGTTGAAGTCGGCAAAACTTCCGTTTATATTGGTGATATCACCGAATAACCAATACATGATATCAATAAAGTGCGAAAACTGGGTAAATAATGTTCCTCCATCTAACTTGGCATCTCCATGCCAGCTTCCGGCTTTATAATAATGCTCGTCGCGGTTCCAGTAGCAATCCAGCTTAACCATGTAAATATCACCCAGCACCTGATCGTCAATAATTTGTTTTAACCATACGGATGGCGGAGAATAGCGGTTCTGCATCACACTGAACACATGTCTGGACATTTTAAGTGACTTATACAATATTTTCTCAGCATCAGCTTTCGTCAACGCAATGGGTTTTTCGAGTACAACATGTTTTTTGGCTTCCAGCGCTCTGATGGCATATTCGGCATGGAATCCATTGGGTGTACAGATATTGATCACATCAAAATCGAGACCCGACTGAATTAATTCATCAAAAGATTGAAAAAACTGCTCTTCAATATTATCCAATCCCAGTTCCTGAGGGGATAAAACATCACATACGGCAACCAATTCTGTATCCGGATTTCTGCGAATCATTTCAGCATGTCTTTTTCCAATGTGCCCCTGCCCTACAACTGCAAACTTGATCATATAAAATTCTGATTTAAAGTATATTAATTAATTCTTTTAACTGTGTCGTTTTCAAACAGATACTTTTGTTTTGTTTCGGGACACTCAGCAATACCATGGTGATTGAATTGCAAACGATGTCCATACTCACTTACCCAGCCTGTTTGTTTGGCCGGGTTACCTACAACAAGTGCATAAGGCTTAACTGGTTTAGTTACCACCGATCCGGCTCCTATCAGGGCGTATTCACCAATTTCATTACCACAAACAATGGTTGCGTTTGCGCCTATACTTGCACCTTTACGCACAATCGTTGTTTTGTATTCATCCCGCCGGTTCACGTGACTACGCGGATTCACAACATTCGTAAAAACCATCGATGGTCCCAGAAAAACATCATCTTCACAAATCACTCCGGTATAAACCGATACATTGTTTTGAATTTTCACATTGCGACCCAATTTCACACCGGGTGAAACAACCACATTCTGACCTATATTACATACTTCTCCGATTTCACATCCATTCATAATATGTGAAAAATGCCATATTTTGGTACCTTTGCCGATACTGCAACCGGAATCAATAACAGCTGTTTCGTGTGCAAAAAAATCGCTCATAAAAATTCAATCAGATTATTTGTTATATACCGGATCTGTTCATCATCCATCTCTGTATGAATGGGTAAGGACAAAACACAAGCTGCTAATTGTTCAGCAACCGGGAAGTCTCCTTGTCTGTATCTTTCGTCTTTGTATGCTTTCTGCATGTGAAGAGGTACCGGATAATATACCATAGACGGGATTCCTTTCGATTGCAGGTGTTTTTGCAATGCCGTCCGGTCAATATCTTTTAATTTCAACGTATATTGATGAAACACATGAGTTGAAGATGGATTTCGTCCGGGAATCATCAGATTTTCATATCCGGAAAATGCTTTATCATAAGCTGCTGCAACATATTGTCTTGCCTGAATATAAGAATCCAGATGTTCCAGTTTAACATCCAGAATAGCAGCCTGAATACTATCTAATCGTGAATTAACTCCAACATAATCATGATGATATCTCACTTCCATACCATGATTGGCCACAGCGCGCATCCTGACAGCCAATGCATCGTCATTGGTGAAAATTGCACCTCCGTCTCCATAACATCCCAGATTCTTGGAAGGAAAGAACGACGTGCAGCCAATGTGCCCCATACATCCTGATTGAGCGGTTGAACCATCGGTAAAAGTATAAAGAGCTCCAATTGACTGGCAGGCATCTTCGATGACATACAGATTATGTTTGCGGGCAAGTTCCATAATAGCGTCCATATCAGCATGCTGACCAAACAGATGAACCGGAATGATGGCTTTTGTTTTAGAAGTTATCGCTTTTTCGAGGGCGTTAATAGAAATATTGAACGTTTCAAAATCAACGTCTACCAGAACCGGCGTGAGTCCAAGTAAAGCAACCACTTCAGCAGTTGCAATAAAGGTAAATGTAGGTGTTATGACCTCATCTCCCGGTTTCAATCCCAGTGCCATGAGTGCGATTTGCAGCGCATCAGTTCCATTCCCGACAGGAATGACATGTTTTACACCCAGATAATTTTCCAGGTGATGCTGAAATTCAGTCACTTTACCTCCTTTTATAAAAGTGGTAGAGTCGATAACTTCCTGAATTCCGGCGTTAATTTCCTGTTTTATTTTCTGATACTGGCCTTTCAGGTCGACCATTTGAATGTCAGTTGTCATTTTCTTCCAGTAAAAACTCTACTTCTTCAGGTTGAATCCTGATGTTAGAAATATAAGGTTTGTTATTGATTATTTTTAATCTCTTCTTTTTTAAATCTCCTTTTCTGATTTCGTTGAAATCGATAACAACATGTATGTCGCTGTTTTGAAAAGAATTAAAGTTTTGTACACTGATATTAAAAATCACCTTTACTTCTGCAGGAAAGGAAATGATGGAAATATTATCCGGGTTATTGATGATCTGAACAGGTAAACTGACTGTTTTTTCAGTGAACATCTCCGCGCAGGTTTTCACCTTTATCTTATCGACTGAATATTGAACGGATTTGATGGGTTTAATCGAAATAAAACGGATAATGGTATCCTTCAAATTCTTGATTTCCAGTTTCTCCGTATGTAACTCGGTCAGTTTATTAAGTATGATACGCGGACCATATACTTCCACTTCCTCCGGAATAATTTCAATAGGACTGCAAAACATGTACTGACTTTCCAGACTGATTTCACTGTTTAATCTGACAGGAAGTTTTTTTGAATATAGCCTTACATAAGTTGTGTTGATATTTTCGGGACTAATCAATAAAATTGAAGTTGAAGGCAGTAGCCTTTCGGAAGCCGAAGACAACAACTGTAGGTTGGAAATAGTGAAACTTCCCTTTTCTGAATTACCTTCCTCAAATTTTACCCTGACCGGTTCCGGTTTTTTTCGCATATAAGTCCATAAATTTACACCTAAATCTTTGACTTTAATCGTAACCTCAGCAGGTAATTCCTTTTCAAACATAAGGTTTTTAGGCACATCAGTGTATTCCAGCGGAATTGAAATTGTCAGCTCTCTTTCTTTATTCAGGGCGTTTACAAACCAAAACGTAGCAGAAAGCAACAAAAACGCCAAGAAGCTTAAAACATCTTTTGAAACAAAGAATGATTTAAGCTTCAGGGCAAATTGAATTAATTTCCTTCTGCTGTAATCAGCCATTATCTGATTTAGTTATTTCTGCTGTCCTTGCTGAGCATCCTGTAATGACAGAAAGACAGAAGATTTATCTACTTTAATGCGAACATTTTCAGCAATTTCGATAATCACGGTATTGTCTTCTTTGATTTCACGTATTTTTCCATAAATACCACCTGAAGTAACCACTTTATCGCCAGGCTGCATATTTTCACGTTGTTTCTTGATTTCTTTTTGACGTTTCTGCTGCGGGCGAATCATGAAGAAATAGAATACAACAAAAATCAATACCATCATCAGGATACCTGACATACCTCCTCCTTGTCCCGCAGGAGCAGCTTGTAATAATAAGCTTAATAAATTCATACGTTTAAATTTTATTTTTGTTTTTAATTTAACACATGCAAATATAGCATATTTTTTTATTTCGTGAACATCACAACTTTGATTAGTTTATTTTCTTTTTTAAGTTGTCCCACGATATTGTCCAACACGCCGTTGATGAAGGTGCCACTCTTGTCGGTACTGTAATTTTTGGCAATTTCGATATACTCATTCAGGGTAACATTTACCGGAATAGTCGGGAAGTCCATCAGTTCCGACAAAGCTACTTCCATAATCAGGATATCCATGAAGGCAATCCGGTCGAGTTCCCAGTTTTGCGTGTGCTTGTCGATAACCTCCCTGTAATCGCCTCCGTTTTTCAACACACCATGTAGTAACTTTTTAGCGAATTCAACATCGTCTTCATCTTTAAACATCGGCAGTAATGCCTGATCAGCCCCTGATTCTTCTTCAAATCGTTTGATGGTTTTAATAATAAAGCTGACAACGATTTCAACGTCATCGGTCCAGAAAATACTTTGATCTTCTATCGAATTATCCAGACTTTCATTTTGAAGAATAATCCTTTTGAATATCTTACGCCAAATATCTTTATCGATTTGATAATCAATATGTTCCAAATCCATGTATTCCTGATAAAAATCACAGGCGATAATTTCCTCATAAAGTTCCTTGATTATTTCCGGATGATTCACCCAGGATAACTTTCGTTCACTCAGATAAGCGGTAAACTGTTTGTTTTTTCTGAGTTGATCAACAAAAACGTTATCGATAAAACGGGTATTGGGATTGATATCTTCCGGAGATGGTCTTAATTTATTCTTTTTTGATTCAATGCGTGAAGCCGCATAATCAGTAATCAGGATGATAAGATTGAGCAGATGATAATAAAGATCATAGGTTTTTTCAACACTGTGAAAAAGCTCTTTTTCAACCATAAGGGTAGTTTTACCTTCCCCCTTATAGAATGCATACAAGATTTGAATAATCTTGATTCGCAACAAAATTCTGTTAATCATACAATAAAGTGAACGTT
>JAKIYP010000093.1 GCA_022708505.1 Bacteroidota bacterium
TATGAATAAACTAACAGCAATAAGGTGGGGCGTTATTTTTTGAAGCAGTGTTTTTTGCATACGTCAATATTTTATTTTTAAAGCAGATTTCGGGAAAAATCGTACAAAAATACATTATTTTTTCTCAGTTTTCGTCAGTTTAAAGGTTAAATATCAAAAAAATATCGCATTTGATTATCTTGAATTAGGGCTTACATGTCCGGATTAATTTCTGCGAAAAAATTCTTACTTTTGCAAATCATGAATAAAATGAACCTAAACCTGTCAGGTTTCAAAAACCTGACAGGTTTTAATGAACTTCAATAAATGAAATTAGACAGTCAGATCATACAAAACATACGAGCCGATTTTCCAATTCTGGAAGAGAAAATTTACGGCAAACCTTTGATTTATTTCGATAACGGAGCCACCACACAGAAACCGCTTTGTGTGCTTGAGAAAATAGAATATGCCTATAAGCATCTGAATGCCAATATACACCGGGGGGTTCACTACCTGAGTCAGAAAGCCACGGAGGCGCATGAAGAAGCGAGAAGCACAATCGCGGGTTTTCTGGGTGCGACGAAACGCGAAGAGATTATTTTTACGCGGGGCACTACCGAAGCGATTAACCTGATTGCCTTTTCCTTCGGCGAAGCATTTTGTCAGGAAGGCGATGAAATAATCGTTTCCGTGATGGAGCATCATTCGAATATTGTTCCCTGGCAAATGTTGTGCGAGCGCAAAAAAATGCAATTGCGTGTCGTTCCTATGCATGAAAACGGGGAGTTGCAAATTGATGCTTTCCGTAGATTGCTGAATGAAAAGACTAAGTTGGTGTCGGTAACCCATGTTTCGAATGTGTTGGGGACTGTCAATCCGGTTGATGAAATGATCCGGATATCACATGAAATGAATGTGCCGGTTTTAATTGACGGGGCCCAGGCGGTACCGCATATTCCGGTGAATGTGCAGGAGATGGATGCTGATTTTTATGTCTTCTCGGGACATAAGATTTACGGTCCGACTGGCATCGGGGTGTTGTATGGAAAAGAAAAGTGGCTGAATGCATTGCCTCCCTATCAGGGCGGGGGTGAGATGATTGAAAAGGTGAGTTTTGAAAAAACAACCTACAATGTGTTGCCATTTAAATTTGAAGCCGGGACGCCTGATTATATCGGTTCGACGGCATTGGCAGAAGCGTTACGCTATATCAGCGAAATAGGATTGGATAATATTGCAGCTTACGAACATGATTTAACAGCTTATGCAACAGAACAATTATCTGCAATCGAAGGTATTCGTTTTATAGGAACTGCTGCTGAAAAAAGTGCCGTGATTTCATTTTTAGTCGGGAATATTCATCCTTACGACATCGGCATGCTGCTCGATAAATTAGGCATCGCGGTGCGCACCGGTCATCATTGCGCCCAGCCTTTGATGGATTCGCTGGACATCCCGGGAACGGTTCGTGCTTCTTTTTCGTTCTACAATACCAAAGAAGAAATTGATGTTTTTGTCGCGGCGCTGAAGCGGGTGGTGGGGATGTTAAGTTAGCGGAAAGCGGAGAACTGAAAGCGAATAGCTAATAACTAATAGCTAATAGCGGAAAGGATAGCTATTGTTTGGCTTCCGTAGGAAGCATTTTTTAATAGCCCGCCAGTTTACTGGCGGGTAAATTGGCGAGGTTGCTTCGCTTCGCTCGCAATGACGGTTAATGGTTTAAAAATTTAAAAATATAAATATGTTATCGATCAACCAGGTACAGGATGAAATAATAGAAGATTTTGCACAGTTCGATGATTGGATGGACAAATACGCTTTGTTAATCGATCTGGGTAATGGTTTGGAACCAATAAACGATCAGTATAAAGTTCCTCAGAATATCATCGAAGGTTGTCAGAGTCGGGTTTGGCTTACAGCGGAACTGGATGGAGAGGGGAAAATAACGTATAAAGCAGAGAGCGACGCCATTTTGGTTAAGGGTATCGTTGCCTTGTTGTTGCGCGTGTTTTCAGGCAGAACTCCCGATGAAATTCTGAACGCAGATTTGTATTTTGTGGAGAAAATAGGCCTGCGCGAACACCTTTCACCTACCCGTTCCAATGGCTTGCTGGCCATGATCAAGCAGATAAAGCTGTACGCGCTGGCTTATAAATCGAAAATGGGATAATTAATATCTTCTTCTGTTGTAACCGCCGCCACCGTTACCACCACGGTTGTTGTAGTCGCTTCTTTCGGTTTTCGGACGGGCAACATTAACTGTAATAGTTTTGCCTTCAAAGTCAGTGTTGTTCAATTCGTCAATGGCTTTCTGACCTTCAGCGTCATTTGGCATTTCTACGAAGCCGAAACCTCTTGATCTTCCGGTTTCTCTGTCGGTGATTACATTGGCTGAAGTTACATCACCAAAGCCTGCGAATAAATTCTGTAAGCTATCAGCACTGGTTCCGTAGCTTAAATTAGATACATAAATGTTCATTTGTTTGTTTTTTAAATTGTGAAATATTGATTGTTAGTCTTTTATCTGTGTGATGTTGACCGCGTTCATGCCTTTCTGGCCGCGTTCTGTCTGAAATGTTACGATATTACCTTCTGCAATATCAGCCGGTGCAGCACTGATGTGAAAGAAGTATTTCTCTGTGCTGTTAATGTCTTTAATAAAACCATATCCTTTTTCCGAGTTGAAATGCTCAACTCTTCCTCTCATCAACACTTCTTCCTGATCTTCTTTTTTAGGCGTTGAAACAGAGATGTTAGCCACATCAATTTTTTGTTTCTTTCCCGGATCGGGCGGGGTGGTTGTGATATTCCCGTTTTCATCTACATAAGCGATCATGTCGTCAAAGGAAGAACTTCCGCCACTGGCTTTGCGCTCCTCTTTGCGTTTCTGTTTTTCGAGTTTCTTACCCTGTTTTTTCTTTTCTAATTCTTTTTTGTTGTACGAAATTGCCATTCAATTAATAATTTATGAGTTCTTTATGCCGATATGGATACCGGCTGTAGTTTTTTTCCTGTTAGTTTTTGTATGTCCCGAATCATCATCGATTCCTCGGGTGAACAAAATGTCAGTGCAGTACCATTGTTACCAGCCCGTCCTGTTCTGCCAATCCGGTGAACATAGGTTTCAGCAACATCGGGCAAATCGTAATTGATAACCATTTCCAGGTTCGAGATGTCGATTCCCCTGGCTGCAATGTCGGTTGCAATGATCACCCTGGTTTTCCCTGCTTTGAAATTGCTGAGTGCCCGTTGGCGTGCGCCCTGGGTTTTGTTGCCGTGGATTGCTTCGCAGTGAATGCCTTTTTTATTTAAAATCCTGACAATTTTGTCGGCTCCATGTTTGGTACGTGAGAATACCAGTACCGATTTCTTTTCATCTTGTTTTAAAACAGAGAAGAGCAAGTCGCCTTTGTTTATTTTCTCCACCAGATACAATCGCTGATCGATGGTATCAACAACCGAAGAAGCTGGTGCGACTTCAACCCTGACGGGCTGATTCAGTATTGTTTTGGATAGCGTTGCTATGGCAACAGGCATGGTTGCTGAAAAACAAAGTGTTTGCCTTTGTTTGGGTAACAAAGGTAACAAACGTTTGATGTCATGTATGAATCCCATGTCTAACATGCGGTCGGCTTCATCAAGCACAAAGTGCTTGATGTGATCAAGTTTGATGTATTGCTGACTGATGAGATCGAGTAAGCGACCCGGCGTTGCAATCAGGATGTCGGTACCTTTTTTCAGTTCGTCAACCTGTGGGCGTTGGTTTACTCCTCCGAAAATTACCGTGTTCCGTAAACCGGTGAATTTGGCGTAGTCGGTGAAACATTCGTCGATTTGTATCGCGAGCTCTCTGGTAGGAGTAAGTATCAATGCCCTGATTTCCCTTTTCCTGTTTGTCAGCATGGGCTTGTCGAGCTGTTGGATGATGGGAATGGCAAATGCAGCTGTTTTACCGGTGCCTGTTTGCGCGATTCCCAGTAAGTCTTTTCCGTTGAGTACAACAGAAATGGCTTGTTCCTGGATCGGTGTGGGCGTTTTATATTGTTTATTTGATAAAGCCTTCAATATCGGCTCTGATATGTTTAATTCCTGAAATGTCATAAATGAATTACATCTTAATTGATAAAAGTGTGTTACGACAATGGTGTAACACACTTTCGCAACTGGTTGATGCAAACAAGAAAGCTGATGTTGATGTCGATTTTACGATGAGTAGACCTGCCGGATAAAGGAAGGAAAAAGCACAGTTGAGAAAGATTTCAATACAAACTTGGTTGTTTCGGCGACAAAGGTACGTAATTAAATTGGATTTGCTTCTCAAATTGTTTTTTATTTATTGCCTGTAAATTGAATGTCAGCAGTGATGACTTCTATTTACGGGAAACTCATCAAAAAATCCATGTGTAAAATTGGTGAACTGTGGGTGATTAATATGTTAAGTACGAATATGGCACATTGATGCAGGAGAAAACAAAGTTGATGAGTTCTAACCCAATCATCATTTTGTCCCATATGTCCCATTCTGCTGTAAACCCGGCCTAAACACCTGCTTTTACCTCCTTTCCCTGTATTAATTTTGTCGTGTCAAAATCATTACACTGATCAGTACATGACGACAAAACAAATTAAATTATTCATTTTTAAAATTTATCTTTATGATTACTTATCAATTAAAAAGGAATCTGTTGGTTCCAGATGAATCGCATTACATTGCACGTGTAAAATCTTCAGGCGCAAAAACGCTCGACGACGTGTTAAAAAAAATGGTTGAAGAGGGGACCGGTTTAACCCGTCCGCAGGCACTTGCTTATTTCGAGAAAATGACTCAAATTGTCCTCTCCTTTCTGGAAGATGGCTGCTCGGTGAACACACCCCTTTTCATTGTAAGACCTACAATCAAGGGTATTTTTCCAAATTACAGTGACATCTTTGACCCGGGCAAACATAAGCTGAGTTTCACGATGCGTGCCGGAAGTCGGGTGGAACCCAATCTGAAAAATATTGAACTGTCAAAGCTCAAATCGAAACTTCCGTTTGTCGACACCTTCTTCGATGGTTTCAGTCGTCAAACCAGTACCATCGCAACACCGGGTAAAAATGCGGAAATCAAGGGCGATAGCTTGTTGTTTAACCCCGAAGACCCGAAACAGGGTGTGTTCTTCATCCCGGTTGGTGATCCAAATACTGAAATCAGGGCATTGTCTTTCCTGAGAGTTAACGCCAAGGATGTATCATTCATGATACCTCAACTGGAAGCAGGAAATTACATCCTGAAAGTGAAAACAGGAAGCGATGATGATGGCATGCAGTGCAGTGGTGTGCTGAAAGTGGAATTAACGGTTTCTTAATACATGGAAACTATCCTAAATCCTCAGGAAGTCGGCAAGGGAATTGCCGACTTCGGTTTCCTGATAATGGCAGGAACCTGTTATCTGGTGTTTTCGTTTACCCTGTTTGTTTTCTTTATCAAATGGTTTGTTCGCATCATCAACAATATCATCAACAAGCAACAACAGGTACTCGAGGAAATCCTCGAGATGGAACAAAAACAAATTCACCTGTTGGAAGATGTTCAAGTAAGAATCAAACAAATCGCGTAAACTATGGCAGATATTGCATTATATGTTCCCTATCTTGATAAATGGGAAGGCGGATATGTACATGATCCCGACGATCCGGGTGGCCTTACCTATATGGGTATCACCCTCAAAACCTGGCTGAAAGTCGGATTTGATAAGAATAATGATGGCATTGTTGATGTAAATGACTTGCTGTTGCTCACACATGAAGAGCGGATTTACAAGGTTTTCAAACCCTATTATTGGGATGTGTGGCAAGCCGACCGCATCGAAAATCAATCGATCGCTGATTTACTTGTCGACTGGCTTATTAACAGCGGTACAAGAACAATCTCGATCGTGCAGCAGCTGCTCGATGTGAAGAAAGACGGAGTTGTTGGCAGGCAGACTTTAGCTGCGATTAACAATCATCCCGATCCGGAAGCACTGCATGAGCAAATCAAAACAGCCCGTGTCTATTACATCGATGGTATTTGTGCACGACGACCGGTGTTGAATAAGTTCAAGCGTGGGTGGAAATATCGTATTGCTGATTTTATGTTCGTGCCATGCGTGTTGCTGTGCCTGGTGTTGGGCTTGCTGACGGGTGGTTGTCGAAGTCATAAAGTTGTGTTGCAGTCAACCGTTACTGATTCGATAGCAAGTGCAGCAATGACACGGATACAGACAGATGATAAGTTCAACAGTGTTCAAACAGACAGTTTAATCCACCGTAGTTCCAGTTATGACCAGCTTGTGGAAACATTAGATCTTGTGTTTAGCTTGACGGGCACAATGGATACGATGGGTTCAATTAAGCCAGTGCGGCTTTCAGGAGTTGCACAGGTCAGGCGGGTGCAGCAATCCGCATTCATAAGCAACACGAACCATCAGCAAAACCAGATCGAACGATCCAGGCATGTAACCAGCAAGGACCAAACAACGAGACAAACGACTGTTCAAAATACATCGGTTACCAGTGGCCAACTTGCGAAACCTCGGGACGATAAGTCCAGTTGCCTGGTTATGTTGGTACTGTTATTTTCCGGATTACTCCTGTATATATA
>JAKIYP010000094.1 GCA_022708505.1 Bacteroidota bacterium
GATGGAACAAACTCCCATCATCTTTCACAGCCCCGATGTCGAGAATTTTTCGGCTTTTCGGGTCAATTTCAGTATCAATAAAAGCTATAGGGGGCATGAAGATTTAAAGTTCAGCCCCAAATATAAACAATACTTTTGAAAAACGGTATAATCTTACTTTATAAACTGATGATGAATTTAATTTCTTCAACAAAATTGCCGGTACTTTTTTCTACAGATTCACTCATAATGCCACCTTACCTAATCTCAACGTACCCCACTACTCCATGTGACACGCCATCACTACCTCTACAGAGGTGCTTAGTGTAGTACTACACTATCACTTAGTGTACATGTGTACTATGACTTAGTGTAGATGTGCACTATGGCCTAGTGCACTACTGCACTAAGCACCTCTGCACAGGCTACAACACACCAACACAGGGAGTATGCTTGCAACACCACATTACCTTAGGGGGACTCATCCATAACGGCATGTTATCAGGATGAATAGCTAAGCGCGTTATAAATGATTCGTGATGGATTTCCTGGGTCTCAACCTGCTTCTGAAAATCTGCGTTTGCGCATATCGCGTACGCATGCTTTCCCTGATTTTAATCCGTTCATCCTGAGGCAGGCGGATGATGTCGTGACATTGCTCCGAACAGCAGCCGGCATGTTTCTCAGCGCACCCGGGGCATTGGATGAAGAGCAAATGACAATCGTCGTTGGCGCAATTGGTGTGGGTATCGCAGGGTGTGCCGCACTGGTGGCAGCGGGCAATGATGTCGTCGGTAATGCGCTCGCCAAGTCGCTCGTCGAACACGAAGTTCTTACCCCTGAATTTGGAGTCGAGGTTTAGTTCTTTGATCTGACGGGCATATTCGATGATGCCACCATACAACTGATTTACATTCTGAAAGCCTTTGTATTTGAGATAAGCGCTTGCTTTCTCGCAGCGTACGCCACCCGTGCAATACATCAAAATTTTGGCATCTTTCTTATCTTCGAGGACTTTGGTCACATATTCAATTTCTTCGCGGAAGGTATCCACATCCGGACAAAGGGCGTTTTCGAACCGACCAATCTCACTTTCGTAATGGTTACGCATATCCACCACGATGATGCCTTCTTCCTGCAAGGCAGCATTGAACTCTTCGGCGGTCAGATGCCGACCTACATTGGTCACGTCGAAAGTTCCGTCTTCGAGTCCATCCGCCACAATCTTCGGGCGGACTTTCATCTTCAGTTTCAGAAACGAAAGCGGGTCGTTCTCCACCGCCCACTTCATAGGCATATCAGCAAAATAAGGGGTATTATCCAGGTAATTGATAAATTGCCCTACCTGAGGTTCCGGCACCGAAATCTGGGCGTTGATGCCTTCCTTGGCCAGATACACCCTGCCCAGCACACCCATTGCATACCAGTCGGCATACAGGGTATCCCTCAATTCATGGGGGTTGTCAATGATTACATAACGGTAAAACGAAACCGTTTTACGGGAAAAATTCTCGGCTTTGCGTTGCTTCAGGAGATCTTCCCTGCTGTAGATGTTGTGTAAATGCTTCATGTGGGCATAAACGCATTAGGATCAAAAATTGTTTATCAGAGCTAAAAATTACCTGCACTATTTTTCCAATTAAATGCCTTGTTATAAACAATCCATCAAAAAATAATGACACTTTTCATATTTCTAAAAATTAATCATTATCTTTGGTATGAAAAAATATATTTACAACTATGCAAAATCTACTCAACTGAAATCCATAATCAATGAATCATATGAAAACAATTAACATTTTTCTGTTAAGCCTTATCGCCACTAATCTTTTTTCACAAGTGATTATTGAAAAAGAAGTGAAAACCGAAGTGAACGAGGTCACGGTGTTTCTTGAAGGTGCACAAATTGTTCGTAAAAAAACGGTTGACTTAACCAAAGGTCAGACCATCATCAAATTTACAGGTTTATCGCCCTTCATCGAAGCTAAAAGTGTGCAGGTCAAGGCTGAAGGAGTCCTCACCGTTTTATCTGTCAATCATCAACAAAATTATTTGGATAAAGCTGAGAAGCCCCTGGAATTAACCGATTTAGAAAAGAAACTTGCAGTGATCGAAGACAAGATCAAACTGGAAAACACCTATCTGTCGATTATAAAAGAAGAGCTATCATTTTTACAGGAGAACCGAAATATCGGAGGTAAAAATGATCAGGTGAGTGTAAGCAATCTTCAGCAAACATCCGATTTTTACAGCAGTAAATTAACTGCCTTGAAATTAAAGGAGATTGAACGGAACAAAACGCTGAATACATTAACCGAACAAAAGAATGACTTGCAGAATCAGATTAATTTGCTTACCAACAAAAAGAACTACCCGACAGGTGAGATATTGGTAAAAGCGGATGCCAAACAAGCCGGCAACTATGCGATAGAAATATCGTATATTGTGGGCAATGCAAGCTGGTTTCCTACGTATGATATCCGTGCAAAGAATATTGAAGAACCCATTCAGCTGATTTACAAAGCAAACGTCAAACAGGATACAAAAGAAGATTGGCAAAATGTTAAACTGAAATTTTCTTCAGCAAAACCAAATGTATCGGGCGTCGCCCCCACTTTGCAAACTTATTTCTTAAATTACAACAGTCGGCCACCTGTTTACAAGATGTCGGCAAACAGTGTAAGTGGTAAAGTATCAGATAATACAGGAGAACCTCTGGTGGGCGTAAGTGTCAACGTTGAAGGGACTACTATTGGTACTGTAACGGATATGGATGGCAATTATATCATCACAATCCCACATAACGCCAGTCAGCTAACCTACTCTTATATTGGATTTTACAAACAAACACTGCCTATAAATAATAATATCATGCATGTTATTCTGGAAGAAGAGACCCGTGCATTGGATGAGGTTGTGGTAGTAGGTTATGGCACAAAGAAAAGTGGTTTATCAAATATGCTTCAGGGAAAGTTAGCTGGTATTGCTACCGATAAATCAGACATCAAAATCCGTGGTACAAGCAGCATCGCTATTCCCACAACACAGATTGTCAACCAAACTACAGTAGATTTTGAAATTAAAACACCCTATACGATAAAATCTGACAACAAGAGCTACACAGTCGATGTGGAATTTTACGATTTGCCTGCCTTCTATAAATATTACTGTGTGCCAAAAATTGATAAAGACGCCTTCCTGATTGCCCACATTACTAATTGGGAGAAATATAATCTGTTGGAAGGAGAAGCCAATGTGTTTTTTGAAGATACTTATGTTGGAAAAACCCTGATGGATGTTCGCAATGCCTCCGACACGCTTGAAATATCGTTGGGAAGAGATAAGAAAGTCTCGGTTAACCGTGAAAAAGTAAAAGATTTCATCACCAAACAGTTCATCGGCAGCAAGAAAGAAGAAACCCGTTCATGGAAAACAACGGTTAAAAACAATAAAGATCAGGCGATTAATTTGATTATCCTTGATCAGATTCCGGTATCAACGAATGCGGACATCGAAGTGACTGCACAAAATATCTCAGGAGCAAAACAAAATATAGAAACCGGTGAGGTAAAATGGGAATTTGAGCTCAAACCAACAGAAAAGAAAGAATTCGAGCTAAGGTATTCGGTTAAATATCCGAAGAACAGAAGTTTAATTATTGATTAGTTGATCCCCATACATAACCCGCTGAAAATAATTCTAACTGCGACTTTAGCTCTTCTTTTAACAGGGCACAAGCCGTTTTTCCAGTACAATGACCGGTAAAAAACGTAAGCTCCGGATAGTTATGAATGATGATCTCCGCAATTTCACGAAGGTCATCAGGAGTTTCATAATTTTCATCCCGACTATCAGGAAGATGAAAACCGCCGGCAACAAAACGAAGCGGTTTCGAAGTCAGGCGCTGTATTGTGGCAAGCATATTCAGCAAACCCTTATGCGCGCAACCGGTATATACAAATGAATCAGATTTCCCGACTGCTACTACAATTTCATGATTAAAATCATCGGGTTCCAATCCTTTAAAAGTTTCTTTATACAGCGTTTTATTCGCTTTTGGAACAGGATAATTTTTCGTTCTCACGGGTGATGCGATAAAATCACCTGCAAACACGGGTTCATCTCCTACAAGTAGTAACCGGCTACTAACAGACGCCAGATCGAATGTATTCCCTATAGACCTCAAGGTTTCTCTTTTGGAATATAATTTTCTGTTGAGCGCGTATCTTGAAATTACAATTACCGCCCTTTGATTCACTTCAATAAAATTTGGCAACCCTCCCAAATGATCATTATGCCCGTGCGAAATAAACAAATAATCTACCTGCGCTAAATCCACGCCTGCCCTTTCTGCATTGCGGATAAAGAGTCCTGAAGCTCCCGTGTCAAAGAGGTAATGTACACCATCCTTTTCGACATAAACAGACAAACCGTGTTCAGATTCATATTCCGGTGAAAGTTTATTATTATCAGACAAAACAACAAGTTTCATTCTTTTTCTTTATTAACCGGGGCTAACTCATCATCACCATATTTGACACATTGCCGGCATCTTACATGATTATTCTTTCCCTCTATCAGTTTATGACATTTCTTACAACGGTACCAATCCCGGTCGAATTCCACATTACCACCTTCGATGACAATCATTTTTCCTTCAACAAAAGCTTTGGCCATCGAACGGCGCGCCTGCTCATAAATACGGGTCAGGGTTGGTCGCGACACATTCATCCGCTCCGCTGCCTGTTCCTGCATCAATCCTTCATAATCGAGCAGACGAATGGCTTCATACTCGTCAAAATGCAGCACGATAGTTTCGAGCTCCGAACGGGGGATACCAAAAGGTTTATACCCTTTCATGAGAGGGGGTGAACCGACTTTTCTATGTTGTTTGGGGCGGGGCATACTTTAAATATCAAATGATTAAGTTGCACAAAAATACAAATTAGAATCAGGCTAATCTATATCTCTGCACAACTTTAACAATCATGTCCTTGTGTATTATTGTATTATCACAAGAATTTATCGTTTTCTTTTATACAGCTAACCATAATATAACACTGGCTTTATTTCTGATGTTTTTCAATGGCTTTTTTTAATAGCTCAGGGTATTTCTGCAGTTTCCAGTCATCCGTACCAACAAACAGTAATTCTGTTTCAGCCTTGTTAATCAACTCTGAATTTTCATTATACAATTTGTACGTAAACAGCATTCGAAAACCATCAACTGATTTAAGAGTTGTTTTAACCGTCAATAATTCATCATAATGTGTTGTTTTAATAAACTTAAAATTCATCCTGACAACCGGACACATCACGCCAGAGGTCTCAAGTTCAGCATATGGTAACCCAATGCTTCGCAGAAGTTCCCATCGGGCAACTTCACAATACTTAACATAATTGGCATGATGCATAGTACCCATGCGATCAGTATCAGGATATGCAACCCTGAATTGGTATTCATGTTCAATCATTAATCAATTGTTTAAAATTTATTACCTACTTGTAACAGCTTTCACTAATAAATCAAAAGCAAATTTAATCTGATGATCAGAAAACATTTCTTTCAAATTACCTTCATCACAACTTACTCCCAACTCTTCATTGATTGGAATTTGAGTGAGCAAAGGAAGATTGAAATTCAGCGATAATTGCTTACCCCCACCTTTTCCAAAAAGAAAATACTTCTCCTCAGGATGATTTACAGGTGAGAACCACGACATATTTTCAACAATCCCCAGGACCTTTGTCCCTATATTTTTATCCTGCAACATGCTGATCGTTTTCTTTACATCAGCCAATGCCACTAATTGAGGAGTCGTAACCACAACAGCACCTGAGACTTCAAATTGCTGAAGCAGGGTAATCATGACATCTCCGGTTCCGGGAGGAGTATCAATAATCAGATAATCCAGTTTACCCCAACTAGTTTGGGTCAACAACTGCTTCAAAGCATTCGAAACCATGGGTCCACGCCATATTACCGGTTGTTTTTCATCAAAAAAGAAACCTATGGACATGATTTTTATACCACAACGCTCGAAGGGAATCATCATATATTTACCATCAACTTCTTCTACTTCCGGGCGAATATCATCTGTCAAATGAAACAAAGTAGGGACTGACGGCCCGAAGATATCTGCATCCAGCAACCCAACTGCATATCCTTCCAATGCGAGAGAAACAGCTAACCCGGCTGCTACAGTCGATTTACCAACACCACCCTTACCAGAAGAAACCAACAAAATTTTACTTATATCCGGAATCTGTAACTTTTCTATTGGATGTCCTTCTCCTTGTTTGTTTGAATTTGTTTGTGAATTCATTTTACATTCTATATTTGATTAATTGCATCAAAAGCTTTAGAAATAACCTTTGCCACTACCGAACCCGGCGCATACTCCACAATGCTTTTACAGTGAACCATTGCTTCCACGACCCTTGGATCAAAAGGAATTTTACCTGTGACTGCAATTCCTTTTTCCCCACAATAAGCCTCAATATTATCGG
>JAKIYP010000095.1 GCA_022708505.1 Bacteroidota bacterium
TACATGTTTCTGCACAAGGATTTCTTTCACATTTTGTTTAACATGTTTGCCCTGTATTGGTTCGGGAAGTTATTCCTGATGTTTTTTACCGAGAAACAGTTATTCGGATTGTACTTCTTTGGCGGATTGGTTGCCGGACTTACTTATATCATCGCCTATAATGTTTTTCCACTGTTCTCGCAAATGGCAGATATCAGTATACTGATGGGCGCATCCGGTTCTATCATGGCCATTATCGTTGCCACCGCATTTCAGGCTCCCAATATGGAAATGAGGTTTTTACTGATTGGGACTGTAAAACTGAAATACATCGCTATCGCAGCTGTATTAATCAGCTTTTTTGGCATCACCTCGAGTAACGCCGGAGGTGAACTGGCACATTTGGGCGGCGCTTTGTACGGTTATTTTTTTATTGTATCTTTGCGACGCGGAAAGGATCATACAAAATCTTTCAACAAGCTCATGGACAAGCTGTCTAATCTCTTTAAAACCCGCAAGTTAAAAGTGAAACACACAGCTGCATCCGGCAAAAAAATGTCGGACGCCGAGTATAACATGACCAAAGCTAAAAACATGGAAGAAATCGATCGTATTCTGGACAAAATAAAAACATCCGGTTACGGAAGTCTGACATCAGAAGAAAAGAGAAAGTTATTCGAACAAGGCAAAGGATGAATTCCACCATACTCAACAGTTAAGCATCTATGAACCTGGGCAAAGGACTGATAAAGTTAATATTCATTACAGCAAATCTCGCTGTAGCCGCGCTCATGGTCATGGCGTTTATAGCCTCCCGGGTAAGTCCGGAAAAGTTACTGATACCGGCCTACACAACTCTTTTATTACCAGCTCTTATTCCATTAAACATCTTTTTTATATTTTTCTGGGTTGCTTTCAAAAAATGGCATTTTCTGATTTCTTTGTCTGTTATTTTGCTGTGCTGGAGTATCGTAAAAAACACCTTCCCTGTTAACTTCAAAAACACCGGAAATTATGAAGGGGAATATTCGTTCTCACTGATGACCTACAACACCTATGCAAACGCCATGATGGTTAAACATACGGAAGAAGATCCCAATCCGGTTATACAGTATATGCTCGAGAAAGATCCGGACATACTTTGTATCCAGGAATACTCTGTTAGTTTCAACAAAAAACATCTGACTGAAGAAGACTTACTCCAGATTCTGAATAAATACCCTTATCATCACATTTATTTTAAGGTAAATACAGGTTGGTCATTTTTTGGCAATGCTACTTTTTCCAAATATCCGATTGTAACAAAATCAATAGTTGAATATCAATCCAACTACAACACAACGATTATCTCCGACATCGATATCAATGGAAAAATAGTCCGTATTTTTAATTGCCACCTGGAATCCAATAAAATCACAGAAAACGATAAGGTAATGGCAGTCAGACTGAAAGATAATTTTGACACCGAAAATATAAAAGGTACAACCATGCATTTCTCAAGAAAACTGGGTAGTGCATACCGGATCAGAGCAAAACAGGCGGATATGGTGGAAGAAGAAATCGCCAAATCACCTTATCCGGTTATGGTTGTTGGAGATTTTAACGATCTGCCCGGCTCTTATACCTATTCAACTATAAGGGGAAAAATGCAGGATGCATTTGTCGACAATGGATTCGGACTGGGATGGACATTCAGTGACTCTGTTCTGAAATTCAGAATTGATCATATCTTACACGATGAATCCTTTGATATTAAATCTTTCAAATTAGATAATAAAGCACAAGGTTCTGATCATTTCCCATTGTATTGTAAAGTATCAATTTAATAACATCATAAAAACAACTATCATGAATATTCCGGCTGAATTAAAGTACACCAAAGAACACGAATGGATTCGTGTGGAAGGTGAAGTAGCATATGTGGGTATCACCGATTATGCACAAAACGAACTGGGTGAAATCGTTTATATTGAAATTGAAACAATTGGCGAAACACTGGCTGAAGGTGAAGTTTTCGGAACTGTAGAAGCTGTTAAAACCGTATCGGAGCTGTTTATGCCCGTTTCCGGTGAAGTGCTGGAACTAAACAGCGCGTTGGAAAACGAACCGGAATTGGTGAACAACGATCCCTACGGCGCAGGCTGGATGGTTAAACTGGCCATTGCCGACGCAGCACAACTTGACAACCTGCTTTCTGCTGATGATTATGCAGCATTAGTTGGGTAGTTTTTTAGCGAATAGTGAATAGCGAATAACGAATAACTGAAAGCGGAAAGCGGAAAGCGGAAAAACTAATTGCAGGTTCGAGGGGGTTGCCACGTCGTTCACTTTGTGAACTCCTCGCAATGACAGACTGTTTACCGTAGACCGTTGACCGTAGACCGTAGACCGTTGACCGTAGACCGTAGACAACAAAAATCAAAAAAAATATGACCCCAAAAGTAAGTATTATTATGGGTAGCACATCTGACCTGCCGGTGATGGAAAAGGCTGCTGCTTTGTTAAATGAATTCGGGATTCCGTTTGAAATCAATGCTTTGTCGGCACACAGAACACCCAAAGAGGTGGAAGCATTTGCAACCAAAGCCCGTGAAAACGGTATTCAGGTGATTATTGCCGCAGCTGGCATGGCTGCACACTTACCGGGAGTTATCGCGTCGATGACTACCCTGCCGGTTATCGGTGTACCCATCAATGCCAGTCTGGATGGTATGGATGCACTCCTTGCCATCGTGCAGATGCCTCCGGGCATTCCGGTAGCAACAGTTGGCATCAACGGCGCACAAAATGCAGCTATCCTCGCCGTGCAAATGATGGCCACAGGCGATGTGGTACTGCAGGAAAAACTGATTGCCTACAAAGAAAACCTGAAAAAGAAAATTGTGGAGGCCAATCAGGAATTGAAAAAGGTGAAATACGAATTTAAAACTAATTAATATGGTCACCAGACTCCAGACTCCAGACACCGGTCTCCGGTCTGGCGACTGGTGTCCGGCGACTGGCGACAAAATAAATAAAAATTATGCAAACTATCGACAAATTTAATTTCGCAGGCAAAAAGGCCTTCGTTCGTGTGGACTTCAACGTTCCTGTCGACGAGAACTTCCAGATTACCGACGACAACCGTATCAGGGCAGCTTTGCCTACCCTGAAGAAGATTTTAGCGGATGGCGGCGCGCTGATTATTGCATCGCACATGGGTCGTCCAAAGAAAAATCCGGATACCAAATACTCACTGAAAGTAATCGTACCGCACGTATCCAAACTATTAGGTGTGGATTTGAAATTTGCACCCGACTGCATGGGTGAAGAAGCTGCAGCACTGGCTGCCGGACTGAAAGGCGGAGAAGCTTTGTTGCTCGAAAACCTGCGTTTCTATGCTGAAGAAGAAGGTAAACCACGTGGCGAATTTGCTACCGACGAAGAAAAAGCAGAAGCTAAGAAAGTAGTAAAGGAAAGCCAGAAGAAATTTACAGCTACCCTGGCATCTTATGCCGATTGCTATGTAAACGATGCTTTTGGAACGGCTCACCGCGCCCACGCTTCGACTGCACTTATCGCTAAACATTTCGACGAAAACAACAAAATGTTTGGTTATCTGATGGAAAAGGAAGTGAATGCTGTTGAGAAAATCATGAAAGATACGGCTCGTCCGTTCACTGCCATCATGGGAGGTTCTAAAGTTTCATCCAAAATTGAAATCATCGAAAACCTGCTGACCAAAGTGGACAACCTGATTATCGCCGGTGGTATGACATACACATTCACCAAAGCCCTCGGCGGTAAAGTGGGTAACTCGATTTGCGAAGACGACAAACTCGATTTAGCACTCGAATTGCTCGAAAAAGCAAAGAAAAACAATGTGAAGATGGTATTAGCCGTTGACGCCAAAATTGCCGACTGCTTCAGCAATGATGCAAATACCGACTTCGTGAATGTAGGTGAAATTCCTGCAGGATGGGAAGGGCTGGATATCGGTCCGGAAACGGAGAAAATCTTCGCCGATGTAATCAAAGCATCCAAAACCATCCTGTGGAACGGTCCGACCGGCGTATTCGAATTCGATAACTTCACATCCGGTTCTCGTGCCGTGGGTAATGCCATTGTGGAAGCAACCAAAAACGGCGCCTTCTCATTAGTAGGTGGTGGCGACTCAGTTGCCTGTGTAAACAAATTCGGGTTATACGACGGTGTATCTTATGTTTCAACCGGTGGTGGCGCCTTATTAGAAGCCATCGAAGGACGGGTATTACCGGGCATCGAAGCCATCAGGGGATACTAATCCCTTATACCTTTATTATATTGTAGCAGACTTTTTCCGTGAAGGAGAAAGTCTGCTTTTTTTTTACGGACAACAGTAAACATGATAACAATTAAAACGATAAAGAAATAATATATAACCTATTCTATTCTTGCAGCGACGGGTGCTATGTTCCCGAACCGTCGCCGTAAAGAATCTAATTATAAATGGAAAGATAGTGCGACGGTATTTGACCTTACTGAATCGTTGTCATCCCGAACGGAAGTGAGGGATCTAAGGGAACGCAGCAGAAGAAACCACTTCACAAGTCCTGATTCACCTAAATTATAAAAATTGTTTATTCCTGAACAAATCAAGCCTGTTTTAAGTTGAATGTATAATTGTAATCAATACAGAATTACAACAACAATTTAACAATAAGATACATGCACAGATTAATCATAACATTACTGACATCAGGTTTACTATTTGCAGCACATGCTCAGGAGAAACCAGCAGAGAGCTTTAAGGGGGTCATAAAATACGAAGCGTTGGAAAAAATTACGGACAAACAAGATGATGTGTTGTACGTAGTCAATTTCTGGGCAACCTGGTGTGGACCCTGCGTAAGGGAAATTCCGGATTTCATGGAAGTCAACAACAAACTCTCCTCCAGAAAGGATTTCAGGATGATTTTGGTTTCAGTGGATGACAAAGACAATCTGAAATCGGAAGTTTTGCCATTTTTAAAAGACAATAAAATAACTGCCGATGTATATCTGCTCGACGACACCAAACGCATGAATTACTGGATGCCAAAGGTGGACAAAAGTTGGACCGGCTCCATACCCGCTACCGTTTTCTACAAAAACGGGAAGAAACTGAAATTTGTGGAAAAGCAACTCCACAAAGCAGAACTAACAACCATTATCGATCAATATTTAAAATAACGGATGTATGAAAACAAAATCAAAATTAACACTGCTGACATTATTGTCGTTCCTTACGCTTTCGCTCTACGCACAAGGTTACAAACCCGGAGACATAGCAACCGATTTCAGGTTGAAAAATGTGGATGAACGCATGGTATCACTTGCCGATTACAAAGATGCCAAAGGATTCATTGTCGTTTTCACCTGCAATGAGTGTCCTTATGCCAAAGCCTACGAAAGCCGGTTGATTGCATTAGATCAAAAATACAAAGCCAAAGGATATCCTGTGATAGCCATCAATTCGAATGATCCGGCAGTATCAACGAGCGATAGTTTTGAAGCCATGCAAAAGAAGCATGCTGAAAAGAAATACACGTTCCCCTATTTAGTAGATGCCGGACAACAGATTTTCCCGCAATATGGCGCCACCAAAACACCCCATGTGTTTATCCTGCAAAAAGAAAATAAGCAGTTGGTGGTAAAATATATCGGCGCTATCGACAATAATTACAAAGATGCCAACGATGTATCAGAAAAATACGTGGAAGATGCTGTTGAAGCCTTGTTGAACAAAAAGCCTGTAAAAAAAGCGGTTACAGTGGCAGTGGGTTGCGGAATTAAAGTAAAAAAATAATTCCGGATTCTTTTGTATAAAAATTTGAAAAATATTTTCTGAAAAGCATTGTACAAACAAAAAAATCACCTATCTTTGCAGCGCATTTGAGAACAATGCCCCATAAAAACGGTGTGGTAGTTCAGCTGGTTAGAATACCTGCCTGTCACGCAGGGGGTCGCGGGTTCGAGTCCCGTCCATACCGCTTGTAAACAAATTGAGACCTCTCGGGGTCTCTTTTTTTTGTTATTACCTTCTCGAAAATTCAATTCAATTCAATTTAATTGGCTGATAAACAAGCTCTTGTACTCAATATTTTTATTGCTAATTTTTTATTGCTAAAAATTACTAATAAAATAATTTTGATTATGATTATTATAAATAAGAGTACTAAAAAGCGACCAATATTTTTTAAAAAGCGACCAAAATACGTAACTGAGAACTAACGAGTTAGTTATAAATCTAAATTAATTGTTATGTATCAGACTTTTTCAATTCGGTTCCGGGTAGTTTCATCAAAAAAAAATGTTGAAGGATTAGCCCCTTTATTCGTTGTAATCACAAGTAATAAACAAAGAGTTTCAATTCAACTAAGTACATGACAAAAATTTAAATATATCTATATCTGATTGAAATCCTGTATTCAAAAGCATCATTGCAATGTACTCCAGTCCATATTTGAAGAAGCTTTTGGCACGATTGCCAGATTTGAG
>JAKIYP010000024.1 GCA_022708505.1 Bacteroidota bacterium
TACTTTACCAATAAAATGCACATGGCATCCCCGGCAGGTTGCAGTGAGAAAATCGAAAGCACAACCATAGGCATGCGCCAAAGGTAAAAATGAAATAATTTTATATCCTTCCTGAATAATTCCGGTCCCGATGGCAAAAACAATATTGCCGGCCAGGGCATTTCCACTGGTCATTACGCCCTTACTGAAACCGGTTGTACCCGACGTGTAGTTAATTGATACCAGTTCTGCATTTGACTTATCGACATAACGCACATGGTCTTTGTGGAAACCATGCGGATATTTCGAACGGAACAAGGTATTGATAACTTCCGGTTTCACCTGATTTCGCTCAATGACCGGCGCAAAATCATCTTGTTCTTCTTCTTTTCTATCAATGATGGTAAAGCAATTGAAATCGGTGAGTGAAAAAACAGCCTTAACCGTGGTCAATTTCTCTTCTTCCAGGTTCTCCCATATATTATCACTGGTAAAAAGCAATTTAGACTCAGAATGATTGGTAATATGATGTACATCATTGGCATTAAAGTCCTGTAGAATCGGAACGATAACAGCTCCATAAGTAACCGACGCGATATAGGTAATCGCCCAATTGGCATTATTCCTGCCTATCAACGCAATTTTATCAAAAGGCTGAATGTTGCATTGTTCAAACAGGATGTGCAACTTGGCTACCCGGTTGGCCACATCGGCATAAGTCAGGGTGATATTATCACCGTAATTACTGTATGCAGGCATGTTCCAATACTTACGGAAAGCATCCTCAAAAAGACGGATAAAATTTTCTTTTATCATGATATTTTGATTTTAATATTTCAGCTCCCTAATTCATTCAGAACCACAAAAGGCACAAAAGACAAACTAAGAAACCACAAAAGTGACAAATTAAACCTTTAAATTTTAAATCTTTAAACACAAATTTTTCCACTACACACTATCGACTAATTAGACATTGTGGGCTGCAAAAATAATTATTTTTTGCACACTTCAAAACTTTATGTGAATTTTTTAAGTTATCCAGCCAACAGTTTTCCGCTTTCTGTTTCCATTTTTCCGCTAATTTCCTTATCTTTGCCGGTCAATAAAAAAACACATCCCGTCATGAATATTTCATATAATTGGTTAAAGCAATACATCAATATTGATCTTCCGGCTGAAGAAACCGGCAAAATACTGACCTCCATCGGATTGGAAGTCGGAGGTGTTGAAAAAGTTCAAACTGTAAAAGGTGGATTAGAAGGACTTGTAATCGGGGAAGTCCTGACCTGCGGCAAACATGAAAATTCAGATCATTTGCATGTAACCACGGTAAACATTGGTTCCGGCGAACCTTTACAGGTCGTATGCGGTGCACCCAACGTAGCAGCCGGTCAGAAAGTCGTATTCGCCACTATCGGCACGGTGCTCTATGCCGGAGAAGAAAGCTTTACCATCAAACGTTCCAAAATCAGGGGTGTTGAATCGTTCGGGATGATTTGCGCGGAAGATGAAATCGGGTTGGGTACCAGTCACGCCGGCATCATCGTATTACCGGAAGACGCCCCTGTAGGCATGTCGGCGAAAGAATATTACGGTATCGAAGATGATTATCTGATTGAAGTGGATATCACACCGAACCGGATTGATGCCGCTTCTCATTTCGGCGTGGCACGTGACCTGGCAGCTTATTTCTCCTTCAGAAATCCGGAAATCAAACTGAATAAGCCTGCAGTCGACAATTTTAACGTACAGAACACCAATCTCAGCATTCCGGTTAGTGTCGAAGCTCCTGAAGCTTGTCCCCGTTACTCCGCAGTCACCATTTCGAATGTAAAAGTAACCGAATCGCCCAAATGGCTGAAAGATAAATTACAGATTATCGGGTTACGACCTATTAATAATATTGTAGACATCACCAATTACGTCCTGCATGAAATGGGTCAGCCGCTGCATGCTTTCGATGCCGATAAAATAGGAGGAAAAAAGGTAAGGGTACGCACCCTGCCTGAGAACACACCTTTCATCAGTTTAGAAGGTACAGAAAGGAAACTAAGCGCCGATGATTTGATGATTTGTGATGCCGAAAAGCCGATGTGTATCGGGGGTGTGTTTGGCGGACTGGATTCGGGTGTAACCGAAAACACGACAAATGTATTCTTAGAAAGCGCTTATTTCAACCCGGTAAGCATCCGGAAAACAGCCAGGCGACACGGGCTGAATACCGACGCTTCCTTCCGCTTCGAAAGAGGTTGCGACCCTGCCAATACCATTTATGTATTAAAACGTTGCGCCCTGTTGATACAGGAAGTAGCTGGCGGTGAAATCTCAAGCGAAATTGTGGATGTATATCCGCAGGAGGTAAAACCATTTGAAGTGGAAATTTCGCTGCAAAAAATCAACTCTTTGATTGGGAAATCTATCGGAAGAGAAAATATTGAAACGATACTGACGGCGCTGGAAATGAAAATCGTACGCAAAGACGAAAACGGATATTTGCTGCATGTGCCTTCTTATCGCGTGGATGTGCAACGGGATGTGGATGTGATAGAAGATATCCTGCGTATATATGGTTATAACAACATCGAAATCGGTGAAACGCTGAAATCGACTTTGAGTTACAGCAGTAAACCTGACAGTCATAAACTTCAGAATCTAATCGCGGAACAACTGACTGCACAGGGTTTTAATGAAATACTGAACAACTCACTGACTAAAGGAGGATATTATGAAGGACTCAGCTCCTTCCCTGCCGAAAACAGTGTAAAAATACTGAACGCGCTCAGCAGCGATTTGAACGTGATGCGTCAGACTCTGTTGTTTGGCGGTCTCGAAAGCATTGCTTACAACATCAACCGGAAGCATGCCGACCTGAAATTATATGAGTTCGGAAATTGTTATCAGTATCATGCTGAAAACAAAAAAGAAGACGAAACCCTGGCAGCTTATAACGAAGAGTTCCACCTGGGTATTTGGCTGACGGGTCAGAAACAGGCTCCATCCTGGGCAGTTGCCGAAGCCAAAACCAGCGTTTACGAACTCAAGGCTTATGTTGAAAATATCCTTGCAAGAGTTGGCGTGAACCGCTCCAAACTGAGCCTGGTTGAATTTGAAGATGATTTATTGAGCGAAGCCATTGCCATACAAACACAATCGGGCAGGAAATTGGCTATCTACGGTATCGTCGGTTCGAAAATCAGAAAAAAAGCAGACATCGAACAGGAAGTATATTATGCTGATTTATATTGGGAAAACATCCTGAAAGAAATCAAACGGCACCACATTCAGTTTGCCGACATTCCTAAATTCCCGGAAGTAAAACGCGACCTGGCCTTGCTGCTCGACAAAAACATCAGTTTTGCCGACATCGAGAAAACAGCCTTTGAAACGGAGCGCAAGCTGCTGAAGAAAGTGAATCTGTTCGACGTGTACGAAGGAAAAAACTTAGAAGCTGGCAAGAAATCATACGCGGTGAGCTTCATCATTCAGGATGAAACTAAAACGCTTACCGACAACCAGACTGACGCCATCATGAAAAAGCTGCTCTCGAATTTCGAGCAGAAACTGGGCGCCAAACTCCGGTAGAAACCACTGCACACGGTGCAGTATGTAAAACCTTTATCCGCAGAAACAATGGAAGAAAAAACAGGTTTTAACAAACAGGCCATCCATGCCGATGGGGTTAAAAAAGACCCTTACGGGGCATTGAGTGTGCCGGTTTACAACGCGGCAGCGTTCGAATTCGATTCGGCCGAGGCCATGGAGTTGGCTTTCACGGGCAAAACCAACGATTTTGTGTACGCCCGCATTTCCAATCCAACCGTACAGGCCTTCGAAAATAAGATAAAAGCATTAACCGGTGCGCACAGCGTTACAGCGCTAAACTCTGGTATGGCGGCCATTAGCAACGCCCTGATGTGTATTGCCTGGTCGGGCTGTAATATCGTGACAACAAGACATTTATTCGGCAACACCTATTCATTCCTTGATTCAACCCTGGCCGCATTTGGCGTGGAAACCCGTTTTTGCGACCTGACCGACATCCGGGATATTGAAAAAAACATCGACGAAAACACCTGCGCTGTTTTTCTGGAGATTATCTCGAATCCACAATTAGAGGTTGCCGATTTAAAACTGATATCCCGACTGACAGTTGAAAAACACATTCCGCTGATTGCCGATACCACGATTATTCCTTTTTGTAATTTCAATGCCGGCCATTTTGGCGTGGATATAGAAGTGGTTTCCAGCACCAAATACATTTCGGGGGGAGCCACCAGTGTAGGAGGACTCATTCTCGACTACGGAAAATTCGACTGGCTTCACTCGAAAAGACTGAAACAACTGGCTTCAGAAAAAGGGCACGATGCCTTCACCTTCAAACTCAAACGCGAGATACACCGCAACCTCGGAGCCTACATGACCCCACAGGTCGCCTACATGCAGAGCCTGGGACTCGAAACACTGCAACTGCGTTATCAAAAAGCATCGGCTACGGCAGCAGCCCTGGCTCGTCAATTAGCTGAACTACCTGCAGTGCAATGCGTGAATTACCCGGGATTAGCAAGCAATCCTTTTTATGCCGTGAGCAAAAGTCAGTTTGGCTCCAACCCGGGCGCTATGCTCACCTTCGATCTGGAATCGGAAGCCGCCTGCTTTGCCTTTCTCAATAAACTGAAACTGATCAAACGGGCTACCAACCTGTTCGACAACAAATCATTGGCCCTTCACCCCTACACCACCATTTACGGCAACTACAGCAAAGAAGCCAAAGCCCTGATGCACATCCACGATACGACTATCCGGCTGTCGGTAGGGTTGGAGGACGTGGAAGATTTGATTGAAGACTTGGAGCAGGCGAAATAAAAAATCCCCGGCAGAAACATTTCCACCGGAGATTTCAAAACTAAATTATTATGCTGTTTGGGTGATATTACATCATCCCACCCATGCCACCACCCATTGGCATTTGAGGAGCAGGATTATCTTCTTTCTTTTCTGTGATAACACATTCGGTTGTCAGGAACATACCGGCAATGGATGCGGCATTTTCAAGGGCAACGCGTGTTACCTTGGCTGGATCCACCACACCGGCAGCTAAGAAGTTTTCATACTGATCGGTGCGGGCATTGTAGCCGTAATCGGCTTTGCCTTCACGTACTTTCTGAACAACCACAGCGCCTTCTTTACCTGCATTGGCAACAATCTGACGCAACGGTTCTTCGATGGCGCGTTTCACGATTTCGATACCGGTTGCTTCGTCATCATTTTCGGCTTTCAGTGAAGACAGCGAGTCGATGGAACGGATGTAAGCCACACCACCGCCGGGAACGATACCTTCTTCGATAGCGGCACGTGTTGCGCTCAACGCGTCATCCACACGGTCTTTCTTTTCTTTCATTTCGACTTCTGAAGCGGCGCCTACATACAATACGGCAACACCACCGGCTAATTTAGCCAGACGTTCCTGCAGTTTTTCGCGATCGTAATCGGATGTTGTGGTACCAATCTGTGATTTGATTTGAGCCACACGTTTTTCAATGTTTTCTTTCTGACCGGCACCGTTCACTATCACGGTGTTGTCTTTATTCACGGTAACTTTTTCTGCGGAACCAAGCATCTCAAGCGTAGCTTGTTCTAATTGAATACCTTTTTCTTCCGAAATCACAACCCCACCTGTCAGGATGGCAATATCTTCGAGCATTTCCTTGCGACGGTCGCCAAAGCCCGGAGCTTTTACGGCACATATTTTCAATGATGCGCGTAAACGGTTTACTACCAATGTTGTCAGTGCTTCAGACTCAACATCTTCGGCAATAATCAGGAACGGACGACCGGATTGTACTGCCGGTTCAAGTACCGGTAACAGCTCTTTCAGGTTGCTTATTTTCTTGTCGTAGATGAGGATATACGGTTTTTCCATCTCTACTTCCATCTTTTCAGTATTGGTAACGAAATACGGAGAGATGTAACCCCTGTCGAATTGCATACCTTCTACCACGTCGATGTGGGTGTCGGTTCCTTTGGCTTCTTCGATGGTAATCACACCGTCTTTGGTTACTTTTCTCATGGCATCGGCAATCAATTTACCAATTACGGCGTCGTTGTTAGCCGACACGGTAGCCACTTGTTCAATTTTGTTATAGTCGTCGCCTACCGATTTAGCCTGAGAAGCAATGTTTTTCACCACTTGCTCTACAGCTTTGTCGATACCGCGTTTCAAATCCATCGGGTTGGCGCCGGCGGTTACGTTTTTCAACCCAACGGTTACAATCGACTGTGCCAGTACAGTAGCAGTAGTGGTACCATCACCGGCATCGTCGCCTGTTTTGGAGGCCACTTCTTTTACTAATTGTGCTCCCAAGTTCTGGAATGCATCTTCCAGCTCAATTTCTTTGGCAACTGTCACACCATCTTTGGTAATCTGCGGTGCACCGAACTTTTTCTCGATAATCACGTTGCGACCTTTCGGACCCAGTGTTACTTTCACCGCGTTGGCGATGGCATCCACGCCCTTCTTCAGTTCATCGCGTGCATCAATATTGAATAAAATTTCTTTTGACATAATTTCAATTACAATTTAACTAATTATTAATTACAATTAACTAACCCGATGATTATCAAATGATGGCAAAGATATCTGATTGTCTCATGATGAGGTATTTCTCTCCATCCAGCTCCAGTTCTGTACCGGCATATTTACCGTAAAGCACGGTATTGCCCACTGCAACTTCCATGGCCTCATCCTTGGTTCCTTTACCTACTGCCAACACTTCACCTTTCAATGGTTTTTCTTTTGCTGAATCCGGAATAATGATTCCACTCACGGTTTTTTCTTCAGCCGGTGCCGGTTTTACCAACACGCGGTCTCCTAATGGTTTGATGTTCATAATCACGATATATTTTTAATTGTTTAAATTTTTAATTATACGTGTGCTGTTAATCAGATTTTGTGCCAAAGGGATATCTTGTATAATTTGGCAGCATAAAAGATTATTAAAGCAAACATAACGTTAATTAATCTGCCAACTTGTCAGCATCCACAGAGTATTTACAAAGCAATAAAAGTTTGTAAATATCATAAAGAAAAAGTGAAGGAGATTTACTGGTAAGATTTTTTATCAAAATATTTTTGAGTAACTTGTAGTTTCCTGCCAGCAAAGGAGCAAGATGGTTTCTTTTTGCAAAACAATAATATTGTAACAACTTTGAATTGTTGGTTATCGATGGATAGATACCGGAAACATAAAGTTTATATAGATTCAACACACTCGTGTTAGTCTTCTCAATAAATTCAATGTTGCGGTCTAAACCAATATGAACAACAGGATTATCAATAAAAACAAGGTTTATATCCAGATCAATTAACTTAATTCCGAAAACAGTATCTTCGTGTCCGTAACCAACAATAGATTCATCAAAACGAATTTTCTGAAAAATTGACTTCTGAATACAAAAGTTTGGAGAAGTAAAAACCGGGTTGATGTGTTTTTTTTTGATATTATCCAGGTTATTCCTTTCTCTGGCAACACCATACTTCCTAATTAAACTATATTGACTATCAATATTTTCCAAATCATAGACACGACCTCCTAATACTACACAGGGTTCTTTACAAAAGCTAAGATATTTATATAAAAAATCTGAGGAATTAGGTAAGACATCACAATCCAGAAAAAGCAAAAAATCATATTGGGCTTCATCTGCCAATTTATTTCGAATGGCTGAACGACCAATATTTTTTCCCAGAACAATGTGTTTACAAAACGAATTTTCTGTTATTTTCTGATTCTGATCAACAAAACGTTCTGATCCATCTTCCATTACAATAATCTCAAAATCAATCTGTAAACAACTTGCCTGTTCATGCAAATCATGTACCAGTCGATTTATATCATAATTGTATGCAGGTATCAGTATTGACAGCATCCCGGACTTTTGTTTATTTTAGTTCTTCATCAATGGCAATGCCATAAGCAGCCACACCGGCTGCAAAATACACAATTTCCTTGTCAACATTGTTACTTCTGGACAACCGTACCGATTTCACACCGGTACGATGTGTTGGGTTCATCTGAAAATAACTTTCATTCAGCGCATCAGGAGCTCGATAGGCCCAATAAACACGGTTTGTAACGTGGTCGACTACAATTCCGGTTATATAATCAACCGGACTGTTCATTGGCGCATTGTCGATGCGAACAGCATTTGTTCCACTAATATTAGCAACCCAAAATCCTATCGATTCTGCCGGAGCTGTAACAGAGAAGTACACCTTCTGATTGAGCGGATCGAGTGTAAAAGCACGAATGGCAAATTCATTCAGAATAGAACCTGCTGCCGGAGACACCCCTGCTCCCGTAACGTTCTGACTCAGGATATCCGTTCCGGTAAATCTGTAAATTCCTTTTCCGGTTCCGCCTTTTGACCAGAAATAATGATTATCGTAATTGCGGATACCGGTACTCAGTTGATTTTTACTCAACCCGTTTCCGAAATATCCCAACCTGTCTGTTTTTACCATATAATAACCTACCGAAGTCTGCAAATCTTCGTCCCCCCTCCAGTCGAATGCTCCCAGCACGCCACTGCTTACAGGGCTTTTGTACACAAACTCACTGAAATCTGTCCAGTAAATATCATCACCATCTACAAAGCCGTTGTAAAAACCATGAATGGCAGCGGTGTTTCTGTTGTGAATAATTTCGGTTTCATTTCCTGTAGCAAAATCAATCACCCGTATATTACCATCACCTGTTTTGCCGTCGAGTTCCGACTTAACCGAACTCACATGGGTTCCGGCATCAAAAACATACAGTTTGTTCGACAATGCCTGCATGTAAAAAGGATGTTTCCCGGAAAGGAAACTGGTTTCTGTATATGCTTCCAATCCCTTCTCGAATATTCTTTGTCTGAGAATCTTACCATTCTTTTGAGCCATCAAAATACTGCGGGCAGGCACATCTTCGATATAAAATATTTTGCTTATCGTATCAATTTTAGTCCCGACAGTAATGATAAGATTTACGGTATCCAGTGTGTTTTTATGACTAAAATAGACTGATAAAGAAGGTTCTGTCGACTTTCTATCCGTAATTTTCTCACTATGAGCATTCGAAGAAAAAGTCCATTCATAACTTACATCATAACTGTAGGGATTATACACCAACACGCTGAATGTTGCCGGTTGATAATACTGAACTGTGTCACTTTCCAGATATATTGACGGAATGGTATCGTAAATTGTAATCTGTTTTGTCCTGACATAATTTTTATTAGAATCTGCCATCAGTGTTACATCATAAACTCCGGGTTTCTTGAAAACATAGGTCGGATTTTTCGCGGTTGACTTTCCTCCGTCACCAAAAGTCCAGTTCCAGTATTCAGCTTCTTCTGTCAGATTGGTGAAAGTCACCTTTTCTCCGGCTTTGGGCATTTCAGGCGAATAGCTGAAATCCGGTTCAATAGGTGTTTTACAACTGGTAATAAACACTGAAGCTAACAATATATAAAACAACCGGTTCAATACTAATTTCATATGTTAATAATTTATTTTTAATTGTCACATGGAACTCGCATGCCGGACTCTCATCAACGTTGGTGAGTAGCCGTAATCATGCTCGTCTCATAATCAATTGTATTTGGACTTAAATTAAATAATCTTTACTAAATGCTTTTTCAGCATGCAAATATAAACATTTATTACAGAAGATTACTGATGCTCAACTTGTGAAAATTAGTATAATTTGTTAATTTATTATTTTAAATCAGCATTTGCATACTTATACTGCACTTTTTTGTAATTTTGGAGCCCGTAATAAAAAGGGATTATATATAATCATCAAGCATGTCTGTTTCCACCGCCACAAATAAACTCAGTACTGAGAAAATCGGAAAACTGATCTGGCAATACTCTATCCCATCAATCGTGGGTATGATTGTCATGTCACTATATAATATTGTCGACCGTATTTTCATAGGTCAGGGTGTGGGCGCTTTAGCCATATCGGGGTTGGCGCTGACTTTCCCTTTCATGATATTACTGATGGCATTCGGCATGTTAATAGGAGCCGGATCTTCTTCACGTATTTCAATCACATTGGGAGAAAACAACATTGAGAAAGCTGAAAAAATACTGGGGAACGCACTGACGCTGACCATCCTGATATCAGGGGTTGTATCCATACTTACCTATATTTTCATGGGTGATTTATTGCGCTTTTTCGGAGGAACAGAAGAAACCATCGGTTATGCCGAAGATTATATGCGTATTATTGTACCTGCATCCATTTTCTCGGCGATGAATTTCGGGTTCAACAACATCATGCGGGCAACCGGTTTTCCACGGAAAGCCATGTATACGATGTTAATTAGTGCCGTAATCAATGTTGCACTGGATGCCCTGTTTATTTTCGTCTTCGATTGGGGAATCAAAGGAGCTGCCTGGGCAACAGTCATTGCCTACACAACGGGCAGCATTTGGGTAATAAGTCACTTCTTCCTGCCTGTCTCACAAATCCGGTTTAAAAAGGCGTATCTGAAACTTGAAAAAGAAATAGTCCATGCCATCGTGAGTATCGGCATGTCACCTTTCAGCATGCAATTAGCTTCGAGTATGGTGATGGTTATTGTTAATGCCACACTCATAAAATATGGTGGTGATTTGGCTATTGGCGCTTATGGCATCATTAACAGTTTGCTGATTTTGGTAATTCAGGTTGTATTAGGTCTGAATCAGGGAACACAACCGGTTGTCGGGTATAATTTTGGAGCAAAGTTATATGACAGGATGTTTAAAACGCTCAAAACAGCTATCATCATCGCGACTATACTGACCAGTGGAGGCTTTGTTTTCGGGTTGTTCTTTGCAGAATTCTCTGTCAGCATGTTTACTTCTGATAAAGAACTGATTCAGATTGCCTCCAACGCGTTACGCATCGCAATCATCATGTTTCCGCTGGTAGGTTTTCAGATTGTCATCAGCAACTTCTTCCAGTCAATAGGCAAAGCGAGAATTTCCATTTTTCTAAGCCTGACACGACAGTTTATATTTTTGGTTCCGGCCATACTCATCCTCCCTCCTCTTTTCGGATTGAACGGAGCATGGGCTGCTATTCCAACTGCCGATGGACTCGCGGCGATTGTTGCTGCAATTACGCTAGTGCGCTTTACTAAAAACTTTAAACGGCTTTAAAACTCATATCCAGACTTTTAACGGAATGAGTCAGTGCTCCGACGGAAATATAATCCACTCCGCAGGCTGCATAAGTACGTAAAGTATCGAAAGTGATTCCGCCCGATGATTCAGTTTCATATTTTCCGCCGATAATTTCGACGGCTTTTTTAGTATTTTCAGGCGTAAAATTATCCAGCATGATGCGGTCGACACCACCGACTTCCATTACCTGAGCCAGTTCGTCAAAATTCCTGACTTCAATTTCGATTTTGAGATCTTTACCCTTCTCTTTGAGGTATTCCTTTGCCCTGTTGATGGCATTGGGAATGCCACCGGCAAAATCTACGTGGTTATCTTTCAACAGAATCATGTCGTATAATCCGACCCTGTGATTCACACCGCCACCTATGCGAACGGCTTCTTTCTCCAACAAGCGAAGCCCCGGAGTTGTCTTGCGGGTATCCAACACCCTTGTACGCGTACCTTCCAGCGCTTTTACATATTGATTGGTGCGTGTAGCCACTCCACTCATCCGCTGCATGATATTCAGCATCAGCCGTTCGGTCTGAAGCAATGATTGTATTTTTCCTTCCACCACAAAAGCGATATCACCCGGCTTTACATGCGCACCGTCCTGTATAAAAACAGTCATCATTAGTTCCGGGTCGAAAGCATTAAAAATACGGCGGGCAACTTCTACTCCCGCCAAAATTCCTTCTTCTTTGATAATTAACTGAGATTTTCCTTTTGCACTTTCAGGGATACAGGATAAGGTAGTATGATCCCCGTCACCGATATCTTCTGCAAACCATAGCGATATCAACTGTTCAAATTCGTTAGTCATTGGATGATTCTATTCTTAATTGCTGAATTAACTGTCGAGTTGAGGTTTTCCTCACCAGAACATATACCCGGTAGGAGGCATTTCCGGCTTTCATGGTACAAATGGAAAACGCGGAAGTATCTTTTGTTCCTTTGTGTAATACCTGAAATGAACTCACTTTATTTCTTCGGAAAAAATCGCTGATAATACCTGTAGCCTGTTGTTTACTGAAAACATCATTAGTTGCTCCTACGACCAATTCCACATTATCATTGAAAAAAGAAGAAAGTGTAACAGCATCCCCACCAGCAAGTGCGTTTAAGATATTGTCTGAAACATCCTGCTGGGCGCTAACGATCCCGAACGAACAAATTAACATTAAAAAAGATATCAGGGTTTTCATTGTTCTGATTTTTAAAAGTTCACAAAAACATGCCTTTACAGGCAGGATATCTCGTTAAAAAGTGCCATATTTGCACCTTATTAAAGGTGAAGTTCGGGGCAAAAATACATCAATTATTTAGTCAGAGCAAAACTTTTATTTTATTTTATGTATTTGCAGACAAAATTCAATGACACTCAAAAACTGAAATAAATCCGTTTTTTGTTTAACAAATAACAGACCATGAATAGTTAAACCCGATGATTTTATGAAATTCGTACTTTTGATGATAGGAAAAACCAACAGTGAATCATTACAAAAATTAATTGATGATTACCAAAACCGGCTACTGCATTACCTGAGTTTTGAAACGGTTGTTATTCCTGAATTAAAAAACACGAAAAACTTATCAACACAGGAACAAAAAGAGAAAGAAGCAGATTTAATATTCAAACAAATTGAAAACCAGGACGATGTAATTTTATTAGATGAAAAAGGCAAACAATTCAGTTCAGTAGCATTCGCCGGTTTTCTGGAAAAGAAAATGCATTCTTCTGCAAAAAGAATGATTTTTGTTATAGGTGGTCCGTTTGGATTTTCACAAAGAATATATGATAGAGCCAACGGTATGATTTCCATGTCGCCGATGACTTTTTCGCACCAAATGATACGGTTGATATTCGCAGAACAGCTGTACAGGGCTATGACCATCATCCGGGGCGAAAGCTATCACCACGAATAAGTTTATTATATGAGGTTGAAAGGTAAATATAAAATACTTCCGGCGGTATTCATCATCTGTTTACTGTCGGGTTTTCTGGTTGAATATCTGTACCACCAAACCCTCACCCAACCTTTTTCAGCACAAAAATTTAACAACGCCCTGCATCATGCCATATCAAAATCCGACAGGCTAATCGCTTCATCGGAACTACCGGGGACGCTACATGAAGAAGCTTTCCTACAGGATCTAATCGACCAACAGAATCAAATTGCCTTTTATATTTTTGAAAACGAACAACTGACAGGATGGAACACCAACCGCTTTGATGTGGAGTTTGGACATATCATTCAGGACGAACGATGGCATTACATTAAGCTACCCAACGCATACGGCATCTACAAGTGGTACAATGTAAAAGAAAATGCTGCTGTTGTAGCCTTCATACCTGTCAGGATGGATTTTCCGTACGAAAACGATTACCTGCAAAATGATTTCCATCCACGTTTCGACATCAACAAAAATGTAACCATCGTTGAAAATAAAAATCCGGGAGCAGTCGAAGTCAGCACAAAGGATGGAGATTATCTCTTTAGCCTGATACCCGGCCCCAACGATAACAAAGCGCTCCGAGTCGCCGGCTTTATCATCTTCAGCTTCTCGTTTTTACTGTTTATTTTTATTTATTTCAACATCAACCATTTCTTTCGGGTAAAAAGAATTACACAAAGTCAGTATGTTGCAGTCACCCTGCTATCAGGACTTACCATATTGATATGCAGCTATGCCGATTTTCCGGGCCTGTTTTTTTCTAACCAGTTATTTTCGCCCAATCATTATGCAACGAATCAACTCATCGATTCATTTACACATCTTTCTGCAATTTGTCTTTTTTTAGTAGCTGCCCTGCTGGTCTATCATCTGAAGGTAAACTCCACTGACAATGGCTTGTGGCTTAAAAAATCAGCTTTTTATCTTTATATACTATTCTACTTTGAAACACTAAAAAGCATTGTGCTGCATTCGAACATCAGTTTCAACATAGCGATCCTGCGCGACATTCATTTTATCAACATCTGGGCGCAAACAATCATCTTTTTACTGGGGACGGGGATTTTCTTCTTTCTGTTGATAATAAACAGGAAAGAAGACTACAAAACAAAACCGGGAAAAAGTACAGGTATCGAACTGATTTACATAGCCGCTGTCACCCTTTTACATGCACTGATATTCAAGGATTTCACCTGGCTGTTTGTCGTATTACTGATTACAATCCTGATTTTTGATTCCATCAGGCGCATTTTCTTTAAAAATAAATTCACTTTCAACACTTTTGGGCTTTTTATTTTTATAATCAGCATCATTTCTTTTTTCAGTTCCTATTATCTGTCAGAACATAAAAAGCTGATTAAATATAAAATTCAGGCAGAGAATATTCTGGTTAACGGTAACGCTGATAACGACCCGATTGCCGAACTCTTACTGGAAGAACTGGATAAGAACCTGCGAAAAGATGAGGTACTCAAACAACTCATGCTGGATAAAGCCGACACCGACTCGGTCAACAAGCACATATACCAGAAACATTTATACGGATTCTGGAACAAATACAACGTACAGATTTATCCTGTATCGGGCAATGCTCCTGAAACAGATTATTATGTCCGCTTTCTTGAATTTACGGGCAAAAGACTCAAAAATACCGGTTTTTACAGTCTGCCTGCATCCTTATATGATATGAGTTTTATCGGTTTGGTTGACCTTGTCCGTGAAAACCCGGAGGTACTACATACTGAAAAGGAAATACTGGTTTTTGAATTCCAACCGAAGCGGAATTTCAGAAGTTACAGTTTTCCGGACCTGTTAATCAGCAAAGAGTCGGATGCATTCAAACAATCCAATATCTCAATTGCAAAATATGAAAAATCAAATTTGATTTACAGTGACCAGAAATTCGGGTGGAATGAATCGGACATCCTGTTTCACGGTCTGGATGATGGATTTACCCGTATGAGTGATGAAAACCGCGAATACTTTGTCTATACCAAAAACGACGTCCGGATTGTCATTACTGAAATTGTTCGCACCTCATTCCGCAACCTGATTTTTTATTCTTTGTTTATCATCCTGGCTTATCTGCTGTTTGCAAGGGTGGTTTTCTGGCTATTCGGACTGATAAAAAACAAAAGAACGTATGCACTCGGACTCACATCCAAATTTCAACTGGTATTCATATCACTGCTATTTGTGAGTTTCATCAGTATCCTTATCTTCTCCGTGAATTACATCAGAAGTAATTACCGGCAGGAACAGATTGCCGAACTTGAAAAGAAAAAGCAATACATCCGGAACTCGCTTCAGGACTTGTATTATTGGACTGAAGATATTGCTACTGTTGATGAACAAAGTCTGAATACCAACTTACAGGAACTGGCATACAGATACCAAACCGACATCAATATTTATGATAATGCAGGAAAACTCAGGGGAAGTTCTCAATCGCTTATTTTCAGCAAGAACCTGATTAGTGGACTGATGTCGCCTGAAGTGTATTTCCCCGACCGTACCACGGAAAATCAATACGAACAAATCGGGAAGTTGGCTTATTTGGCTGCCTATTCCGACCTCGTCAACGGTGACTACCTGCAAATCGGTTATATTTCAATCCCCCAGTATTTCAGTCAGACCGAAATCAACGCAAAAATAGAGCAGTTCCTGGGAGCTATCATCCAGATATACCTGATTATCATCATTCTTTCTATCATCCTGATACTGATTGCAGGCCGGCAACTTGCGGAACCCTTGCATCAACTTGAAAGCAAACTGAAATCCATGCGATTGGGTGGTAAAAATGAAAAAATTGAGTACAAATCGAAAGATGAGATTGGTCAACTCGTTGAACAATATAACCGTACGGTTGACGAATTGGAGAAAAGCGCCCAGCTTTTGCTGACAGCTGAGAGAGAATCGGCCTGGAGAACCATGGCAAGACAGGTTGCGCACGAAATCAACAATCCCCTGACACCGATGAAACTAACCATACAGCAATTGCAACGGACAAAGAAATTGGATCCGGAGCAGTTCGACGGTTATTTTGAAAAAGCGGCGCACACATTGGTTGAACAGATTGATAATTTATCGCGCATTGCAGGCTCTTTTTCACAATTTGCCCGTATGCCCGAAACAAAATTCACAGACGTGGACATTGCCGGGAAGCTGATGTCTGTGGTAAATCTGTTTCAACATAACTACGAGAACATCCGGATCAGTTATACCGGGCCTGAAAAAGACATCATCGTATCCGGTGATCCTGAACAAATCATTCAGGTATTCAATAACATCCTGAAAAATGCCACGCAATCAATCAAAAAAGGCGTAAAAGGTAAAATTGATGTCACCCTGGAGCTTGAGGAAGAAACCGTAATTATCCGTTTCACGGATAACGGAGCTGGGATTTCCGAAACCATCCGAAACGAAATTTTCAAGCCCAACTTCACCACCAAGAGTGCCGGTATGGGATTAGGATTAAGCATCTCAAAAAGTATCATCGAACACATGGGAGGTCACATCTCCTTTATCACCAAACAAGACGAAGGAACTACATTCGAAATCAGAGTAAACAGAAAATCAAATAAATAAGGAAGTTGAAATATGAAAAGCAAAATTCTTTTAATGCTGCTGATGATGATCACATGCACAACCAATGCAGATCAATTTTTATACGACATCACGGATGGTAAATTCAGGCCGGAAAAGAGCCAAATCCCTGTTTCCATGAATGATGGGGAACATTACACTCTGATGGTCGACAGCCAGACCATTGTAAAATACAGCTACAAATCAGGAGCTGCCGTTGACACTTTGTTATCAATCAACAAGGTGAAAAATAAACTGATTGACTCATTTTCCGGCTACATATTAAGTCCGAAAGAGACCAAAATACTGGTTTACAAAAATATTAAAAAGCGTTACCGGCGTTCCTTTACAGCCGAATACTACATTTACGACATCAAATACAAAGAGTTTGATCCCCTGTCATCCAAGACACCCCAGGAGGCTCCTGTTTTTTCGGCAGATGACCGGTATATTGCTTTTGCTCACGGGAATAACCTGCACATGAAAAAGGTTGATTTCAAAACAGATATCCAGATTACCAAAGACGGAGAAGCGGGAAAAATCAGTAATGGCATATCGGACTGGTTATATGAAGAAGAGTTTGGAATAACCTATCATTACGACTGGTGTCCGGATAGCAAGCTGCTTGCATTCATCAAATTTGATGAAAGGGAGGTGAAAGAATTTTCTTTTCAAACTTTCTTAAATAAGGAAGAATCCGGATTCCTGCTTTATCCGGAAATGACCCGGTTTAAATATCCCAAAGCCGGAGAAAAGAACCCCAAAGCTATCGTTTGCATTTACGATGATTTCAACAAAACCACGCGCGTCATCGACCTGAAAGCGCAGAACGACTACTACATTCCCCGAATCAAATGGACCAGCAACGCGAGCCAGTTGGCAATCTTTCAAATGAACAGGAATCAAAACCGCCTGGATATGTATTTCGCGAATCCCAAAACCGGTATAGCACGCTTAATCACCCGGGAAGAAAGTAAAACATACATCGATTACCAACATATTGATTTATTGAAATTCCGTAAAGACAATACCGGCTTTTATGGCGTAAGCGACCGCGACGGTTACCTGCACATCTACCAACATAGGATGGATGGCACAATAGCACGACAAATCACAAAAGGAGAATGGGATATCACTGATTTTTACGGCATTGACGAACGCAGAAATATTGTATATTATCAAAGTGCTGAACTTTCGCCCGTACAAAGAAATATTTTTTCTATTGATGCAAAAGGTAAGAAAGTGTGCCTGACTGATGCAAAAGGTAAAAACAACGCCTGGTTCAGTTCGGGATTCAACTACTTTATGCATGAGTTCTCCAGTGTCACAGAGCCTGAGAAGTTTGTAATCAGAAGCAACAACGGGTCAAAAATAAGAGATATACAAGACAATGCTATTCTTACATCTAATTTCCAGACACTTAAGTTAAACAACAAAGAATTTTTCAACTTTACCACATCTGACAACATCAGGTTATATGGCTGGATGCTCAAACCTTCCGGTTTCGACCCCGGTAAAAAATATCCGGTTCTTATGATTCAATATTCAGGCCCCGGATCGCAGGAAGCGCTCAACGAATGGAGTGTCGGATGGGAATATTACCTTTCTCAGAAAGGTTATCTGGTGGTGTGTGTAGATGGCAGGGGAACAGCCTCAAGGGGAGCAGCTTTCATGAAATCGACCTACAAACAATTGGGCGTACTGGAAGCCAGAGACCAGACTGAAGCAGCAAAATACCTGGGTGGTCTGAGCTACGTTGATAAAACAAGGATTGGCATCTGGGGCTGGAGTTACGGAGGCTCAGTTGTTTTATGGGCAATGAGTAGCGGCGAAAAAGTATTTAAGGCCGGCATATCAGTTGCACCCGTGACCGATTGGCGTTTTTACAATACTGCTTATACGGAAAGATTCATGCAAACTCCGGAAGAAAACTTCTCCGGATATGAACAGACATCCGCAGTACTGAAAACCGGCCAGTTGGAAGGAAAGTTGTTGATTGTGCATGGCACGGCAGATGATAATGTACACTACAACAACACCCTGATTTACACCGACAAATTGGTTGAAGCAGGCAAGCAATTCGAAATGCATATTTATACAGACAAAAACCACAGTATAACAGGAAAACAAACAAGAAGGCATTTATACAAACGAATGAGTGAGTTTATATTCAGAGAGTTATAAAAATATGTTATACAACAGAATTAATCTTTGATAAAATTGTGGTTAAGCCATGGAAAAATTGTATTTTTGTGCGTTTTTATTAACAAGTAATCTATCAAACTAATAATAAACTAATAAATCTATTAACAAAATGAGTACACAAACAAAACAAGGCAGCAATGTCATTGCCATTATTGTGATGATATTCCTCTTCGGGATGATATCATTTGTAACAAATCTCGCATCTCCTATGGGAGATATTCTGAAGTTTCAGTTCAACGTCCCGAACTGGATGGGTACACTTGGGGTTTTTGCAAACTTCATAGCTTATGCTGTGATGGGATATCCTGCCGGGAACTTACTTCAGAAATTGGGTTATAAAAAAACTGCCCTGATTGCAATAGCTATTGGCTTTACCGGGGTGGGCATTCAAACACTTTCAGGGGCAGTGGGTAGCTTCGGAGTATATTTGCTTGGAGCTTTTGTTGCCGGATTCTCAATGTGTTTATTAAACACTGTCGTTAACCCGATGTTAAATACGCTCGGAGGCGGTGGAAATAAAGGAAATCAGCTTATCCAGATTGGTGGTTCTTTCAACTCGTTAAGCGGTACAGCTGTTATCGTGCTAACAGGTATTCTAATCCCTGCAATTGCAGACGCACGAATCAGCGATGTCTTTCCTTTGATGTATGCAGCATTGGCAATTTTCGCATTCGCTTTTTTGGTAATCTCCCGTACTGCTATTCCTGAAAAAACGAAAGAACAAAAACAGGCTTCAACAGAAAAATCTGCACACAGCGCTTTATCTTTCCGTCACTTTGTGCTGGGTGCAATAGGTGTTTTCGTTTATGTTGGCGTTGAAGTTGGAGTTCCCAATGTATTAAACAAATGGCTACAGAATCCCATCGGTGACGGAGGGGTTGGCATCGCTGAAGCGGTTGCAGGTTCAGTTGCCGCTACGTATTGGTTGTTGATGCTTGTCGGTCGTCTGTTAGGAGCTGCCATAGGAAGTAAGGTTTCTGCAAAAGCTATGCTGGGTGTTGCTTCGGTTGTAGGTTTGATACTGACCTTAGCTGCCATGTTTGCGCCTACCGATGTTTTAGTTAATTTACCCGTATTTACCGGAGGAGCTGAGTTATTTGGTTTGGCAGAAGTGCCTGTTAACGCAGCATTATTGGTATTAATCGGGTTATGTACATCCGTGATGTGGGGAGGTATTTTCAACCTTGCTGTTGAAGGTTTAGGAAAGTATACAGAAAAGGCTTCCGGTATCTTTATGGTACTTGTTTGCGGTGGTGGTATTTTACCATTACTTCAGAATGCTATTGTAGATGGCACAAGCAATTACCTTGTAAGTTATTGGGTAATAGCAGCCGGTCTTGTATACTTACTGTACTACTCCCTTATTGGATCTAAAAATGTAAACACAGACATCCCTGTGAAGTAAGATATGAGTTATTAATCATTTGTTTATTAAATAATTTCTAAAAAACCAAAATATGGATAAACCTTATGTAATTGGCATGGATATGGGCGGAACCAACACCGTTTTCGGTATTGTTGATGCCCGTGGAAATGTATTATCAAAATCTGCTGTAAAAACCGGAACTCATCAGGACATCAACCTGTATATTGACGATATATATGTTGAGCTCAACAAATTGATTGATGATGCAGGAGGCATCTCAAAAATCAAAGGTATCGGTGTTGGTGCTCCAAACGGGAACTATTATACAGGGAATATTGAATTTGCACCCAATTTGAACTGGAAGGGAGTAATACCATTCTCAAATTTAATGTCCGAAAAATTCGGTATTCCAACTGTGTTAACCAACGACGCGAATGCCGCTGCCATCGGTGAAATGACATATGGCGCTGCCCGTGGGATGAAAAACTTCATCATGATTACACTGGGAACCGGTGTGGGAAGCGGAATCGTTATTGATGGAAAATTGGTTTACGGTCACGACGGTTTTGCCGGGGAGCTCGGACATACTTGCTCCGTACGCAACAATGGTCGCCAGTGTGCCTGCGGTAAAACCGGCTGTTTGGAAACTTACGCATCGGCAAACGGAGTTGCACGTACAGCGCGCGAAATTCTGGAGACCAGAAAAGACGACAGCTTACTGCGGAATATCCCGGCTGAATCAATTACATCGAAAGATGTACATGATGCTGCCCTGCAAGGAGATATGGTTGCCCTGGAAATTTTTGAATATACCGGTAAGATTTTAGGTGAAGCCCTGTCGGACTTTGTTGCATTCAGTGCACCTGAAGCCATCGTATTATTTGGTGGTTTGACAAAATCGGGTGACTACATCATGAAGCCGATTGTTGAGCACATGGAGAAAAATCTGCTTGCTATTTGGAAAGGTAAAGTCAAAGTGTTATTCTCTGATTTAAAAGAAGCCGATGCTGCTATCCTTGGAGCAAGCGCATTAGCCTGGGAGATTTAACAACAGGATTTAATCAATAATTTTACAAACCCGGAACATCATTTTGTATGCTTCCGGGTTTATTTTCAAAAATAAATATTTACCTTTGCGCTGTTTTTGGAAAGTTGCCGGAGTGGTCGAACGGGCCGCACTCGAAATGCGGTGTACGGGTAACTGTACCGGGGGTTCGAATCCCTCACTTTCCGCGATATTCAACCTATATTATCAGTCCACCATCAAATGAAAGGTTTTCTAACCATCGCGTTGTTGATATTATCCAACACCTTTATGACTTTCGCCTGGTACGGGCATCTCAAATTTGCCGAATGGAAATGGTTTAACAAACTTGGATTAATAGCAATCATCCTGATTAGCTGGGGAATTGCCTTGTTTGAATACCTGTTTCAGGTGCCGGCAAATAAAATCGGATATGCAGGCAACGGCGGACCGTTCTCACTTGTAGAACTAAAAGTTATTCAGGAAATTATTACCCTTTCTGTTTTTGCCGTCTTTTCCCTGTTGGTATTCAAAAATGAAAGTCTGAAAACCAATCATATCATCGCTTTTGTGTTTATAATCCTGGCGGTGTATTTTATGTTTAAGAAATGATATATCAATCAATTATCTTGGCTGAACAGGCATTTACAAACAACACATTACCCAAGCGATCATAACCTTCAAAAACTTCACGACCATTTTGTTTTACATCTTCGGGGATAAATCCGATTATAGACAATCCAGCTTCTGATGAATAATCACTGATGATTTCTTTAATAGCTTTATTTTCTTTTCTGATAACTATTTCGATATTATGCCTGTAAATAGGCATTCTTCCACTCATGATTAATTCATCCAACCACGACTGAACAGATTCGGCTTCTTCTTCGCGGCACAAATAGTGAATTTTAATATTGCTTTTTTTCCAGTCGGGATGACCTAAAATAATAAAGCTCATTAATATCATCAAATTGGCATTCACTTCATCAAAAGTTTTAAGCCACACATGAATCCCATTTTTATAAAACACCGGTTTTCTGCTGACAGCCAGCACGCAAATATCAAAATTTCCAGCATTGACTACCCGGTAATTATCAATGATAACATCCAGTTCGTCAGGATCTTCTTTATCAAAATCAAAAATCAACATATTGTTTTCCATACCGGCAATTCCCGGCAGCTGAATAGCCTGAACAATCGCAGAAGTATTTGATGGTGAAACAATTGTGTCGACATAAACACTGTTTTCAATTTCAATATTTTTCAGAATTTTTTCTAACTCCTGATTAGCCTGCTCACTTGTACTTCTGGAATAATAATCCTTGATAAAATGAAGATAGGTACCAAAACCAAACCGGTAAGACAACCAGTTCAACAACCGGAATGCATTATCATACTTAAACGAATTCTTCGAGATACAAATAGCACTAGGCCTCCATTCTTTTTCTGTACGTGTTACCTTTTCACGCTGGATATAGACCTGCAACCAACGGTTAAGCTGAAAAATCGAATTGGCAAAAATCGATTCGAGTCCTTTACGGCTTTTGTGCAGGTAGTTAATATAAATGTATACCAGAACCAATACAGTCAGCGACAAAACGGTATATAAAACGCTGATCTGAAACATAATCCAGACAGAGGCAACAAATCCCACCAGCGAAAAAATCCATTTAGACCTGAATGAAGGACGATAAGAAGGCGATGATCCGAAATGATTCAGGAAAGAAATCAAACAGATTGAGCCGTATGTTACCATGAAAAACATCGAAATAATCTGGGCTACAATATTCACATCACCCAACAGTACAAAAAAGAATGCAATAATACAGGTTACAACGGAGGCATTAACAGGCTCACCGTCTTTCACGCTGCTTCTGCTCAACCACTCGTTGATTTTCGCGGAAGGGAATGATTTATCTGTTGCCAGGGCCTGCAAAGTACGTGGAGCTACCATTACAGAACCTAATGCTGAAGAGATGGTAGATGCTGCCAGTCCCAACGGCACCACCAAAAAACCCCAGACGGCTATATCCGCCATAATCATCTGATTGCCTGCAAGATCAGCAGGACTAGCAGACGCTGCCAGTTTATAAGCAATTAAAAAATAAACAACCATTCCAAGCAAGGTAGCTCCGATAGTACCTAAGGGTATCGATTTGCCTGGGTTTTTCAAATCGCCGGATAATCCCACTCCGGCAGTCATACCCGTAAAAGCAGGAAAAACAATGGCAAAGACCACAAAGAAACTACCCATATTCCTGAATTCTGCATTGGCCAAATTAAAAGATGACTCTGAGGCATATTCAGTTGAACCCAGAAAGAACATCAACAAAGAGAAGGCCAGAATACCTACAATGACATACAACGCTTTAACACCCATATTGGCCCCTTTGGTGATAATCAGGTAAGCTAATAAAAGCATTACAGGAATGCTGATTACCTGTCTGGGTAATAAAATATCAAATCTATCCTTCAGAAAATCAAACAAGAATGAAAATGCTTCCGTGAATGCAATCACATAAAACGCGACACTCACAGCCTGAGACAAATACAACACCAAGCCAATCGTCGCACCGATATTCAATCCAAACGACCTGGAAACGATATAATACTCACCCCCACCCTCTACCCTTTTATTGGTGGCAATTTCAGACAAAGCAAGTGCGGTAGGAATTGTCACAATATGTCCCAACAATATAATCAGGATTACGCCCCAAAAGCCAACAGTTCCAACTGCAAAACCAAATCTTAAAAATAAAATTGCTCCCAAAATGGTAGAAATAGCCGTAAAAAACACAGGAGCTGTCCCAAACTTTTGATGTGGATGCATTCAATACAATGATTAGAATTATTAATTACGCGTTGATTCAGACAAAGAGTAAAATTACACTTCTTTCACAAACCTGTTTTTATCACCGGATTTGCCTTCTACAAATCCCATCTTCCGCAAATATTCTTTGTGTTGCGGATGCTCAATTTCACAAATTAAACGTTTTACGCCAAGATCTTTCAACACATTTACTTTTTTCTTATAAATATATTCTCCGGGTTTCAGATCACGATACGGAGCAGAAACATAGTCAAGATAAACATACAGGTCTTCGGATTTCTTTATTCCAGAAAAAACGCCGGCAACCTGTGCATCCCGTAACAACAACAGTGTGATTGTATCCTCAGTTTGATCCTTGTCTGCTGTGAAAGACTGTTTAAAATCAGGAAAAAACGTATTGATTTCTTTATTATTAAAATCAAGAAAATACTGTAAATAAGCTTCTTTTAATGTAACAGGAATCAGCTTGAAAGTTTCTTTCCGGTTGTATATCTTAATCAGATAGTAAATGTTTGCCAGCACGATAAACAAATTAAGCAAACCAACCGGTAACGAGCCAATCGCAAAACCATAAAACGAAAAAATTCCTGCACCGACCAGGTTAAACCACCTGAGTTTCACAATAGAACTCATGGTCAGAGATACTGCTACCAGCACTGAACTCAGGTAACCAATCCACTCTAACAGACTAATATTCAAAAACATAATAATTTAAACGAGTAATTAATTTTTTTGATAGTAACCCATTGCCTCTGCCAATACTTTTTTCATATTGGCTATCCTTTTGGCATTGGTTGGGTGTGTACTCATAAAATCGAGTTGAGCGTTCGGGTCATTTGCCGACATGCGTTCCCAGAAAGCAACAGCCTCATTGGGATCATAACCGGCCATTGCCATAAAAATCAATCCCAATCTGTCGGCTTCAAATTCGTGTTCCCTTGAGTAAGGAAGTATTACACCCAGTTGAGCTCCAAGTCCATACAGTGTTTGAATTCCATAACGGGTAGTCTCTGATTTCTGCGAAAACAATAAATCAGCAGCTGAGGCACCATAAGACAACAATATTTGCTGACTAAGTCTTTCTTTGCTGTGATTTGCAACCGCATGGGCTATTTCATGTCCCATTACCACGGCAACGCCAGCCTCAGTTTGAGTAACCGGCAATATTCCTTCAAAGAACACCACTTTACCTCCCGGCATACAAAACGCATTTACCGTAGAATCTTCTACCAGATTAAACTCCCACTGAAAATTTGCAATCTCAGCCTCATGACCATTGGCTTTTAAAAAGCTTTCAACCGCAGTAGCAATTTTAGTCCCGGTTTTCTTTACCATAGCCGTATGTACAACATCTTTCGACAAGGGAACCGAATCTATAAATTGTTTATAACTCTGCAAACTCATGTTTAACAGTTCTGCATCTGAGACCAACACAAGTTGTTTTCTTCCCGTAATTAAAACCTGAGAACAGGACACGGTAAAAATCATTATCATGAATAATAAGCCAGCTTTTTTCATTTGTGTTTGTTTTATTTTTATACGTATGCAAATATAATTAATTATGTTTATAAAAATCAGGGTTATGATAGATAATTAAACATCATTTAAACCTCCTATAGAGATATAAACAATATCTATTTGTTTCATATTGATAAATCATATAAATTTGTAACATCAAAATAAGAATTATACTAACATTAAAAAATATAGCACAATGAAAACATTAGATTTTATCAGATTAGATGCAGAATCATCAAAAAAAACAGTTGAAGCATTACAACAACTACTGGCTGATTATCAGGTATTCTATACAAATTTAAGAGGATTACACTGGCACGTAAAAGGTAAAAACTTCTTCGTATTGCACGAACAATTTGAGAATCTGTATAACAATGCAGCAGAGAAGGTTGATGAAATTGCCGAGCGTATATTGATGCTCAACGGAGTGCCAGCACATAATTTCAGCGAATATCTCAAGGTATCCAAAGTAAAAGAGAGTGGATACGTAACAGATGGCGAAGCAGGATTGAAACATGTATTGGAAACATACGGTCATTTTATTGCATCAGAAAGAGCAATTCTCGAACTCGCTTCTGAGGCCGGAGATGAATCCACCGTCGCAATGATGAGTGATTACATCAAAGAACAGGAAAAAATGGTTTGGATGTTGGTTGCATACCATTCAAAATAAGTAAAAACGCACAATAAATAAATCAAGACTTAAAAAACGGGTGAATAATTGAATTCACCCGTTTTTTTGCACCCACGCCAATAAACACATATTACATTGATTTTATATCATTTACAACATAAAAGAATATGTAATCACAAAGAATATCGAAAAATAATATTAAGTACTGCTTAATTTATCGAAATATTTATATTATCTTTGCACCAAAATTATTGGTATGCAAAGAATAGGTGAAAGAATAAAACGCAAAAGAGAACAGATCGGTCTGCAATTGAACGAACTGGCTAAGAAAGTAGGAATCAGTTCCAGCGCTTTATCTCAAATCGAAAAAGCAAAAGCCTTTCCCACCATCATCACTTTAAAGCATATTGCAGAAAGTCTACAAACAACTGTTGGAGATTTAATTGGAGAAAACGAAACAGAGGAAATACCTGTAATCAGAAGAAAAGAAGTTAAACTAACCGGGACAAATGAATTTGGCGCAGATATATTTTCTCTTTCCTATCAAGGACTTAACAAACTTATGGATACGTTCATGATACGTTTTCCTGAAAAATCAAACAGTAGCAATATGTTTGAAAAACAGTCTGGTCAGATTTTTTGTTATTTAATAAAAGGCGAATTGGAATTTGAACTGGACCATCAAACATTTAATCTGGAAGAAGGAGACAGCGTGTATTTCAATGCACGACGAAACTTCAGATTTTTAAACTCAAGTAAATACACGGCAGAACTGCTTTGTGTTACCTCATTTAAAAACATATAGATCCCGCAATATTAAGTATTACTTCATTTCGATTCAAAATTAATAGGTATTAAGAACAACAAATTCAATCATGAACAATTTCATTTCAAACTTAGAAAAAAAAGGTATCAAATTACCTGCTGAAGCAGTTGAAGTGCTAAACAACTGCAAAAGTTTCACTGTATTCAACAGTGTGGAAGAACTGGCTGTAGCCGCTTTGGGTGGTGAAGGCAAAAACACATTTGAAGTACAATATGACATACCGGGTAAAGGCTTATACACAGAAGCGATCGTACACAGGGTAAGCAATGGCGTTTCAGCCAATTATACCGACCCTTACATGCGTCGCCGCGACCCGGACACAATGGCTATTGCCGACAACGAACCAACAGACAAAGAAACATTTAAGACTAAATTCGGTTACGAATTTGACAATCTAAAAAAAGAAACATTTGACTGGTTGAAATCACAGGAACTCGCAGTATTTTTCTATTTTGCCGGACGCGAAGGTATCGGCGTGAGCGGTATGACCATAGCACCGGCCAATGCAGGATTTTTCGCCATGGGATTGGCAATGTTACAAATAATTATGCCTG